>SFHI01000005.1 GCA_004555705.1 Clostridiales bacterium | reverse complement strand
AATAGTCTACTTCCTGTTTTCTGAGGTGATTTCCTCGGAAAATGAATACGAAACGGTACCAAGCTGCCTAAGAGTGTGATTCGTTAGACAGTCTGGCGCGCTGGTTCGCAATGACAGTTCTATTTAAGTGCGATAAACAACAGGGCACCTCTAAAAACTACCCTTTTGGGTTTTGGACGGATCTTTTGCCGGAGCATGCATTTTGAAAAGTCCGCAATACATCCAGTATTCCGAACTTTTCAAAACTTTTGTTGGAACAAAATCTCTCGCCCAAAACGCCAAAAAGTAGTTTTTAGAGGTCGCCAACAATTTCTCTCCCGATGGGGCGGTTGGTGGGTTATTCTTCTTTGCGGTCTGCCAGAAAATGTTGCATCGTTGGGAAAATTGCGGTACAATGGTTTCCGGAATCACGGAAAGGGAGCGAAGAAAATGGAGAAGCGGCGGTGTCCAGGGTGCATGAGGCTTACGGAGGAGGAGGTCTGCCCGGTCTGCGGGTGGACGCGGGAGCAGGGGAACGCCCCCCATCAGCTCCAGCCCGGCACGGTGCTGCGGGGGCAGTACGTCATCGGAAGGGTTCTGGGCCAGGGGGGCTTCGGCATCACTTATCTGGGCTGGGACCGGGAGCTGGAACGGGAGGTGGCCGTCAAGGAATTCTTCCCCGGCTCCATGGTCACCCGGGACACGGCCCAGGGGACCGGGGTGCAGCTGTACACCACCAAATCCCGGACCCAGTACGATGCCAGCCGGGAGCGGTTCCTCCGGGAGGCCCGGGCCCTGGCGAAGTTCTCCGAGGTGCCGGAGATCGTGGGCATCTACAGCTGTTTTGAGGAGAACAGCACCGCCTACATTGTCATGGAATACGTCAAGGGCTCCAACCTGGCCCAGTATGTCCGGATGCGGGGCGGCAAGCTCAGCGTGGAGGAGACCCTGCGGATTCTCAGGCCCATTATGGAGGCGCTGGACCGGGTGCACCGGGCGGAGATCGTCCACCGGGACATCAGCCCGGACAACATCATCCTGGAGCCTTTGGGCGGGGCGAAGCTCCTGGATTTCGGCGCGGCCCGGGTCGTGGAGCATCCCGACGCGGACCGGGACCTGACCTCCTCCACCGAGACCATTGTGAAGCGGGGCTTCGCGCCCATGGAGCAGTACCGCAACCGGGGCGGCATCGGTCCTTGGTCGGACGAGTACGCCCTGTGCGCCACCGTCTACTACTGCCTCACGGGAGCGGTTCCCCCGGATGCCCTCTCCCGCTCCATGGGGGAGGAGCAGCCGGACTGGGCGGGAATCCCCGGTCTGACGCGGGGGCAGCGGGCCGCGCTGGAAAAGGGCATGGCCATTGCGGCCAGGGACCGCTATCCCGGCGTGGGGGAGCTGTCGAAGGCCCTGTTCGCAGAGGCAGAGAAACCCAAGCCCGCCCCGAAGCCGGAAAAGCCCAGGCCCGCCGGATACCTGAAATGGATCGCCGCGGCGGGGCTTGTGGTGGCCGGGGTGGTGGGAATCCTCCTTCTGACCGGACGGGAAAAAACGCCCCTCCCCTCCGGCGGGGAAAGCACCTCCGCCGCCGTGGCGGCCCCTGGGACGGAGCCGGAAACGACCCTCCCTGAGACGGAGCCGGAAGCCATCTCCTCCGCGCTGCTCCGGGAAACCTTCACCATGGCGGCGGGAGAGAACCTTTCGGATGTCAGCTACACGGAAATGGGAAACCAATTCTTCTGGGGACAGACGGAGTTTACCCGCGCTGATGTGCGGACGGTCACCTTTCACAATACCGGGGAGCAGCCCTTTTTTATCGCGGGGGACGGCGCCTGGGATGTATCCGAAGCGGGTGACGGAACCATTGCGGCCTGGATGGAGGGCAGCGATCTCCATATTGCCGCCAACGGGAAGATCGCGCCCAATCCCAACGCTTCCTGGATGTTTGCGGGCTTTTCCAATCTGGAGTCCATGGATTTCGGCGGCTGCCTGGACACCTCCCGGGTCACAGATATGGAGGGAATGTTTTATACGTGCCAGAGCCTGACGGCATTGGACGTGACCGGCTTTGATACCGGCAATGTGACGAATATGGATTCCATGTTTCGGCTCTGCAGCAGATTGACGGCTCTGGATGTCAGCGGCTTTGATACCTCCAGGGTGACAGATATGGGAGCGATGTTCCTGAGCTGCGGCAGTCTGACGGCGCTGGACCTTCGCGGCTTTGACACCGCCAAGGTTACGAATATGGCCAGTATGTTTTTCCATTGCCGCAGCCTGACAGAGCTGGACCTCAGCGGCTTCGATACCTCCGGCGTGACGAATACATACAATATGTTCTGCGGCTGCAGCAAGCTGGAAACGCTGAACGTCAGCGGCTTTAACACCACCAATGTGTTTCGCATGAGCGGGATGTTCGAAGGCTGCAGCAGCCTGAAGGAGCTGGACCTCAGCAGCTTCAGCTCCGCCGGCGCGACGGAGATGAATGAAATGTTCAACGGCTGCAGCAGCGATTTGAAGCTGATGTGCCAGGACGCGAAAATCCTGAATGAGTTCAAAAACAAAAAATAGCCCCGCCCCCGCCCCGCCCTCCCCGGGGCGGGGCGCGTTTTTACAGGGGTTCCCGCCCCAGGGCCGGCCTGGGGCGAACGGCAAATTGGTGTTTAGCGAATAAACGCTGTCATTGCGAGCCAGTGCGCACACTGGCGTGGCAATCCCCCGGACAGAGGGGAAATGTAC
Source organism: Clostridiales bacterium (assembly GCA_004555705.1). Classification (GTDB taxonomy): domain Bacteria; phylum Bacillota; class Clostridia; order Oscillospirales; family Oscillospiraceae; genus Faecousia. Next base: position 29,951 of record SFHI01000005.1, on the reverse strand, counting down.
AAAAACGGACAAACGCCCTAACGAACCGCCCTGAATTGTTGGGGGATTGCCACACCAGCGTGCGCGCTGGTTCGCAATGACAGCAAGTTTTGGACGCTTCAATTCTTAATTGTCAATTGTCAATTGTTAATTGTCAATTGTACTGATTTCTCCCTCTGCCGGGGCGGGGGGCGGAAATTTTTTAGACTTTCCGGTCGACTATTGACAATGGAAATATGTGGATTTATAATTGACACATTGTATGATGGGTCTTTCTATACCCTCTAGGGGAGGAAAGCCCAAAACCCGGGTCGGGAAAAAACGGCGCGGGAGGAAAAGAGGGGATTCAATGGCACAAAGACGGTGCTACGGGTGCATGGACCTGACCGACCAGCCGGTGTGCCAGCGCTGCGGCACCCGGGAGGAGGAGCAGAACCTGCCCCATCAGCTTCCCCGGGGGACGGTGCTGGCCGGACGGTTCCTGGTGGGCAAGGTTCTGGAGGAGTTCCCCGGGGCCATCGCCTACCTGGCGCTGGATCAGTCCCTGGGGGAGCCGGTGCGGCTGCTGGAATTCTACCCCAAGGACGCCGCCCGGCGGGAGGGTACGCAGGTAAAGCCTGCCGGCCCGGCCTTCGCCAGGGGCGCGGCCCGGTTCCGCCGGGTTTCCCAGGCCCTGGGCCGGGACAGCCGGCTGACGGAGGTCTCCGGAACCGAAGTGACCTTTGAGGAGAACGGAACCTGCTACCGGGTCTGTGAGCAGATCCGGGGCAGCAGCCTGAAAAAATATGTGGAAATGCGGGGCGGCTTCCTGCTGCCCGAGGAGGCCCTGGGCATTCTGGACGGGCTTATGGAGGCCCTGGACCTGTTCCACCGGGAGGGCTTCTCCCACGGGGGACTGGACTGGGAGGCCATTGTGCTGGACTCCAGGGGCGGCCCCCGACTTCCCCGGATCGGGGATAACCCCGGCAGAAATCCCAGGGAGGATGTGGCAAGCCTCTGCCGGATTTTCCTGGACTGCCTGGGCAGGGAACCGGACGAGCGTCCCGGGGAGATTCCCGGACTGACGCGGCACATGGCGGCGGCCCTGGAAAAGGGGCTGTCCTCCGAGGGCGGCTTCGCTTCCGCCGGGGCGCTTCGGACCGCCATGCGGGGCCAGGCTCCGGGGGCTGAGGCCCCCACGCGGAGGGAGGAATCCGCCCCGCCGGAGCGGCCCGCAGCCTCCGCCCCGCCGAAACAGTCCCCTCCGCCCAAGCAGCCCTCGCCGGCGAAACCCTCCGGCGGACGGAAACGGAAAAAGGGCCCCGGCGACGGGGGAAGAAAGCTCGGCGTGCTGGTGCTGGCCGCCGTGGTGCTGCTGATTCTGGGGGCGCTGAGCCTGATGCTGGTGCGCTATGTCCACGTCTGGAAGGAAGCGGACTGCCTTCACCCCTACACCTGCGCCATCTGCGGGGAAACCTATGGGGAGGCCCTGGGCCACACCTGGATGGAGGCCACCTGCTCCACGCCCAAGACCTGCGCCCGGTGCGGCGCGCTGGAGGGCTCCATTCTGGGCCATGACTGGCAGGACGCCACCTGTACGGAACCCAGAACCTGTGCCCGCTGCGGGGAAACCCAGGGGGAGCCCCTGGGCCACGACTGGCAGGCGGCCACCTGCACGGAGCCGGAAACCTGCGCCCGCTGCGGGGAAACCCAGGGGGAGCCTCTGGGCCATAGCTGGCAGGATGCCGCCCAGGGGCAGCCCAGAATCTGCTCCCGCTGCGGCGAGGCCGACCTGGGGTACCTCGAGACCCTGATGGGGGACTGGGAGCGGTTCCGGTGGGGGAGCGCCAACACCTGGTGTATCCGGGCGGACAAACCGGTGCCCAATGTCTGGTCCCTGAAATTGCATTTTGAACCGGAAGTCCATATGGGCATCCCGATTTCCCGGTGGAAATTCCTGTACCAGGAGTCCGGCGGCGACTGGGTGGAGTACGGCATCTTCCGGCTGGACGGGGAAAGCGCGGTGGAGACCATCCGGTTTTCCCGGCCCGTGAGCATTTCCGCCGTGGCCGTGATCCCCGTTTCCGGCGGCTTTACCTACGACTTTTCCCTCAGCGTCACGGACATCCGCTTCGAGGAACAGCCCGCCGCGGAAGGCTGAAGCCCCGGGAGGGGTAATCGGCGTTTGGCAATTCGTCATCGTAGGGGCGGATAATATCCGCCCGCAGCCTTATATCTGCGACAACGTCCCGTCCTGTCAAAAAACGCTCAAAAAATGGAAGCCTTCGGGCGGATAATATCCGCCCCTACGGTGGAAACGCAGCGTGTTTGAAAACTTCAGGCGCCAATCCGCCGGGCTGGGGGCGGAACATAGGAACATATATCATCTGCTTACGGAGCAGTCAGAAAACTGGAGGTTTTATCATGGAAATCAAGATGTGTACCTGTCCCAACGGACATTATTTCAACGCGGACATCTATGCCCGCTGCCCGGAGTGCGGGGCCGCGCCGGTGGAGGCGGGCCAGGGCGGCTACGGCGGCGGAGAATTCCCCAAGACCGCGAACCCCAACCAGGGCGGCTACGGCGGCGGCATCGGTTCCTTCCCCAAGACCCAGGACCCCCGGAATGCTTCCGGCGGCAGCTACGGCGGCGGTTCCTTCGTCAAGACCCAGGACCCCCGGAATGCCTCCGGCGGCGGCATCGGTTCCTTCCCCAAGACCACCCCTCCCAGCGGCGGCGTTGGGGACTTCCCCAAGACCACGCCTCCCAGCGGCGGCATCGGTTCCTTCCCCAAGACCGTCTCTTCCGTCGGCGGCGTGGGCAGCGTCAGCGAGCCGGTGGTGGGCTGGCTGGTCTGCATTGAGGGTCCCATGCGGGGTACGGACTTCCGGCTCCACGACGGCTACAACTTCATCGGCCGGGAGGATGGAGACATCCGCATCCAGGGCGACAACGCCATTTCCCGGCAGAAGCACGCGGTGGTGGCCTTCTACTCCAAGCGCAACACCTTCCATGTGGGCCCCGCCGACGGCCGGAACATCATTGAGCTGAACGACGAGCCCGTGTTCAACCATGTGCAGATGGAAAATTACGACGTAGTCACCGTGGGCAACACCAAGCTGATGCTGGTGGGCCTGTGCGGCGAGAAGTTCAGCTGGACGGATGGTGTAAAGCATGGATGATGTGACCACTCCCGGCTCCTGGGGAAATACGAAACCCAGTGAGGAGCCTGCCGCGGTTTCCCAGACACCCGGCGTGGTGTCCGGGGAGACCACGGTCACGGAGGGAACCGAGTTTCTTCCGCAGGAAACCGAGGGCAATCCCTCGGAGACCCTGGCCGTGACCCTGAAAAACGGAAGCGGAATCCCTCCCCTGAGCCATGGGTGGTGCTTTGCCATTATGGGTGTGCTGGCGGCACTGTGCCTGGGACTGCTCATCGCCCTGATTGCCGGGGCCTTCCGTCCCAGGAAGCGCAGACCCGCCGCTCCCGCTGCCGGGACGCCAGTAAGCGCGCCTCCGGTTCCAGCTCCCGGCCCTGTGACCGGGGTGGCCGGGGTCGGCAAGCTCCACTGCCAGGGTGACCGGGAGAGCCAGCAGGACTGCATGGCAGTCTCCCCCCTGGAGATGTACGCGGCCCAGGGCGTGCTGGCCGTGGTGGCCGACGGCATGGGCGGACTCTCCGACGGCGACAAGGTGAGCCAGGCCGCGGCCTCCGCCATGCTGGAGGGCTTCCTGAACAGCCGGGAGCCCAACCCCCTGCTGGCGCTGACCGCCCGGGCCAATCAGGCGGTGAACGCCCTGCTGGGCCCGGGAGGACTGGGGGCCAGCGGCACCACCCTGGTGGCGGGCATCGTCAGGGACGGCTTCTTTGAATATGTGTCCGTGGGCGACAGCCGGATCTGCCTGTACCGTCAGGGCGACCTGATCCAGCTGAACCGGGAGCATATCTACCGCAATGAGCTGTCCACCCTGGCCATCAACGGCATGGGAACCCTGTGGGACGCCCAGACCCATCCCAAGGCCGGGGGCCTCACCAGCTACCTGGGCATGGGCGAGCTGAAATATGTGGACATTCCCGCGGAGCCCCTGCGGCTGCGCTCCGGGGACCGGATCATCCTGATGAGCGACGGCGTGTACAACGCCCTGACCCGGGCGGAGTTGGAAAGCGCCCTGGGTCAGGAGGCCCAGCAGGCGGCGGACACCATCGTCCGGATGATCCACGCCAAGGCCTTCCGGAATCAGGACAACTACACCGCGGTGATCCTGGAATTCTGAACCGGGAACCGGGCAGATCAATCAAACGGCCGCGGAAGCGGCCGGAGAGATAAAAGGAGGATACCCCCAATGAAACGAAGAATGTTATCCCTTGTCCTGGCGGTGCTGCTGCTGACCGTTATGCTTGCGGGTTGCGCGGGGCAGAAAACCTTCACCACCAGCGAGGCCCGCAACGGCGTGGTCCGGGTGCTGGCCTTCTACGAAGGCAATGAGTACTACGACCTGGACGGCGAATACCTGGGGACCAGCACCAGCCAGACTCCCATTTATTCCGGCTCCGCCTTCGGTGTCGGCGTGGCCGGTGAGGAGACCGATGTCTTTGTGACCAACCGGCACGTTGTGGAATCCACGACATATGACATCGTCCAGATGCCCATAAGGTACGCGGACGGTTCCGTGAAGCAGGAATATGTATATGTGGAGCTGAAGCTCACCGGGGTCTACATCCTCCTGGATGACTATGGCTTCACCCAGGCCAACGGGCTGGACACCAGCCGGTCCGTGCCCTGCGACGTTCTGTACGAGGCGGATCAGGACCACGCTGACCTGGCCGTGATCCGGGCGGCGGAGCCGATCTCCGGCCGTATGGCGCTGCCCCTGCTGGATCAGTCCGTGAAGCTGGAGGCCGGCAGCACCGTCTATGCCCTGGGTTACCCCGCCAGCACGGACAGCAGCACCGTGGATTCCTCCAATTCCGTGACCTCCTACGCCGGCAGCGCGGACAAGGTCACCGTGACCAACGGCATCGTGTCCCTGCATACCAATTTTGTAAACGACAACGATAAGAAGATCCAGGTCATTCAGCACACCGCTACCATCAACCACGGCAACTCCGGCGGCCCCCTGATTACGGAGGACGGCGTGGTGGCCGGCGTGAACACCTGGGGCTACGGCCAGAATACCAGCACCGGCGACCAGCAGGCCTTCGCCTCCATTGAGATCGAGTATGTGGAGGATATTCTGGACGATCTGAAAATCTCCTACGACGTCTATACTCCCGGCAAGGGCGGCAGCAGTGTCGCGCTGATTGCCGTAGTCGCCGTGGCGGCTGTCGCGGTGATCGCGGTGGTGCTCTTCCTGCTGCTGCGCAAGCGCCCCGCGCCTCAGCCCCCCGTGCCTCCCGTGCCTCCCACGCCTCCCGTGCCTCCCGTGCCCCCCACGCCCTCCACTCCGGACAGCCGTCCCCGGCTCCAGTGCACCGCGGGCGTCTTTGCGGGGCAGCGGTTCAGCCTGGACAACAGCGTCCGCATCGGCTGTGATCCCCAAAAGAACGATCTGGTGTACCCCGCGGGTACCCCGGGCGTCAGCAGGGTTCACTGCGTGCTGATGGTGGACGGCGTCACCGTGTGGCTGAAGGACCTGGGCTCCTCCTACGGCACCCTGCTGGAGGGAGGCCGGAGACTGGCCGCCAACGAGTCCGTGCAGCTGCACATCGGTGAGCGGTTCTATCTTGGCTCCGAGAAGGAAGCCTTTATCATCGCACCCAAGGGAGGGATCTGACCATGGAATACTGCCCCCACTGTATGAAACCGGCTTCGGGGGAATTCTGTGAGAACTGCGGCGGAAGTATCCAGTGGACGAATCCCGCCTGCCAGTTGCCGGTGGGCACCCTGCTGCGGGGCTCCACCGGACGGGTGTACCAGATCGGCGCAGCCAAGGGACAGGGCGGCTTCGGCATCACCTACGCCGCCATGGACCTGCAGAACTGGGAACGGGTGGCCATTAAGGAATATTATCCCGGCAGCTACTCCTCCCGGGACACGACCAACGCGGTCATTCCCACCACGGGCCAGGCCGATTCCTTCCAGACCGGCATGAAGAGCTTCCTGGAGGAGGGCAGAATGCTCTCCGCCGTGGGCGCGCTGCCCTCGGTGGTCAGCGTCCGGGACACCTTTGAGGCCAACGGCACCGCCTACATCGTCATGGAATATGTGGACGGCGTGCCGCTGCACCAGGTGGTGAAGAAGGGCCGGATCCCCTGGCAGGAGCTGGAGCCCATGCTCACGCCCCTGATGCGGGACCTGGACATCCTCCACCGGGCGGGGATCATTCACCGGGACATCAGCCCGGACAATCTGATCCTCACCCCGGAGCACACCCTGAAGCTGCTGGACTTCGGCTCCGCCCGGAGCGTCAACACCGGGAGCATGACCGTCATGCTGAAGGCGGGCTTCTCCCCGGTGGAGCAGTACCAGAGCAAGGGCCAGGGGCCCTGCACCGATGTGTACGCCCTGGCGGCCACGCTGTACTACTGCCTGACGGGGGTCATCCCCCAGGTGTCCATCGAGCGGTTGACCCAGGACGATCTGAGGGGGCCCAATGCCCACGGGGCGGAGCTCACCGCCGCCCAGGCCCGGGCCCTGCTGTGGGGCATGGCGGTGCAGCCCTCCGCCCGGCCCCAGACCATGCAGCAGTTCGCCGACGCCCTGCTGGGCGGAAACGAGGTCCCGGGTACCTCCGGGAAGAACGAAAACACCGGAATCACCGATACCACCCGGCGGAAGGAGCCCTCCGGCCTGGAGGAGAAGCTCCGCTCCCTGAATCTGGACGGACAAAAGAAAAAGCTGGCCATCGTCTGCGGCTGCGGCGCCCTGGCGCTGATTGCCGTGGTCCTGATACTGGTGCTGGCTCTGGGCGGCGGCAAGACCGCCGGGGATTTCCGCTACAAGGTCAAGAGCGGCAGCGCCTGGGTCACGGGCTACAAGGGCGACTCCGTGATCGTATACATTCCCGAAAGCCTGAACGGCTATACCGTGACCGGAATCGGCAAGAACGCCTTCTCCGGCTGCAAGGTGACCTCCGTCACCGTGCCCGAAAAGGTGAATACCGTGGAGAAGAACGCCTTCCGGAACTGCACGAAGCTGGAGATCATTTTCTTTGCCGATTCCAACACCCGTGTGGCCGTGCATGCCGATGCCTTCACCGGCTGCTCTCAGCTGCGCTGCCTGGTGGCGGGGAGCGGTGACCGGACCGTCACGTGGAACGGCTCCATGCCCAATGTGGCCCAGTGCACCCTGGGCGCCCAGCTGGCGGGCCAGGGTGCCGTCCGGGAGGTGGAGGTTATCAAAGGCATTGCCTACGCCATTACCGATCTGGACCGGGCCGTGGCGCTGCAAAAGCCCTCCGGCACCGGGGAGCTGCCCGCCTTCCTGGACACCTACCGGGTATTTGACTCCAAGGGCCAGCGGGCCTCCGTAAAGAGCGGAATCACGGATGACCAGGTGGAGTATGAGCTGAACGGGAACGAAGCCTACATCACCGGCTACCAGGGCAGCGACATCTTGTTCGTCATGCCCGATGAAATCGAGGACTGCCCCGTCACGGTGATCTGCGGCGGCGCCCTGGAGGGCAACCAGGACGTGGAGTCCGTGATGATGCCCCTGGAGCTGACCAGGATTCAGGCGGGCGCCTTCCGGAACTGCCCCAATCTGAGGGACCTGGACGTCTACTCCCAGGTCAGGGTGGCCAAAACCGCCTTCGAAAACTGTCCCCAGCTGCGCTGCGTGGTGCTGGGCCGGGGCCTCTCCTCGGCGGGGGACTGGGCTCTGGACGGCGGCGTCACAGTCCTGAACCGGGACATGGACACCGGGGCCGGCACGCTGAGCTATGTGTTCGTGATGGACGATGGCACCATCTACGGTGTCACCGGGGATGACAACGCGGTGCTGATGGATGTGCCCGAGGGGCTGACGGAGCTGGAGGTTCCGGAAACGGTCTACGGCCACGACGTGACCTGGACCTATGCCGGAGCCCTGGACAACGCCTCCGCCGACCTGTCCGTTCAGATGGCCCCGAACATGGGCTTCCCCCTGGAGCTGTACATCCTGGCGGACTGGAACTTTGCGGATATCGGGGACTTCAGCTGCTCCTGGATGTTCACTTGTGACGTCTGCACCCAGATCAACGCGGCGCGAACCAACGGAATCCAGATTTATCCGGACCGGGCGGCGGTGGAGGCTGCCGTGATCCGGGCGGAGGAGCTGAGCAGGTCCTATTCCTTCACCCGCCCCAACGGCAGCAAGTGGAGCACCGTGCTGGATGAATGTGAGGCGGAATGGACCAGCGCCACCCATCACCGGGATAAGATTTCTACCGCCACGGACGATGCCCTGACCAATGGCCTTTCCGATCTGATGGATGAGCTGGTGGAGGATTTTGTGGGTACAAACGATGACGGCAAGTACTATACGAGGTTTGCCACGGCCTTGTACTACAGCAGCGGTTCAAAAACCGTGTACTCCGCTTCCTTCGGCATCATTGTGGAATAACCCTCAAAGCAAAGCGTCCCCCGGCCAACGGCCGGGGGACTTTGTATGCGGTTTTGGGAAGGGGAGCAAGCTGCACCCGGCGGACGCCGAAGCGCCGCGGGACGTGCAAAAAGGATATACCGGGTCAACTCAGCAGTGCGGCAAATTGATGTATTGAATTGACAATTGACAATTAAGGAATCCCTTCGGGATGATTTTAAAATGCTTATCGGCTTAAGTCAGCAAAGCGACAAATTGGTGTTTAGCGAGATGCGTCCCAGATTACCTGTCATTGCGAACCAGTCCGCAGACTGGTGTGGCAATCCCCCGGCCCCATGGAACCAGGTAACGATTACCACCAAAAATCGCAGAACCCCCACTCTTCTGGGCGATTGTCGGTACATTTTCCCTCTAACCGGGGGATTGCCACGACCAGTCTGCGGACTGGTCTCGCAATGACAGGAAACTTTGACACGCAGCGACAAACACCAATTTGTCGGGCAGCTGGGTAAAACCGATAAGCAAAATCTCATATTGATACTGCGTTTTTTATGATCGTCCCGTTTATGACACAATAATTGTCAATTTTCAATTGTCAATTGTCAATTGGGCGAAGCCGCCAGACACCAGTTTATCTGTCCGTCAGGGCTTGGAGTTCTTTGGCGATGGGGCAGGCGGGGGCGTGGACGCAGGCGGGGTAGCAGCAGTCCGCCTCCGTGAGCACGCCGTCCTCCGTCACGGCGGTGACCACCCGGCTCTGGTCCAGCTGGCGGCAGTAGCCGGTGATGAATTTCTCGTCCTCCATATGCTCAGCCTTCCTTTACCACGCAGAAGCCCCGGGGCCCCAGGGTCAGCCAGTCGGGGGCCACGGTCTGCAGATTATAGCCGAAAACCAGCAGCCCCGCGGGGATTTCCCAGGGGTCACCGCTGCGGTTGCAGTAGATTCTCAGGGTTTCCCCGCCGTGGGAGCGGGTAAAGCCCAGGTGCCTATCCCCGGCCTGGAAGAAGCGGATGTCCCCCAGGCGCAGGGCGGGGTTGTCCCGGCGGAGCCGTCCCAGGCGCTTGTAATGGTTCTGAAGCTCCCAGTCCTCGTGGCCCCAGGGGAAGGGGCGGCGGTTGAAGGGGTCCTTATGTCCCTCCATCAGGGCCTCGTCCCCGTAGTAGATGCTGGGGCTGCCGGGGAGGGTGTACTGGAGGAACGACGCCATGAGCAGCCGCTCCCGGGCCACGTCCAGCTGGTTCCGGCTGAGACGGCGGCCCGCCTGCTCCTCCCGGGGCCCTTCAAAGTCGTCCACCAGCGCGGTGAGAATCCGGGGCGTGTCGTGGGTGCCCAGCAGGTTCATATTGCACAGGAGCACCTGGGGCGGGTAGTTCTCCGCAATGGTCATCACCGTGTCCCGGAGGCCGTGGCCGGAGTCCCGGCCCCGGACGAAGTTCAGAATCGCCGTGCGGAAGGGGTAGTTCATAACGCTGTCCAGCTCCCCGTCCACGAAGTACCGCCGCCGGCAGCCGTAAGCCACCTTGTTGGAGGCGTCCTCCCACACTTCGCCGAGAAGCAGGGCGTCGGGCTTCAGCTCCTTGAGCCGTTTGCGCAGCAGCCGCAGGAATTCGTCCGGCAGCTCGTCCGCCACGTCCAGCCGGAAGCCGTCGGCCCCCAGACGAATCCAGTGGGCGATGACGCTGTCCTCGTCCGTGATGATATATTTGACGAATTCCGGGTCCAGCTTGTTCACCGTGGGCAGGGTGTCGAAGCCCCACCAGGAGTTGTAGCAGTCCGGCCATTGGTGGAAGGTGTACCAGCTGTAGTAGGGGGAGGACTGGCTCTGGTAGGCCCCCTTGCCGGGGAAGGCGCCCTCCTTGTTAAAATACAGGCTGTTGGAGCCGGTGTGGGAGTAGACCCCGTCCAGAATCACCCGGATTCCCCGGTCATGGGCGGCGCGGCAGAGGGCGGCGAAATCGGCCTCGGTGCCCAGCATGGGGTCCGGGGTCTTGTAGTTGCCGGTGTCGTAGCGGTGGGAGGAGAAGCTCTTGCTGATGGGATTCAGGTACAGCAGGCTCACCCCCAGCTCCGAAAGGTAGGGCAGCTTTTCGGTGATGCCCCGGAAATTGCCGCCGTAGAAGTCGTTGTTCAGCACGATCCCCTCGGGGGTGGGCTGCCAGTGGACCTCCTCGTGCCAGTGCTTGTGCAGGACGTAGGGCTCCAGCTTCCCGCTGAGGTCCGGATGCCCGGAGGCCCGGAACCGGTCGGGGAAAACCTGGTAGATGGTGGCGCCCCTGGCCCAGTCCGGGGTGGTGAAGTCTGCGGGGACGCAGCTCAGCTGCCACAGGTCCCCGGCCTCCATATTGGTGTCGTCCCCCTGCTTATATAGCCGGAAGGAGCCCTCCCGGTTGTGAATGCGGAAAAAGTAGAAGTACAGGCCGGTTTCCGGCAGGGAGAAGGTCACCTGGAAAAGGTCGTAGGGCCCCTTCTTCATCCGGAACTCCAGGTCGTAGGGCCGGTAGGGGGCGTGGTCCTGATGCAGCAGCTCCAGCTGCACCCGGGTGGAGCGGACGGTGGAGGGGATGTGGATGGTCATGGTGCAATCCTGCCCCGGGGTCAGGGTCCCGAAGGGTGTTTTGAACTGGGGGTCCTTGCTGTCGTAGAGAATTCTCATAGGTGGCTCCTGATGAATGTGATGGGTTCATTATACCCCAATTGGCAGAAAAAGGGAAGGGGGAATTGCATGGAAGCGGAAATTGTACGCGGGGGCCTGCGGCTTCGGGACAGGAAGCTGCCCGACCGCGATGCGCGCTGACAGATAAATTGGGGGTTGCAGGGATGCGTCCCAGATTACCTGTCATTGGGAGCCAGTGCGCACACTCCTCCGCGCTAAGAGCCGCCTCCGGCGGTTGCGCTCTGGACGCGCCTGAGGGCGCAGTGGCGTGGCAATCCCCCGGTTAGAGGGGAAATGTACCGAAAAGCGCCCGAAAAAACGAGGATTGTCACGGCTTTTGGTAGTCATCGTTCCCTGGTTCCATTCATCCGGGGGATTGCCACACCAGTCTGCGGACTGGTTCGCAATGACAGCGTATATTTGACAAACTCCCAATTTACCTGTCTGGGGAGCGAAAAAATTTTTAAATTGTGTGTAACAAACCGCCTCCGGCGGTGTATAGATAGACAGAAACAAGCAACGCAGCCAAATCAAATCAGGAGGAATGGATTATGAAGAGAATCAACACGAGACACTGGGTTCTGCGCGCTGCCGCGGCGGCGCTGGCGCTGGTAATGCTGGCGGCGGGAATCGGAATCGGCGCGCCCAAGGCCGCAGCGGCTCAGTTTACCGCTCCGACCCGCCGGCTGGCCAGCAACAGCGGCGACAGCTGGAAGAGCAATCTGCTGACCACCGACCCCATGGGCGTGTTCGGCTTCAAGAAAGAGCTGATCGGCTCCGTCACCTTCCAGGACAACATGAGCGGTGTGCCCGGGAACGCCTGGAATCTGGGCAAGGGCGCCAGCGCCCGGGTGAAGGGCTGGGTTACCTGGCAGGACGGCCTGGCCAACATCTACATCGCGGCCAAGGGCGGCGTCAACGGCGAAAAGTGCACGGAGGCCCTGTTTGAGGACTGCACCTCCCTGGAGGAGGTCAGCTTCGGCGGCGCCTTCCACACCGAGACCGCCAAGAGCATGAAGAATATGTTCCACGGCTGTGAGTCCCTGCGGTATGTGGATACCGAGAATCTGGACACCTCCAGCGTCACCGATATGTACCAGATGTTCCGGGACTGCTTCGCCCTGGAGGAACTGAACGTCAGCTCCTTTGACACCTCCAAGGTCACCACCATGTACTGTATGTTCTCCACCTGCTACTCCCTGGAGGAGCTGGACCTGAGCAGCTTCAACACCTCCAAGGTCACCAACATGGCCTATATGTTCAGCGCCTGCAGAGCTCTGGAGAAGGTGAAGGTTTCCAAATTCGACACCTCCAAGGTCACCAATATGGAGGGTATGTTCCGCTGGTGCGATCTGCTGGAGGAGCCGGACCTCAGCGGGTGGAATGTCTCCCGGGTGAAGAAGTACTCCGGCTTTATGAACGAGGGCATGACCATTAACGGCCGCCCCTGGAAGGAATTCTTCTGCTGAGAATCAGCAGCCCCCGGCCTGCGTCACCGCAGGCCGGGGGCAACATTTTTTAGATAATCTGGTTTCAGGTTATCGGCATGACGCAGCAAAGCGGTAAATTCAAATTGTGGCTATCCCTTTTAATAAGCAATCCGTAAAAACGCACAGTGTCAAAACTATGTCATTCTGAGCGGAGCGCAGCGAAGTCGAAGAATCTACGCACTTCGTTCTGATTGTGGGTAAATTAGGTGCCAAGATCCTTCGACTACGCTTCGCCATTTCTATGGTAGGATTGCCGCTGGCAATCCTGATGATCGTAATTCGCTTACGCTATGCTCAGGATGACAGCATTTTTCCGTTGTTACCATCAGTATGCTTAGTAAAGGGGATAACCACAATTCAAATTTGCCGCACCGCCTCTGTAGGGCGTATTCGGAAACTACATTTTACATTTTGTGCTTATCGGCTTAAGTCAGTAAGCCGACAGATTGGTGTTTCGGCTATCGGCATAAAACAGCAGATAGGAAAAATGTTGTTTACAGTTTTCAAACACATTGCGTTGCTACCGTAGGGGCGGCTATTAGCCGCCCGAACGCTTAAGATTTTTGAGTGTTTCGATGATGAAAGGTTGCGGGCGGATTATATCCGCCCCTACGGCAGCATCTCGCCAAACACCAGGCGACCTCTAAAAACTACTTTTTAGTGTTTTGGGCGAGAGATTTTGCTTCAACAAAAGTATCGGAAAAGTCCGGAATACTTGGTGTATTGCGGACTTTTTGATACGCATTGTTGGAGCAAAAGATCCGCCCAAAACCCAAAAGGGTAGTTTTCAGAGGTGCCCACCAATTTATCTGGCTGCCAAATATAAACTCCGGCCTGCCGATTTGGCAGGCCGGAGTGGTTTTGGGGGGTTACCAGGACAGCATATTGCGGAAGAGCTCCATGTAGCGTCCGGCGGGGACGTTCCAGCTGAAGTCCTGCTCCATGTCCCGGCGCTGCAGGGCGCGGAAGCCCTCGGGGTTGTGGTTGTACAGGTTCAGGCAGCGCTTCAGGCTGGCCAGGAAGTCGTCGGCGTTGTAGCTCTGGAAGGTGAAGCCCAGGCCGCCTTCGCCGTTTTCATCGGCGGGGGGCACGGTGTCCTTCAGGCCGCCGGTGGCGTGGACCACGGGCACGGTGCCGTAGCGCATGGCGTTCATCTGGCTCAGGCCGCAGGGCTCGGACTTGGAGGGCATCAGGTAGATGTCGCCGCCGGCGTAAATCCGGGCAGCCAGCCCCAGGTTGAAGGTGATCTTGGCGGCGCATTTCTCGGGGAACTGGTTCTGCAGGTCCCGGAAGAAATGCTCGTACTGGGCCTCGCCGGTGCCCAGGATCAGCAGCTGGGCGTCCTCCTCCCACAGCAGTCTTCTTGCGATGTAGCACAGAAGATCCAGACCCTTGTGGCCTGCCAGCCGGGTGACCATGACCATCAGGGGCACATCGGGCTTCACGGGGAGGCCCACCTCTTCCTGCAATGCGGCCTTACAGGCGGCCTTACCCTCCACGAAGGATTCGCAGTTAAAGTGGGCGGGGAGGGCCGGATCGGTCTCCGGGTTGAACACCCCGGTGTCGATGCCGTTGGTGATGCCCGTCAGCTTCCAGGAGTAGCCGGCCAGGATGCCGTCCAGGCCGTGGGCGTAGTAGGGGTACATCAGCTCCCGGGCGTAGGTCTCGGACACGGTGGTGACGAGATCCGCCGTCTCGATGGCGCCCTTCATCATGTTCACCGCGCCGCCCATATCCAGGGTGCCCCGGTACTCCCAGGGCAGTCCCAGAACCTCGTCGAAGAAGTCCGCGTGGGCCCAGCCCTGGTACTCGATGTTGTGGATGGTGTACATACACCGGGTCTGGGGGAAGGCACCCCGGTACATGGCCTTGAGGTAGGTGGGGATCAGGGCGGTCTGCCAGTCGTTGCACTGGATCACATCGGGGATGAAGCTCAGGGCGATCATGGCGTCCAGGCAGGCCCGGGAGAAGAAGGCGAACCGCTCGCCGTCGTCCAGGTCGCCGTAGAGGGAGGCGCCCCGGCCGCCGAAATAATACTCGTTGTCGATGAAATAAACGGAAACGCCGTCGGAGCGGTTTGTCAGACGCATGATGCCCGCGTACTGCTGCCGCCAGCCCAGCCGGACCCGCAGCTCCGCCACCTTCTCACAGGGGTAAGCGGAGCTGCGCTTGACCTTGGAGTAGTAGGGCAGGAACAGGATGACCTCGTTGCCCTCGATGCGGGACAGGGCGGCGGGCAGGGCTTCCATCACGTCGCCCAGGCCGCCGGACTTACAGTAGGGCGCTCCCTCGGAGGCGCAGACGGCAATTCTCATACAATTTCCCCCCGCTTGATAATGATGGGATTGCGCTTGGTGCCGATGAGCTTGGAGCCGGGACGGATGGTGACGTTCTTGTCCAGGATCACATACTTCAGCTCGCTGCCCTCGCCGATGACCGCGTCGTTCATGATGACACAGTGCTCCACCTCGGCGCCGGGGGCGATGGTGACATCCCGGAACAGGACGCTGTCCTCCACCTCGCCCTCCAGCATACAGCCGTCGGCTACCAGGGAGTTCTCAATCTCGCAGCCCTCGCCGTAGTAGGTGGGCACGCGGAACCGAACCTTGGTATAGACCGGGTGGTTATAGCCGAAGAGATCCGCCCGCACCTTGGCGTCGGTAAGCGCCAGGTTGTTGGCAAAGTATTCTTCCACAGTGTCGTTGTACATGACCACACCGGGGAAGGTATACACGTTCACGCTGACCTCGCCCTTCTGCCAGCCGCCCAGCACCAGGTTCCGGTCCATGTGGAACTGATTGCGGGCCATGTGCTCGCGAACCCTCTCGATCAGGAACTTCTTGCCCAGCACGAAGATGTCCGCGGAGGCCAGATACCCTTCGGGGGCGGCGTAGTCCACCAGCATATCGCAGACCTCGCCCTTCTCGTCCAGCTTCACGGCCAGATCCAGCACCCGCTTGCCGTCGGCAATTCCGGCCTTGGTGACCATGGTCACATCCTTGCCGCTCTTTACATGGGCATCGATGACATGGGTCAGGTCGATGTTCGAAAGCACCGCGGAGTCGATCATCACCACATACTCGTCGTCCCCGCCGAACTCCAGGAAGTCCATGGCGGTGTACAGGGATTCCAGCTTGCCCCGGTAGGTGTGGCTGGTGGACATGGCGTAGGGGGTCAGAAACTCCAGGCCGCCCTCCTCCAGCTCCAGGCCCCACTCCTCACCGTCGCCGATGTGGTTCACCAGGGACTGGTAGTTGTGCCGGGAGATAATGCCCACGTGGCGGACACCGGCGGCGGAAAGGTTGCTCAGCGCGAAGTCCACCTGGCGGTAGCGGCCGCCGAAGGGCATACTGGCACTGGTGCGCTTGGTGGTCAGCTCCCCAAGGGAAGCGTCATTGGCAAAAATAATACCCATTACATGCATGGCGTATACCTCCTTACAGCATTTCACCGGGCAGCAGCACGGTGTTGGCCGCCACCACGGCACCCTTGGAGGTGACGCTGATGGCCTTCTTCTCTCCGGGGCCGTAGGCACCGCCCACCACGGCGTTGCGCTCAACCTTGCTGTTCTCACCCAGGATGGCATGGCGGACGATGGCACCGGGCTCGATGACCACGCCGGGCATCACCACGCTGTCCTCCACCTGGGCGCCCTCGCCGATGGTGCAGCCGACGGAGATGACGCTGTGGCGGATGTCGCCGTAAATCTCGCAGCCCTCGGCCACGAAGGCATTGACAATCTTGGCTTTTTCGTCAATGTAGCTGGAGGGAAGGGCGTCGTTGCGGGCGTAGATCTTGGTGCGCTCGTCGCCCCGGATGTTGAACTCCGGCTCCTTGCCCAGCAGCTCCATGTTGGCTTCCCACAGAGAGTCGATGGTTCCCACGTCCTTCCAGTAGCCGTCGAAGGGGTAGGCCATCATCTTGTGGCCGGCTGCCAGGAGGCTGGGGATGATGTTCTTGCCGAAGTCGTTACTGGAGCCCGGGGTGTCCTCGTCGGCAATCAGGGCTTCCTTCAGAACGCTCCAGTTGAAGACATAGATGCCCATGGAGGCGTTGGTGGACTTGGGCTTCTTGGGCTTCTCCTCAAACTCGTAGATGGAGTTGTCGGGGTTGGTGTTCAGGATGCCGAAGCGGCTGGCCTCGGACAGGGGCACATTGCGGACGGCGATGGTGCAGGAGGCGTTGTGGGCTTCGTGGTAGGCCACCATGGCGGCGTAGTCCATCTTGTAGATGTGGTCGCCGGAGAGGATGACCACATAGTCCGGGTCAAAACGCTCGATGAAGTCGATGTTCTGGTAGATGGCGTTGGCGGTGCCCTTGTACCAGCCGGACTTCTTGTCGTGACGCTCGTAGGGGGGCAGCACCTGGGCGCAGCTGTGGGTCTTGTTCAGGCCCCAGGGCTGGCCGTTGCCGATATATTCGTTCAGCTCCAGGGGCTGATACTGGGTCAGAATGCCCACGGTATCGATGCCGGAGTTGACACAGTTGCTAAGCGGGAAGTCGATGATCCGGTACTTGCCGCCGAAGGGGACGGCAGGCTTGGCGGTTTTCTCCGTCAGAACCTTCAGACGGCTGCCCTGGCCGCCGGCCAGAAGCATGGCGATGCAGCGTTTCTTTTGAAAATACATGGTCACAGCTCCTTATGTAAAATGTTAGGATAATCTGTCGGATTGTGCGCCCGATGATCAGCGCATCCCTCTCCACGGATAACATATCATATTTTTTTGGATTAGAAAAGGGACAAAATATCTAAAATATTGGGGAAGTTTTGTATATTATTCATAATCTCAACCCACGGCGTGGGGGCGGAAGTGGGAGTTTCGACAATTTTCAGCCTTTTCTCCAACCAAATAAGCCCCAACCAGCGCCCAAATTTAAAGCCGCAGTCGGGAAAAAGCACCATTTCCCGGTAGCCCAGCTTTTCGTGAAAGCGCAATGACCGGGTGTTTTCCTGGGTGATCAGGGCGTAGAGCACCTGGTAGCCCTGCTCCAGGAGGATGGCCTCCAGCGCTTTGTAGAGGGCGGCTCCGATGCCCAAGCCCCGGGCCTCGGGGCGCAGGTAGATGCTGGGCTCGGCGCACCAGGCGTAGGCGGGGCGGGAGTAGGGGGCGGAGGCGTAGGCGTAGCCCAGGATTTCCCCGTCCTGCTCCCACACCAGCCAGGGGAACTGGGCCGTGATGCCCCGGAACCGGTCGGTAAAGGCGGAAAGCGAGGGCACCTCATATTCAAAGGTGGCGGTGGAGGTCAAAATGTAGGGGCCGTAGATGGCGAGGATGGCGCTCAGGTCGGATTCCAGGGCGGGACGGATCATGGGAACACCTCCGGGAATGGGAAATGGAGAGAGAAATTGTTGTTTGTCGGGCTGTGCCCCGATTACCTGTCATTGCGAACCAGTCCGCAGACTGGTGTGGCAATCCCCCGGATGAAAGGAACCAGGTGACAATTACCACCAAAAATCGCAACGTTTCCCACTCTGTAGGTCAATTGTCGATACATTTCTCCTCTAACCGGGGGATTGCCACACCAGTGTGAGCACTGGTTCGCAATGACAGGTAATTTGTAATGCGCTCTTGTGAACAACAATTTGTCAGCCTGTTTTGGTTTTCCTTATTTTATCTCCCTGCCGGGGGTTCGTCAAGGTTGACAAGCGGGAAAATTGGGGATATTATAAGTATAACTATGCGGGTAAGGAGGTTTCACCATGGAATCTGGCGGCAGTGGCAATATACCGGGCCGAAGTAGCTTGTCCTCGCCGGTTCCGGCGAGACGCTGACCCCTATATTGCCTCTTAATCAACAAATCAGGCAACCGGTTTTCTGAAACGAACTGACAAATTGGTGTTTGGTTGAATGCCACCGTAGGGGCGGATATCATCCGCCCGCTTTGGTGACGATGACAAACATGTCCGTTTTATCTGTGAACGCTCGAAAATCTTGAGCGTTCGGGCGGCTGGTAGCCGCCCCTACGATAGCAACGCAGCGTGTTTGAACACTTCAAACAACAATTTCCTGTTCTGCTTGGCAAAGCCGGAAGCCTAATCTACAAATTAGGAGGTAACTTATGGCAGAACGATTCGAAATCGTGGAAAGAGCCCTTCTGGCCATGCTGGAGGGGAAGAAATACGCAACCCTGCGGGACATTCTCGTGACCATGAATCCCAGCGACGTGGCGGGGCTCTTCCGGGGCCTGGAGGAAAAGCAGATTCCCCTGATGTTCCGGCTCCTGCCCAAGGAGCTGGCGGCGGAGACCTTTGTGGAGATGGAGCCCGACGACCAGGAGCTGCTGATCCAGGGCTTCTCGGACAACGAGCTGAAGGAGGTTCTGGACGAGCTGTATGTGGACGACGCGGCGGACCTGGTGGAGGAGATGCCCGCCAACGTGGTCAAGCGGATTCTGAAGGCCGCGGACCCGGAGATGCGCAGCTCCATCAACCAGATTCTCCGCTATCCCGACAACTCTGCCGGTTCCATCATGACCACGGAGTATGTATCCCTGCGGCCCAACATGACCGTGGGGGAGGCCATCCTGCGCATCCGGCGGCAGGGCGTGGACAAGGAGACCATCTACACCTGCTATGTCCTGGCCAAGGACCGGACCCTGACGGGCCTTGTCACCGTGAAGGACCTGCTGCTGGCGGAGGATGACGATATCTCCATCTCCGAAATCATGGTCACCAACCTGATCTCCGTCACCACCCAGACCGACCAGGAAGAGGTGGCCCGGATGTTCAGCAAGTACAATTTCCTGGCCCTGCCTGTGGTGGACGGGGAGAACCGGATGGTGGGCATCGTCACCTTCGACGATGCCATGGACGTCATGGAGGACGAGGCCACCGAGGATATGGAGATCATGGCCGCTATGACCCCGTCGGAGAAGAGCTACCTGAAGAGCACTCCCTTCGACCTCTTTAAGCACCGGATCCCCTGGCTGATGCTCTTGATGGTGTCCGCCACCTTTACGGGCATGATCATCACTTCCTTTGAGGACGCCCTGAGCCTGCTGCCCGTGCTGACGGCCTTCATCCCCATGCTGATGGACACCGGCGGCAACAGCGGCTCCCAGTCCTCCGTTACGGTGATCCGCGCGCTGAGTCTGGACGAACTGAAGTTTTCGGACCTGTTCGAGGTCATGTGGAAGGAAATCCGCACCGCCGTGCTCTGCGGCGTGACCCTGGCGGCGCTGTGCTTCGTGAAGATTCTGCTGGTTGACCGGCTGCTCATGGGCAACACCAGCGTGAGCCTTCTGGTAAACGGCGTGGTGTGCCTGACCCTGGCCGTCACCGTGGTGATTGCCAAGTTCGTGGGCTGCAGCCTGCCGTTGCTTGCCAAAAAGCTGGGCTTCGACCCGGCCGTCATGGCCAGCCCCTTCATCACCACCATCGTGGACGCGCTGAGCCTTTTGGTGTACTTCCTCTTTGCCAAGATGCTGCTGGGCGTTTGACAATACGAAAACACGGCCTTTCCCAGGGAAGGGCCGTGTTTTTATGCCTCCGGGCAGAAGGACAAATTGGTGTTTGCAGATTTCCGAACGCTATCATTTTTGCTGTAGGGGAGGCATTCATGCCTCCCGTGACGCAGTACGTTTTCGCCGAAACACTCAAATTATCGATATATTTCACCGCCGGGAGCCATGAATGGCTCCCCTACAGTGTTTTTTTAGGCATTTCCAAAAAGGACCGCCAAACACCAATTTTCCGACTTCCTTATCGGGTGGATAACATGAACTGAGATTTATTTTTGAGGGTAGGGGGGTTTTACATTGGTCCGGCCCAGGAGGTAGTCCACGCTGACACCGTAAAAATCGGCCAGCTGATTCAGGGTTTCCGTGGGAATGTCCCGCCTGCCGTTTTCGTAGTTGGAGTAGCAGGCCTGGGTGCAGTTTAGAAGTCTTGCCAGATCCTCCTGCTTCAGGTCCCGATCCTCCCGAAGGTCGCGGATTCGCCGGTACATTCCCTCACCCCGATTCAATGCTTGATTCGCATGGTTAATTGTCGGGCACCTCTAAAAACTGCCCTTTTGAGTTTTGGACGGATCTTTTACCCCATCAATGCGTTTCTAAAACCCCGCAATACACCAAGTATTCCGGGATTTTAGAAACTTTTGATGGTGCAAAATCTCTCGCCCAAAACATCAAAAAACAGTTTTTAGAGGTTGCCTGTCAATTGCCACCGCGTGGGCGCCCTGGAATTCGATGTGGAGGGGGAGCATTTCCCAGTTGTGCTCGGTGACTGTGGGGAGCTTCTTGGAAAGAATCTCCGGCAGGCGTTTGTTCCGGGTGATGCAGAGCAGGGTGGGGCCCGCACCGCTGAGGCAGAAGGCCGCACCGGCAGACCTTGCCAGGGCTTCGATTTTCTCGTAGTCCGGGATCAGCTTCTTGCGGTAGTCCTGGTGGAGCCTGTCCTGCATGGCGCAGCGCAGCAGCTTTTCGTCCCCCAGCTCCAGGGCTTTGAGCACCATTGCGCCGTGGGATACATTATAGATTGCGTCCCCCCGGCTGACCTGCTGGGGCAGCACGCTCCGGGCGAGAGGCGTGGGCAGGTCGAAGTCCGGCACCAGGGCCAAAAACTCCCAGTCCGGGTGCAGGGGGAAGTTCACGGAAACCGGCAGGCCGTTATCCACCATGGAGGCCGTCAGGCCGCCGTAAAAGGCCGGGGCCAGGTTGTCCGGGTGGCCTTCCATGGCGTTGGTGATGTTGAGTAAACCCTGGGTGGACAGCTTGCTGCCCCGGAGCATATTGGCTCCCATGGCCCCAGCCACCAGCAATGCGGCGGAGGAGCCCAGCCCCCGGCAGATGGGGATGTGGGCGTCGATATGGATTTTCACGCCCCGGACCTCCTCACTGAGGGAGGAGAGCACGGCGCAGTAGGCGGTGTAGGCCAGATTGTCAGGGCCTTGGTAGGCCTCGTCGCAGCCGGTGATTTCGAGGCCATATTCGGTCTCTTCAAAGGTGACGTCGGTATACAGCCCCAGGGCGCAGCCGAAGGCATCAAACCCCGGCCCTAAGTTCGCCGTGGTGGCGGGAACGCGGATGGTGACTTGGTTCATGGTAAGTAAGTTCCTTTCATACGAAAAAAGAACTGTCATTGCGAACCAGTCCGCAGACTGGTGTGGCAATCCCCCCGTTCTTCCGGGTGCTTTTCGATACATTTTCCTTCTAACCGGGGGATTGCCACGCCAGTGTGCGCACTGGCTCGCAATGACACGGATTTTTTGGCCTCTCCTTAGAGGCTCAGCACGTAATTCAGCATCTCTTCCTTGGCAATGACGCCGGTGTGGCGTTCGGGCTTGCCCTGGAGGGAGGAGAGATTGCCCGGGATGGGCACGCCGGTGGCCTCTTCCAGCTGGCGCATCTGGGTGTACTCGTCCCCCTTCGCTTCCACGCCCACGGCCCGCAGCACCGCTGCCGGGAACTTGTAGGGGGAGGCGGTGGACAGCACCACCATGGGGGTATGGTCACCGGTCTGATTTACATAATTTTCAGCAGCCGCCCAGCCGGAGGCGGTGTGGGGGTCGCAGAGGTAGCCGTAATCCCGGTAAACCCTACCCATGATCTCTTCCGCCCGGGCATCGCCACAGCAGCCCGCCCAGAATTCCGCCTGGATGGCATCCCGAAGGGAATCGGGAACGGTGTAGCTGCCCTCTTTGTTCAGCCTGCCCATGAGATCGGCTACCAGGGCGGTATCCGAACTCAGCAGGTACAGAAGCCGCTCTAAGTTGCTGGACACCAGAATGTCCATGGAGGGGGAGGTGGTCTTGTACAGCGGGCGGCGGCGGTCATAGGTGCCGCTCTGGATAAAGTCCGTCAGCACGTTGTTGGCGTTGGAGGCGCAGATCAGGGTTCCAACGGGCAGGCCCAGCCGCTTGGCCAGGTACCCGGCCAGAATGTCGCCGAAGTTCCCCGTGGGGACGGAGAAGTTCACCTTATCTCCAAGCGCAATCTCCCCGGCGTCCAGAAGCTCCCGGTAGGCCCGGAAATAGTACATGACCTGGGGGGCCAGGCGGCCGATGTTGATGGAGTTGGCGGAGGACAGCCGGAAGGGAAGGGCTTTCCCCTGGCAGGCGGCGAAGATGTTCTTTACCCCGGTCTGGGCATCGTCAAAGTTCCCCCGCACCGCGCAGACGGCTACGTTTCCGCCCTCCTGGGTCACCATCTGGGCCCGCTGCACCTGGCTGACCCCTCCGTCGGGGTAGAACACGCAGATGCGGACGCCGGGAACATCGTGGAAGCCCTCCAGAGCAGCCTTGCCGGTGTCGCCGGAGGTGGCGGTGAGGATCAGAATGTCCTCGGAAACGCCCTTCACCTGCTTTGCGGCGGTGAGGAGCTGGGGGAGCATGGAAAGGGCCACATCCTTAAAGGCGGAGGTGGGGCCCCGGAACAGCTCCAGCACCCGGAAGGGGCCGGCTTTCACCGTGGGGGTCAAATCCTCGGTCTGGAATTTTCCGGTATAGGCCCGGCGGACAAGGGTGCCCATATCGGGGATGTCCGGCAGCAGCGCGGAGAGGATGGCCGTGGCCATGGCCTGGCTGTCGCCTTGAAGGCAGGCTTTCCAGTCAAAGGCGGGAAGCTGGGAGGGCATGTACAGGCCGCCGTCGGGGGCCAGCCCCTCCAGCACAGCCTGGGCGCTATCGGCGGTGAGGGATGGGTTTCGGGTGGAATGGTACAGCATAGCGGCCTCCTGAATCTTTGCCAATTGCACAAAAAGCGGGGAAATCCCGGAAAATCCTTGGCTTTTTGGTGCAGTTGAAATTTGAATGGGTATATGATATACTGTTTTTCATAAAAATGCAAGTGTTTTCGCCACACATACGGGCTGGGGCGGAAATGCGGAGTAGTTTCAGAAATACAGCGACGCCATTGTAGGGGCGGCTAGCAGCCGCCCGAAACCTTGCGGTTTTTGAGTGCTGACCATAACGGTAAGTGCGATGGAGGTTGAGAGGTTACGGGCGGATAATATCCGCCCCTACGGCGGCGTGTGCATACATTAGACAGATAGGGGTTGCTGTTATGAAAATCGCGCTGCTGGGCTTCGGCGTTGTGGGAAGAGGCGTTTATGATCTGACGAAGGATCGGGAGGACATCTCCGTTTCCAAGGTGCTGTGTCTGGAGGATGTGACGCTTCCCGACGCGGAGGTTACCCGGAATTTCCGGGACATTGTGGAGGACGAAACCATTGATACCGTGGTGGAGTGCATGGGCGGCCTGCATCCGGCCTTTGACTTTGTGCGGGAGGCCGTGCTGGCGGGGAAGAACATCGTCACCTCCAACAAGGCGCTGGTGGCGAGCTTTTATGATGAGCTGCTGCCCTTGGTCAAGGAAAAGGGCGTCCTCTTCCGCTGCACCGCCGCTGTGGGCGGCGGCATCGGGTGGCTTTCCGAGCTGGAGCGCTCCCGCCGTGCCCAGAAAATCCTCAGCGTGGGCGGCATCATGAACGGCACCTGCAACTACATCCTCGACTCCATGACCCGGCTGGGGCTGGGCTATGACGAGGCGCTGAAGCAGGCTCAGTCCCTGGGCTACGCCGAGGCCAAGCCCGCCACGGATGTGGAGGGCATCGACACCTGGCACAAGATTATCCTCTCCGCCAACATTGCCTTTGGCGTGAGCCTGGAGAAGGAGACGGTTCCCGTTTCCGGCATTGACAAGATCGCCGCCTGTGACGTGGAGCAATTCACCGCTCACGGGTATGTGTGCAAGCTGCTGTCCCGGGCGGAGCAGGGTGAAAACGGCATCCGGGCCTTTGTCCAGCCCACCCTGGTGAAGCAGGGGAGCCTGGAGGCCGCGGTGCCCCTGAACTTTAACCTCATTACCTTTACGGGTGCCGCCTCCGACCGGATGAGCTTCTACGGCCAGGGCGCGGGCCGGTATCCCACCGCATACAATGTGGTGCAGGACCTGGTGGATGTGCTGGCGGGCCGGGGCTTCTACGCCCCCTACGGCGGGAAAACCGAAGCGCGCAACGATGGGAAGCTGACCTACTACGTCCGGGGCGCGGCGTGGCCCGAGGAAGAAACCGCAGAGTGCTGGGGCCAGGGCGTGATTACGAAGAAGGTCAGCGTGGAGAAGATGCACGCCTGGCGCAAAGACCATCCCGATGCTTTCATCGCCGCTTTGGCGGAATAAAACAGAAACGCCACTGTAGGGGCGGATATTATCCGCCCGAAACGTAACGATTTTTGAGTATTCCCGGATATGACGGAGGGTTGCGGGCGGATGATATCCGCCCCTACAATGGGAACGGAACGCCCGGGAGTACTCAGAAGAGAGGGGAACTTCAATTGAAGGTTGTGAAATTTGGCGGCAGCTCCATGGCGGACGCGGGGCAGTACCGGAAAATCCGGGACATTCTGCTTTCTGACCCGGAGCGCCGGGTGGTGATCGTGTCCGCCGCGGGCAAGCGGTTTAAGGACGACCACAAAATCACGGATTTATTGTATCTCTGCTACGCCCACACCCAGTACGGCGTGGACTGCTCCGGGGTGTTTCAGATGATCGAATCCCGGTACTTAGAGATTCGGGATCAGCTGGGGCTGGAGCTGGACCTGGAGCCGGAATTTGCCGACCTGAAGCGGCGCATCGACGCAAAGCAGGTGACCCAGGACGAGCTGGCCAGCCGGGGCGAGTATTTCTCCGCCCGGCTCATGGCGGCGTACTTAGGCTTCCAGTTCATTGACGCGGCGGACTGGGTGAAATTCAACTTCGACGGCACCGTGGATCAGGAGGCTACCTACGAGGCTCTCCGGGGCCAGGTCCGGGGCCTGGGAGCGGTGATTCCCGGCTTCTACGGGCTCATGCCTGACGGGCGCATCCGCACCTTCTCCCGGGGCGGCAGCGACATCACCGGCGCCCTGGCTGCGGCGGCATTGGACGCGGAGGTCTACGAGAACTGGACGGATGTCAGCGGCATCCTCATGGCGGACCCCCGGATCGTGGAGGACCCCCAGACCATTCCCGAGGTGACCTATGACGAGCTGCGGGAGCTGAGCTACTCCGGCGCCCAGGTGCTCCACGAGGGCACCATCTTCCCCGTCCGGGAGAAGAACATCCCCCTGAACATCCGCAACACCAACGCCCCCGATGACCCCGGCACCATCATTCAGGAGCGGTTCGACCAGGACAGCGACCCCAAGCGGTTCATTACCGGCATCACCGGCAAGAAGGATTTCACCATCATCTCCATCAGCAAGCGGGGCATGAGCAGCCAGGTGGGCGTCCTGCGCCGGGTGCTCACCGTGCTGGAGCGGCACAACATCAGCGTGGACTATGTGCCCAACGGCATCGACAATGTGTCCGTGGTGGTGCCCACCGAGTCCGTGGCCGCCAGCCTCTACACCATTCTGGGCGAGATTCAGAAGGAAGTGGAGCCGGACACCCTGGACGTCCACGACCAGATCGCCGTGGTGGCGGCTGTGGGACGGAAAATGGCCTTCCGGCCCGGTATCTCCGGTCAGATTTTCGCCACCCTGGGCCAGGCGGGCATCAACATCCGCATGATCAACCAGGGCCCCGACGAGCTGAACATTATTTTCGGCGTTGACAACCGGGATTTCGCCGCGGCTATCCGGGTCCTGTATAACAGCTTTGTGAAGTGAACCAAAGAGGCTGTAGGGGAGCCATTTATGGCTCCCGGCAGGAGGATGTATGATGATCCACGGGCTTCGGCGCATACGTACAGGCCTGAACATGGTGCGGATTCGCCGAAACGCGGCAGTTTTCCCGGCGTATACCGCCGGGAGGCATCAATGCCTCCCCTACAGTGGATTACGCCGTTTTTGCATATTTTGTGATTGGGAGGAAACATTATGAAACAGTATACCGTTGCCGTCCTGGGCGCTACCGGCGCTGTGGGACAGGAGATGATCCATATTCTGGAGGAGCGGAACTTCCCGGTGGGAAAGCTGGTCCCTCTGGCATCGAAGCGCAGCGCGGGCAAGACCGTGAAGTTCCGGGGGGAGGACGTGACCATCCAGGAGGCCCGGGACGAGGCCTTCGCCGGGGTGGACATCGTCCTGGGCGCGGCGGAGAATGACATCGCCAAGCAGTTCGCCCCTGCCATTGTGGCCGCCGGGGCGGTGTTTGTGGACAATTCCTCCGCCTTCCGCCTGGACCCCAAGGTGCCCCTGGTGGTGCCCGAGGTGAACCCGGAGGACGTGAAGTGGCACCAGGGCATCATCTCCAACCCCAACTGCTCCACCATCATCACGGTGACCGCCGTGAACGCCCTGAATGCCGTCGCCCCCATCCGCACCATGACTGCCTCCACCTACCAGGCGGTGTCCGGCGCCGGCGCCGGCGGCCCCGTGGAGCTGATGGACGAGGTAAAGGCCCTGGCCCATGGCGGAACCTATGAGCCCAAGGTGTTCTCCCACCAGATTGCCTACAACCTGATCCCCCAGATTGGCTCCGAGCAGTTCGAGGGCTACACCAGCGAGGAAATGAAGATGCAGAACGAGGGCCGGAAGATCATGCACCTTCCGGAGCTGCGTGTCAGCTGCACCTGCGTCCGGGTGCCGGTGGTCCGCAGCCACTCCATCTCCGTCAGCTGCCACTTTGACGTGCCGGTCACTGTGGAGCAGGCCCGGGAGGTCATTGCCAAGGCTCCCGGCTGCCGTCTTGTGGACGATCTCAAGAACAAGCAGTATCCCATGCCCCTGGACACCTCCGGACAGGACACCGTGTTCGTGGGCCGGATTCGCCCCGATCTGACGGATGACCATGGGCTTTGCCTGTGGTGCTGCGGCGACCAGGTCCGCAAGGGCGCGGCCACCAACGCCATCCAGATCGCGGAGCTGCTGGTAAAAGAATAAAAGGACAGGGACTGCCGGGAAGGCAGTCCCTGTTTTTGCAGTTTGGTGCTTGCTGAGATGTCACCGTAGGGGCGGCTATTAGCCGCCCGCCGCGTTTCGTCAATGAAAGTGCTTTTGTTTTTCGGAAACGCTCAAAAGTAAGAACGTTTTCGGGCGGCTAATAGCCGCCCCTACGGTGGCATCTCGCCAAACAGCAACTTATCAGTCAATATACAGCAGGTCTCCATAGGGGCTTCCCATGCGCTTCAGCTCCCGGGCCAGGAAGCCTGCCATGATCACCGCCCCCTCGGGCTTTAAGTGGGTGTTGTCCTTGGGCCACATGAACCAGGGCTTGGAGGGCAGGTCGCCCACTTGGGCAAGGTAGCTTTCCGTAATGGCGGTGAGATCGGCAACGGGAACGCCTAATTTAGCACCCAGCTCCCGGACGGCCTGGGGATAGGCGCCGTGGCTGCTGGGGAGGAACGCGCCGTTTTCGTCAAACAGCCGCCGGGCAATGGGCGTGATGAGCACGGGGAGCGCCCCCGCCTCCCGGGCGCTGCTGATGAAGAAGGTCAGGTTCTCCTTATAAGTAGTGTCCGGGTCCGTGTGCCGGGCGGGGTCGGCCTTTTCGTCGTTGTGGCCGAACTGAATCAGCAGGATGTCCCCGGGAGCCATGGAACGGCGGACAGGATCGAAGGCCCCCTCGTCCAGGAAGGACTTTGTGCTGCGGCCATTGAGCCCGTGGGGAGCCAGCCCCACACCGTGGCGCAGATACAGCCCCAAAGCGTTGGACATCCCCTGCTGGGGGTAGGTGTCGATCCGGTTGAAAGCGACCGTGCTGTCGCCGATGTAATAGACGGTAGGCATAGGCTCCTCCTTATATTAATATGGGCAGCTCTAAAAACTACCCTTTTGCATTTTGAGCGGATCTTTTGATCCAACAATGCGTTTTGAAAATTCCGCAATACACCAAGTATTCCGGAATTTCCAAAACTTTTGTTGTGCCAAAATCTCTCGCTCAAAACCGCAAAAAGTAGTTTTTAGAGGTCGCCATATGAATCGTGTGATCGACAAATTGGCGTTTGTATCGTTCTTGCTGTCATTGCGAACCAGTGCGCACACTGGTGTGGCAATCCCCCGGTTGAATGAAACCAGGGAAGGATTTCCACCAAAAATCGCAGCGTTCCCACTTTTCCGGGAACTTATCGCTACATTTCCCCTCTAACCGGGGGATTGCCACGACCAGTCTGCGGACTGGTCTCGCAATGACAGCGTTTTTTGAGTGCGCACTTTCAAACACCAATGTATCGTTCTGCTTCCATAAAACCAGTTTACCACACCCGGCCGTATAAATCCAGCAGGAATTGACAATACTTTCCTGCGGAGGGATGCAACATGAAACTTCGTGAAATTATGTCAGACAGTGTGGTGCGGATTCATCCGGAGGAGCCGGTAAGCGTGGCGGCCCGGGCTTTGGCACGGTACAACATCGGGGCCCTGCCGGTCTGCGGCTCGGACGGGCGGCTCCAGGGGGTGGTGACGGACCGGGACCTGGTGACCCGGTGCCTGGCCTCCGGAAATTCCCCGTCGACCACGCCGGTGAAGGCCGTCATGACCTCCCAGGTAATCACGGCGGGGCCCGACATGGACGTGGGAGCCGCGGCCCACCTGATGGGGGCGGAGCAGATCCGCAGGCTGCCGGTGGTGGAGAACGGGCGGCTGTGCGGCATGGTGAGCCTGGCGGACCTGGCGGTGCGGCCGGAAACCGGGTATGACGCCGGGGACGCGCTCTCCGAGATCAGCAGCAACGTGTCCAGCCGCGAATAACGCCGGAGGAAAAACGAGGGCACACAGCGAAATTGTCGTTTTTATGTTACGCTGCTGCTGTAGGGGCGGCTATTAGCCGCCCGAAAGGTTCCGGTTTTTGAGTAGTTTCGTATATAACAGGGATGCTCCGTCCCGTAAGGCTGCGGGCGGCTGATAGCCGCCCCTACGACGAGGAAATGTCCGCCAAATGTGGACATTTGAACGCCGGGGAGGGTGGAAAAAATAAATCGAAAAAGATAGAAATAATGCTTGACAAATGAAGCCCACGGCGTTATAATACGCAAGCTGTCCGATGAACGGCCTCAAAAACCGGGAGGACGGCCCGCAAACCACGGAAAAGCCCCAAAAAAGATGAAAAAACATCTTGACAAACAGCTTCTTCTGTGGTAAGATATCAAAGTTCGCAACAGAGCGAAACACTGTACCTTGTAAATTGAATAACGCAAAGACGAACAAAACACCTTTGACAAATTTATGGATTTGTTTGAAGCGTAAGCGAAAAACAGCCAACGAAAATTCTTGAGTTAATTGCTAGAAGCAAATGATTCAGAAACTTGATTTTAAGCCCGAAAGGGTTTAAGATACAATTTTTTGAGAGTTTGATCCTGGCTCAGGACGAACGCTGGCGGCGTGCCTAACACATGCAAGTCGAACGGGGTAACTCCTTCGGGGGTTACTTAGTGGCGAACGGGTGAGTAACGCGTGAAGAACCTGCC
>SFHI01000072.1 GCA_004555705.1 Clostridiales bacterium | reverse complement strand
CATGGAGGCGATGCCCTTCAGGGGCAGGTAGTAGTTCATCATGGAGAACATGCCCTTCTTCATCTCGCCGCCGTACCAGGTGTTCAGGATGACCTGCTCCCGGGAGGTGATATTGAAGGCCACGCAGGTGCTGGAGTTCAGACCCAGTTCCTTATAGTTCTCCACGGCAGCCTTGGAGGCGTTGTAGACCACGAAGTCGGGCTCGAAGGAAGCCAGCTCCTCGTCGGAGGGAACGATGAACATATTCTTGATGAAGTGGGCCTGCCATGCCACCTCCACGATGAAGCGGACGTTCATCCGGGTGTCGGCGTTGGCGCCGCAGAAGGCGTCCACCACATACAGCTTCTTGCCGGACAGCTCCTTGACAGCCAGGTCCTTCACGGTAGCCCACACGGACTCGCTCATGGGATGATTGTCGTTCTTGAAGGCGTCGGAGGTCCACCACACGGTGTCCTTGGAGTTGGCGTCCATGACGATGTACTTGTCCTTGGGGGAACGGCCGGTGTAGATGCCGGTCATAACGTTGACGGCGCCCAGCTCGGTGAGCTGGCCCTTCTCGTAGCCCTCCAGAGTGGGGTCCATCTCGGCCTGGAACAGCTCCTCGTAGGAGGGGTTGTGGACGATCTCCGGGGTGCCGGTGATGCCGTACTTGCTCAGATCAATCTGTGCCATAGCTGCAATTACCTCTTTCGTAAGAATAATATGGTATATGTGAAAATACCCTCTGGGAGCTCCTGGAGGGTATCCCATATCCTGCAATGATATCATACACGAAAACCGACAAAAAATCAATACTTTTTTATTGATAGGCTGGAAAGTTAAATTGGTGTTTGAAAAATAAAGCTGTCATTGCGAGCCAGTGCGCACACTGGCGTGGCAATCCCCCGGTTGAAAGGAGCCAGGTAACGATTACCGCCAAAAATCGCGGTGACTTCCGTCTTCCTGGGTGCTTTTCGGTACGTTTTGCCTCTATCCGGGGGATTGCCACACCAGTGTGCGCACTGGTTCGCAATGACAGGTAATCTGGGACGCATCCCTACAAACACCAATTTGCCAAACAGCTGCGTGAAAGCGATAAAAAGGATTCATCCCGGAGGGATTCCTCAATTGTCAATTGTCAATTGTTAATTGTCAATTTGAAATTCGCCTTCCTTTTTTGCCGGAAATTAGGAAAAATCCTTGTTTACAATTCCGATGCTTTGTGTTAATATGTATTCGGTGAAGATTGGGACTTTGGAGGGCGGCTCCTTTCGGGTTCGGTTTTCGCCGCTGTGGTATTCCGACGGCCGGACGTGTTTCGGGCGCTTCTTTCAGAGGCGGAGCGTTTTCCCGGCGGACCCGGCCTGCACTATATTATTTTTTATACGGAGGTCATTTATTCATGGCACAAAAAGTTCAGTTCGTAGAGACTGTTCTGCGGGACGCGAACCAGTCTCTCATTGCCACCCGGCTGCCCTTCGCCAAGTTTGAGCCCATGCTCTCCACCATCGACAAGGCGGGCTACTACGCCATCGAGTGCTGGGGCGGCGCTACCTTTGACGTCTGCCTGCGCTACCTGAACGAGGACCCCTGGGAGCGCCTGCGCAAGATTCGCGCCGCCGTGCCCAACACCAAGCTGCAGATGCTGCTGCGGGGCCAGAACGTGCTGGGCTACAGCCACTACCCCGACGATTTCGTCCGGCTCTTCGTCCAGAAGGCCGTGGAAAACGGCATGGACATCATCCGCATCTTCGACGCCCTCAACGACGTGAAGAACCTGAAGGTGGCCATGGAAGCCACTGTCAAGGCCGGTGCCATCGCCTCCGGCTGCATTTCCTACACCACCTCCCCTGTTCACACCCACGCCAAGTACGTGCAGATGATCAAGGAACTGAAGGAAATGGGCGCTTCCACCATCTGCATCAAGGATATGGCCGGCATCATGGGACCCCAGGAGGCCTACGACCTGGTCTCCGCCATTAAGGATGCCGTTCCCGGTATGCCCATCGACCTGCACACCCACTCCACCACGGGCCTGGCCTTCATGACCTACCTGAAGGCTGTGGAAGCCGGTGTGGACATCATCGACACCGCCATCTCCCCCTTCTCCGGCGGCACCTCCCAGCCCGCCACCGAGACCCTGGCCTACGCCCTGCGCCAGCTGGGCTACGAGGTGGACCTGGACGACGCGGCCACCAAGAAGATGGCCGACTACTTCAAGACCGTCCGGGACGACTTCATCAAGGACGGCACCCTGATGCCCAAGTCCATGGCCACCGATACCCAGTGCCTGACCTACCAGATTCCCGGCGGTATGCTTTCCAATCTGCTCAGCCAGCTGAAGCAGGTGAACGCTCTGGACCGGTTTGACGAGGTGCTCCTGGAGACCCCCAAGGTCCGCGCCGACATGGGCTATCCTCCCCTGGTCACCCCCACCAGCCAGATGGTTGGCGTGCAGGCGGTCCGCAACGTGCTGGACGGCCAGCGCTACAAGTCCGTGTCCAAGGAGATCAAGGCTTACTGCCGCGGCGAGTACGGTGAGACCCCCGCCCCCATCAACCCCGAAATCCGGGAGAAGATTCTGGCCGGCGAGAAGCCCCTGGAGGGCCGCTACGCCGATACCCTGGCTCCCGTGGTGAACGCCACCAAGGAGAAGCTGGGGGACCTGGCCAAGTCCGACGAGGATGTGCTCAGCTACATCGCCTTCCCCAACCTGGCCGAGAAGTTCCTGGAGGAGCGGAAGGCCAAGGAGGAGAACGTGGTCACCTACTCCATCGAAGCGTGCTAAGGAGGAACCGTTATGATGTTTCTCGCCGCTTCCATTCCGGATTATCTGAAGGATATCAGCATCGGCAACGCCGCCATCGTGGCTCTGATGGGCTATGTGGTCGTGTTCTTCGGCATCGTGCTGCTGATGTGCGTGATTACCGTCATGGGTAATATTTTCGTAGCCAAGGCCAACAAGGCCAAGGCTGCGGCCCAGCCAAAAGCCGCCGCGGCTCCCGTCACGGTAACCCCCGTGGCTGCCGCCGCCCCCGCCGAGGCGCCCGGCACCGCCGGTCAGCTGAAGCTCCACGACGTTCCCCCCAAGACTGCCGCCATGCTCATGGCCATTGTGGCCAATCAGATGGGCAAGCCCCTGAATGAGCTGCGTTTCATTTCCATCAAGGAGGTCAAGTAATTATGAAATACAAAGTGACCCTGAACGGCCGCACCTATGAGGTGGAGGTCGAGGCCGGGAAGGCCATGCTTCTGGACGAGTACGCCGCCGTGGCTCCCGTGGCCCCCGCTGCCGCTCCTGCCGCTGCCGTGGCTGCCGCCCCTGCCGCTGCACCTGCTGCCGCCGCTTCCGGCGTAACCGTCTCCGGCGGCACCACCGTTTCCGCGCCCATGCCCGGCACCATCCTGAAGGTTGCCGTTCAGGCGGGCCAGGCCGTGAAGGAAGGCGACCTGCTGGTGGTCCTCGAGGCCATGAAGATGGAAAATGAGATTTACGCCCCCTGCGCCGGCACCGTGACCGCCGTGAATGTCAGCAAGGGCTCCAGCGTGGACACCGGCGCTGCCATGGTGGTCATCGGCGGCACTGCCGTGGCCGCGGCTCCCGCCCCCGCGGCGGCTCCCGCTCCTGCCGCTGCTCCCGCCCCCGCGCCTGCTGCCCCTGCCGCTCCCGCCGCTGTGGCCGGTGAGCCCGTGGCCGCCCCCATGCCCGGCACCATTCTGAAGGTTGCCGTTTCCCAGGGCCAGAGCGTGAAGGAGGGCGACCTGCTGGTGGTTCTCGAGGCCATGAAGATGGAAAATGAGATCTTCGCCCCCAAGGCCGGCACCGTTGCCGCCGTAAACGTGACCAAGGGCCAGAGCGTTGACACCGGAGCCACCATGGTTGTCCTGGCATAAGGAGGACAAGCCATGATTAACGTTGGTGATATCCTCTTAAACCTTTGGAACAAATCCGGCTTTGCCGCTCTGACCCAGGGCTTCCTGTCCCAAGGCGGCTGGCAGAACCTGCTGATGATCATCATTGCCTGCGGTCTGCTGTACCTGGGCATTGTGAAGAAGTTTGAGCCGCTGCTGCTGGTGGGCATCGCCTTTGGCTGCCTGCTGAGTAACCTCCCGCTTGGCGGTCTGTACCACCAGGAGCTGTGGGACGCCTTCATGGATGCCAATAGCCCCGCGTACCACAGCTACGGCGCCATCCTCCGGGAGGCGGGCCTCATTGACATCTTCTACATCGGCGTCAAGACTTCGCTGTACCCCTGCCTGATCTTCATGGGCGTGGGCGCCATGACGGACTTCGGCCCCCTGCTCTCCAATCCCAAGAGCCTGCTGCTGGGCGCGGCCGCTCAGCTGGGCGTGTTCGTGGCCTTCTTCGGCGCGGTGCTGCTGGGCTTCACCGGCCCCCAGGCCGCTTCCATCGGCATCATCGGCGGTGCCGACGGCCCCACGGCCATCTTCCTGACGAGCAAGCTGGCACCGGAGCTGCTGGGCGCCATTGCGGTAGCTGCCTACTCCTACATGGCTCTGATCCCCCTGATCCAGCCCCCCATTATGAATCTGCTGACCTCCGCCAAGGACCGGCAGATCAAAATGGTGCAGACCCGCCAGGTGTCCAAGACTGAGAAGATCATCTTCCCCATCGTGGTGGTCATCTTCGTGGCCCTGCTGCTGCCCGACACCGCTCCTCTGATCGGCTGCCTGATGCTGGGTAACCTGTTCAAGGAGACCGGCGTCACCGATCGGCTCAGCGACACCGTGCAGAACGCCCTGATGAACATCGTCACCATCCTCCTGTCCACCGCCGTGGGCGCCACCATGGTGGGCTCCACCTTCCTGACCCTGAACACCCTGAAGATCGTGGTGCTGGGCGTGGTGGCCTTCGGCATCTCCACTGCCGGCGGTCTGCTGGGCGGCAACGTGATGTGCAAGCTCTCCAAGGGCAAGATCAACCCCCTGATCGGCTCCGCCGGCGTCTCCGCCGTGCCCATGGCCGCCCGGGTGGCCAACACCGTGGGTCAGAAGAACAATCCCTCGAACTTCCTCCTGATGCACGCCATGGGCCCCAACGTGGCCGGCGTCATCGGCTCCGCCATCGCGGCCGGCTTCCTGCTCAGCGTGTTCGGCGGCTAACCTCAATACCTCCCTTTCCCCCGTCGCTGTAACCCCTCAGCGGCGGGGGCCTTTTTTAGATAATAGATAATAGAGAATAGTGAATAGGGATGGTATCGCTTCGCGATGATTTAAAATATTCATGGTAAGCAGATAAATTGAATAAACGCTGTCATTGCGAACCAGTGCGCACACTGGTGTGGCAATCCCCCAAAGATTCCGGCCACGCCACTGCGCCCGCAGGTGTTCCTGAATTGTCAATTATTTTCTTCCTTCCTCTTTACGAAGCGTAAAAAATGTTGTACAATAGTGCAGCAAACGTTTTGGAGGTGATGGCATGGGCTGCTTGAAATGCGGACGGGATTTGGAGGAGGGGCAAATCTTCTGCCATTCCTGTCTGGAAAGCATGGCAAAGTGCCCCGTGAAGCCCGGGACGCCCATCTCCCTGCCCAAGCCCCGGGAGCAGGCCCCCCAGCGGAAGCCCTCCCGGATGAAGCTCCCCCTTTCCCCGGAGGAGCAGGTGAAACGGCTGCGCCGGCGGTGCCGCTGGCTCAGCGCGGTTGTGGCTGTGCTTCTGGTTGGCTACCTGACCCTGGGGCTGTTCTTCCTCCGCTACGCCCGTCAGGCCCGGAAGCCCCAGCGGGGCCAGAATTACTCCACCATGGAAACCACCTCGGATACCACCGCAGGGGGCTGAATGTTTCACGTGAAACATTCAGAAAAACATCGGTGCGGATTGTTTCACGTGAAACAATGCCACATAAATAGAGGAGAGGAAAATGGGAAAGATAATCGCAGTGGTGAATCAGAAGGGCGGCGTGGGGAAAACCACGACTGCTGTGAACCTGACGGCGGCCCTGCACGACCTGGGACTGCGGGTGCTGCTGTGCGACTTTGACCCCCAGGCCAACGCTACCTCCGGCATGGGGGTGGACAAGCGCCGCATCCGCTACAGCGTCTATGACGTGACCATCAACGGCGTGGACCCCAGGGAAGCGGTGGTGTCCACCCCCTACGGCGACGTGCTTCCGGCGGCGTCGGACCTGGCGGGCGCCACGGTGGAGCTCATCGGCGTGGATCACCGGGAGCGGCAGCTGGAGAAGAGTCTGCAGCCCATCCGGGGGGATTACGACCTCATCTTTATTGACTGCCCCCCTTCCCTGGAGCTGCTGACATTGAACGGCCTCTGCGCCGCGGACAGCATCCTGGTGCCGGTGCAGTGCGAATACTACGCATTGGAGGGGCTCAGCGACCTGATGGCGACGCTGCGGATGGTGAAAAAGCGCCTGAACCCCCGGCTGGAGATTTTCGGCGTGGCCCTGACCATGTTTGACGGGCGCACAAACTTCTCCGCCCAGGTGGCCCAGGAGGTCCGGCGGCACTTCCCGGGGAAGGTATTCTCCACGGTCATTCCAAGGAACATCCGCCTGGCGGAGGCGCCCAGTCATGGGGTGCCGGTGACGGTCTATGACCGAATCAGCCGGGGGAGTCTCGCCTACAAGCAGATGGCGGAGGAAATTTACAGAAAACTCATGGGAGGGAACGCGTAATGGCATCTCAGAAAGGCTTGGGCAAGGGACTGGGAGCCCTGCTGGGGGACTTCGCCGAGGAGCCCCAGGAGAAGAGCGCCTACCAGAGCCTGCCCATTTACAAGGTGGAACCCAACCCCGACCAGCCCCGGAAGGACTTTGACCCTGAGGAGCTGGAGAACCTGGCGGAATCCATCCGGGTCCACGGTCTGATCCAGCCCCTTACCGTCCGGGAAATGCCCACGGGCTACTACCAGATCATCGCGGGCGAACGGCGCTGGCGGGCAGCCAGACTGGCCAAGCTCAGCGAGGTTCCGGTGGTGGTCATTGACGCCGACGACCGCAAGGCCATGGAGCTGGCCCTGATTGAAAACCTGCAGCGCCAGGACCTGAACCCGGTGGAAGAAGCCCTGGGGTATAAGAGCCTGATGGAGGACTACGGTCTGACCCAGGAGGAGGCCGCGACCCGGGTGGGCAAGTCCCGTCCCGCCGTAGCCAACGCCCTGCGGCTGCTAAGCCTGAACCCGGAGGTGCTGGAGCTGGTGCGCTCCGGGAGCCTCACCGCGGGACACGCCCGGGCCATTGCCTCGCTGAAGTCGGAAAAGAAGCAGCTGGACGCGGCGAAAAAGGTCATTGCCCTGTCGCTCTCCGTGCGGCAGACGGAGACCCTGTGCAAGAACATGGAGAAGGAGCCCGCTCCCAAAAAGGAGGAGGTTTTCGCCGTGGACTATGTGGCCGAGTGCGAAAAGAGCCTGAGTAAGCACCTGGGCCGGGGGGTCAAGATCGTCAACGGCAAGCGGAAGGGCCGGTTTGAGCTGGAGTTCTACGGCCAGGAGGATTTGCAGAAGCTCCTGGACGCGCTGATGAAACTGGAGAAATAGAGGAGGAAAAGAAAATGGACAAATCAAAAAAGCTCTATAAGGCGTCCGAGGGAAAGATGCTGGACGGCGTCTGCGCGGGCATCGCGGAGTATTTCGGCATCGACCCCACGGTGGTGCGGGTGATGTGGGCCGTGGTCAGCCTCATCTGGGGTCTGGGCATCCTGCTGTACATCGCCTGCATGATCATCATCCCCCGCAAGCCCAATGGGTTCATCGAAGGCGAAAAGGTCGAGTGAGATTCGGAATTGACAATTGGGCACCTCTAAAAACTACCCTTTTGGGTTTTGGACAAAGTCCGCAATACACCAAGTATTCCGGCCTTTCCAAAACTTTTGCTGGAACAAAATCTCTCGCCCAAAACGCCAAAAAGTAGTTTTTAGAGGTTGCCAATTGACAATTGACAGTTGACAATTGTTTGCGGAAACCCAAAGTAATCGAAACGCCCTGTCAACCCAAGTGAGGACGCACGTCAAGCGAGCTGCACCCGAAAGGAACTGCTCCAGGAAATGGAGTGGTAGCTCCTTTGGCGCGGCAAGCCTTGCTCAGGATGACATCAAAAATATAATCCCGGAGGGATACCATAATTGTCAATTGTCAATTATCAATTGTCAATTCGTACCCCCCATCAAATCAGAAGAGGTAATGAAAAATGCTGGATATCAGGAAAATCAAGGAAAACCCCGACGCGGTTAAGGCGGGCCTGCGGGCCAAGGAAGTGGACTGCGACGCCACCGTAGACCGCATTCTGGTGCTGGACGAGCGGATTCGCGCTCTGAAAACCGCCTCCGAGGGCAAGACCGCCCAGAAGAACAAGCTGAGCAAGGAAAACGGCAAGCTCTTCGGTCAGAAGAAGGGCGCGGAGAAGCGGGGCGAGGACACCTCCGCCATCGACGCGGCCATCGCGGAAAACAACGCCAAGTCCGTGCAGCTGGACAAGGACGTGGCTGACGAACTGGCAGAGCTGGCACAGCTCCAGGTGGAATTCAAGACCGCCATGCTGAGCCTGCCCAACCTCCCCGACCCCGACCTGCTCCCCGGCGGCAAGGAGAACAACGAGCCCCTGCGCTATGTGGGCGAGAAGCACTCCTTCGACTTTGAGCCCAAGCACCATGTGGACCTGTGCGCTGGTTTAGGCCTCATCGACTACGAGCGGGGCGTGAAGCTGGCCGGCGCGGGCAACTGGATGTACACCGGCATGGGCGCGCGGCTGGAGTGGGCGCTGCTGAACTACTTCATCGACACCCACATCGCCGACGGCTACGAGTTCATCCTGCCGCCCCATATGCTGGAGTACATGTGCGGCGAGACTGCGGGCCAGTTCCCCAAGTTCGCCGACGAGGTCTACAAGATCGCCAATCCCACCGATGACCGGGTGCACTATATGCTGCCCACCGCGGAAGCGGCGCTGTGCTCCATCTACCGGGACGAAATCCTGAGCGAAAGTGACCTGCCCCGGAAGCTCTTCGCCTACACCCCCTGCTTCCGCCGGGAGGCCGGTTCCCACCGGGCCGACGAGCGGGGCATGGTCCGGGGCCACCAGTTCA
This sequence comes from Clostridiales bacterium, assembly GCA_004555705.1. GTDB lineage: Bacteria > Bacillota > Clostridia > Oscillospirales > Oscillospiraceae > Faecousia. The sequence continues at coordinate 11,449 of SFHI01000072.1, read as the reverse complement.
ACAAGGTGGAGATGTTCCAGTTTACCCGCCCCGAGGATTCCGACGCGGCCTTCGAAGAGCTGGTCCACAAGGCGGAGAATCTGGTGGCCGGTCTGGGCCTCCACTTCCGCACCGTGAAGCTGGCCGCCGGAGACTGCTCCGCCTCCATGGCCCGCACCTACGATATTGAGATTCTGATCCCCTCCATGAACGGCTACAAGGAGGTCTCCTCCGTATCCAATGCCCGGGATTACCAGGCCCGCCGGGGCAACATCCGCTTCCGCAGGGAGGCCACCGGCAAGCCCGAGTTGGTCCACACCCTCAACGGCTCCGGCCTGGCTACCTCCCGCATCTTCCCGGCTCTGGTGGAGCAGAACCAGCGCGCCGACGGCAGCATCGTGGTTCCCGAAGCCCTGCGCAAGTACCTGGGCGGGCTGGAAGTCATTGAGAAATAATTGACAATTTACAATTGACAATTGACAATTATACTCAATAATTTTGGGCATTTCCGGAAGTACTGAAAGCCTTCTTCGTCCAACGTCAGCGGGCGGATGCTATCCGCCCCTACGGCAGCATACTGTAATTGTCAATTCTGATAGGAGGAATTCAAATGTCCAAGCACAAAAAGCCCGCGTGGATGGAGGAATTCATGGCCTTTGCGGTGAAGGGCAACGCCATGGCCCTGGCCGTTGGTACCATCATCGGCAGCGCGTTCTCCACCATCACCAAGAGCCTCACCGAGGACATCATCATGCCCTTCGTGGCCATTTTCATGGGCGGCATTGACTTCTCCGAGGTGAAGATCACCCTGCCCCGGCTCTTTGGGGCGGCCCCCGTGGATGAGGCGGGAAATGTGATTCCCAACACCCTGAACATCGGAAACTTTATCTCCGCCATCATCAATTTCCTGATTCTGGCCCTGGTGGTGTTCTTCCTGGTGAAGGGCCTGAACAAGCTGGCTGACCTCAGCAAGAAGAAAGAGGAAGCCCCCGCCGCGCCCCCCGCGCCTCCGGAGCCCTCCGCCGAGGAAAAACTGCTCACCGAAATCCGGGACCTGCTGAAGGAAAAATAACTCCCAAACGCCCGCGGAAAGGCGGGTGTCCGTAACACAGTAATTCTATGAATAATTTATTACGGCATCTGTCTTGCAGGGTTGGTAACACGAAAATAGGCCATACTCAGTCATTTTGACCGGGCATCGCTTATTCTTTTTCCTCCATTAGTATTTTATCATTAGAGGGCACATTCTTCAAGCACACATAGACAGTGGTAATGGCAGAATATCGAGAGGCACCACATCAAAAATCCCTTATTATACTAAGGGCGCACTTCTATACGTGGTAACCCCCATATGTGCGCTCTGCGAGACCGTACAGCCCGGACACCGGAAGAAAGCAAGGATGCTACACTTCCCCTGCGCTGGCTGCCGCCAGCTACCCTATGCAGATGAATACCATTTACGGTGACCACTCAGGAATTAACAGTTAAGCCATTTACAATGAATAAAGGATATGGTACAATAATGATGAATCGGGATATTATACTCGGGAAGGAGTGATATTAATGCTTAGTATGTTCAAAAAAGCATTTTGGGTTCCATATGATGAGAGCGCTACCTATCCTACTGTGGCAAAAGCGCACCAATCAATTTCCAAGTATTGTGAAGAGAATGGTTACTCGTACTCTTTTAATAGTGATGACGATGTTGTAATAAACGACAAGCTCTATGAAATATATAGAGGCTATGAGAACGGAAGCCGTGGCAATTATGGAATCAAGTGCAGAGAAAAGTAAATTTCCATATTAATCGGATATGTCAATCCGTATGACTTTGGAATATCCTGATTAAGTTCATGAATTGAATATCCGCCGCCCAACGGCGGCACCACCGAGCAGGAAATCTTGAAAGAGGTTCCCTGCTCTTTTTTATGCAGCGCACCCAACATATCCATATCCAGTATGACGGTATTGGATTCATCCCTCTGGACGAACTTCTGAAAGAAGAAACGGCGTGACCGAAGCCACGCCGTCCCTTGAAAACCAATGGTTTTCAGATTTTGGGTTTAACTGTCTTACGAACATCCCGCTAAACGCGGGCGTTTTCATTTCTGCCGTAGGGGCGGCTATCAGCCGCCCGAAACGCTGCGGGCGGCTGATAGCCGCCCCTACAACAATTACGGAAAAAAGCAAAAACTTTGTATATTCGTCACAAAAATATCGATATCCATTTGACAAATCCAACATATGGCATTATAATGACAGTGTATGAGCGTTCCCCGACTTTTCAAATAATCAAAAAGGACGGATCAGAATATGTATAAAATCGTGCGCAAAAAGGAGCTGAACCCCACCGTCACCCTGATGGACATTGAGGCCCCCTTCATCGCCAGAAAGGCCAAGGCCGGTCAGTTCATCATTTTCCGGGTGGATGACATGAGCGAGCGGGTGCCCCTGACCATCGCGGGCTACGACCGGGAGGCCGGTACCGTCACCATCATCTTCCAGAAGGTGGGCTTCTCCACCAACGCTCTGGGCGCTTTGAACGAGGGCGATTACATCCAGGACTTCGTCGGCCCCCTGGGCAAGCCCACCCCCGTGGAGGGAAAGAAGAAGGTCTGCGTGGTTGGCGGCGGCGTGGGCTGCGCCATTGCCCTGCCCTCTGCCCGGGGCTTTAAGGAGGCCGGCGCCGAGGTCACCGTCATCGTTGGCTTCCGGAGCAAGGACATCGTCATCCTGGAGGAGGAATTCAAGGAAGTGGCCGACCGGTTCATCCTCATGACCGACGACGGCTCCTACGGACGCCATGGTCTCGTCACCGAGCCTCTGAAGGAGCTGCTGGAGGCAGGCGAGGAATTTGACGAGGTTCTGGCCATCGGCCCGGTGCCCATGATGAAGTTCGTCTCCCTGACCACCAAGCCCTTCGGCACCCACACCAGCGTGTCCCTGAACCCCATCATGATCGACGGCACCGGCATGTGCGGCGGCTGCCGGGTCACCGTGGGCGGCGTGACCAAGTTCGCCTGCGTGGACGGGCCTGAATTCGACGGCCATCAGGTCGACTACGCCGAGCTCATGAGCCGCAACAGCACCTACCGGGACCGGGAGGCCGAGGTAAACGCCACCCACACCTGCCGCATGGAAGCCATGGGCAAGCAGCTCATCAAATAAGGGAGGACGAGGAAAATGGCCAATATGACACTTACCAAAACCCCCATGCCTGAACAGGAGCCTCAGGTTCGCGCCCGGAACTTCAAGGAGGTCACCCTGGGCTACACCGCCGAGATGGCCGTGGAAGAGGCGGGCCGCTGCCTGGGCTGCCGCAACCCCAAGTGCGTGGAGGGCTGCCCCGTCAACGTGCGCATCCCCGAGTTCATCGCCAAGGTAAAAGAGGGCGACTTCAAGGCCGCCTATGAGATCATCACCTCCACCAACGCCCTCCCCGCCCTTTCCGGCCGGGTATGCCCCCAGGAGACCCAGTGCGAAGCCCGCTGCGTCCGGGGCATCAAGGGCGAGCCTGTGGCCATCGGCCGCCTGGAGCGGTTCGTGGCCGACTGGTATCGGGAAAACATCAACGCCATGCCGGAAAAGGCAGAGCCCAACGGCAAGAAGGTGGCCGTGGTTGGTTCCGGCCCTGCCGGTATGACCTGCGCCAGCGACCTGGCCAAGCGGGGCTACGCTGTGACCATGTTCGAGGCCCTGCACACCGCCGGCGGCGTGCTGGTCTACGGCATCCCCGAGTTCCGGCTTCCCAAGGCCATCGTTGCCAACGAAATCGAGAAGCTGAAGGCCCAGGGCGTGGAGGTCATGACCAACATGGTCATCGGCCGGGTGCTGACCATTGACGAGCTCTTCGACATGGGCTACAAGGCCGTGTTCGTCGGCTCCGGCGCGGGCCTGCCCATGTTCATGAACATCCCCGGCGAAAGCCTGAAGGGCGTCATGTCCGCCAACGAATACCTGACCCGTACCAACCTGATGAAGGCCTACAACCCCGATGCCGATACCCCCGTCATTAAGTCCAAGGCTGTGGCCGTGGTGGGCGGCGGCAACGTGGCCATGGACGCGGCCCGGTGCGCCATGCGCCTGGGCGCGGACAAGGTGTACGTGGTCTACCGCCGTGGCGAAGCCGAGATGCCCGCCCGTCTGGAAGAGCAGCACCACGCCAAGGAAGAGGGCATCGAGTTCAAAACCCTCTGCAACCCCGTGGAGATTCTGGGCGATGAGACCGGCCGGGTGAAGGCCATCCGCTGCATCCGCATGGAACTGGGCGAGCCCGACGCCTCCGGCCGCCGCCGTCCCGTGGAGGTTCCCGGCAGCGAATTCGAGCTGGATGTGGACACCGTGATCATGTCCCTGGGCACCAGCCCCAACCCCCTGATCCGCTCCACCACCCCCGGCCTGGACACCAACCGGAAGGGCTGCCTGGTTGTCAACGAGGACGCCATGACCACCCGGGAGGGCGTGTTCGCCGGCGGCGACGCGGTTACCGGCGCGGCCACGGTGATTCTGGCCATGGGCGCAGGCAAGAAGGGCGCCGCCTCCATCGATGCGTTCCTGAGCAAATAAGGAAAGCGAACCAAACCCCCTCCCGGAACCGGGAGGGGGTCTTTGATGTATGTCGCTTTGTTATCGTAGGGGCGGATATTATCCGCCCGAAACGTTCGTCTGTAAAAGCACACCGATTTATCAGAAACGCTCAAAAGCCGGAAGGTTTCGGGCGGCTGATAGCCGCCCCTACTAGCTTAAAAACTACTTTTTGGTGTTTTGGGCGAGAGATTTTGTTCCAACAAAAGTTTTGGAAAGTCCGGAATACTTGGTGTATTGCGGACTTTTCAAAACGCATGCCCCGGCAAAAGATCCGCTCAAAATGCAAAAGGGTAGTTTTTAGAGGTGCCCAACAGTTTCAGCGGATGGTGAAGGTCAGCTGCACGGTCTCGCCTTTGGAATTGAGCGCATTGAAGTAAACGGTCAGGGGGGCGCTGACGTTCTCTTCCACCGCGATGGGAATTCTGGCCACACCCCGGAATAAGTCCTCCGAATTGCCGTGCCATAACATGGGGAGATTCTCCCAGCCATCGCTGGTCCGGCGGTAATAGGCCCCGTCGGGCTGGTCGTCAAAATAATCCGCCATTTGCAAAGCGGTGACGGCGTTGAGGTGATATTTTTCAGTGCCGTCGAACAGGATGTGCGGCATACACGTTCCCTGCATCCCGACTTCCTCACCGGAGTATTTTACGGTGTATTCCAGATACACAACACACTTTTCCGTGGTTTTTCTTACATATTTACTGGTGGAAAGCTGAAGGATTAAAGCATCGTACTGGGCGTTTCCGCTGAGCTCGTAAGGGAAGGGAATGGCTGTGCAGAAGATGTCCGGCTGTTCCTCATCAATGCTGACGCCCTCCTCCGCGAAGCCGAAGCCGGTCAGGGTAATCTCCACCACATCGGTTTTCAGGGTGTCCCCCAGCTTGCCCTCAGTGGGCCCGCTCTTTCCGCAGCCGAACAGGGAAAGAGCCAGGATAGTTGACATAACAATTGCAAGTGCTTTCTTCATTTCAATCTCTCTCCTTGTTTTTGTAGCCTGCCGGATCGGCAAACCAGGCGTCCACCGCCTCCGGGGAATCCAACAGCGCGGGTCTGCTTTCCGGGGGAACACCTGGAATATTCTCCCGGTACTGGAAAGGATCGTCCACAGGGTTCCAGACGCTCTTCTTTTTCAGCTGCCAGGGCTCCACATGGCCGCATTCGCAGGGGGTGCCCAGATCCTCCAGCTGATAAAAGGCCCAGACGTGCCATTTTTCGGTCTCCACCTGGGTCTGGCTCCCCAGCCGCCGGGGGGTCAGCCTGCACTGCACAATGTCCTCGTAGGCCTGTTCCCGGGCTATGTCCATTCCCTCCCTGGCCTTGTCCCTTTCGTGACGGAATACGTTGGCCCGTCCATCCAGAAACAGGGTGTAATTCCGAACCAATTTCCGTCCGCACTGGGAGCAGACATGGGCGATGACGACCTTTTCACGAGCAGTTACTACAGTTCCCATAATATTCTCCTTTCAGATTATCGGCTATCCTCAGCCAAGCGATAAATTGTTGATTGTTGCTGCGTGTCAAAGTTTCCTGTCATTGCGAGACCAGTGCGCACACTGGTCGTGGCAATCCCCCGGTTAGAGGGGAAATGTGCCGAAAAGCACCCAAAAAGGGGAGAGAAATCGCCGCTTTTGGTGGTAATCGTTTCCTGATTCCATTCATCCGGGGGATTGCCACACCACTTAAGCGGACTGGTTCGCAATGACAGGTAATTTGGGACGCATCCCTGCAAACACCAATTTATCGCACTGCTTACGAAAGCCGATTGCCAAATACTTCTTTACTGCCTGTTCATGTTTTCCTGCACCCGGGCCATGATATCGGCCTGGGATGTTTCCTTAGGACGAATGGTAACCACCGGCAGGCACTGGGGCGCAAGGGCGGCAAGCTTCTTTTTGTATACGGAAACGCGAATGATTTTGTAGGCAAGCAGGACAGCAAAGGGAAACATATAGATTGCGAACATTAGGAAAAACAAGGGTAAATGCCGAAACAGAGACATCTCCGCGCTGTTGAACAGAGCCATAGTCCCTCCCAGAAGGCCCAGGACCCAGAGGTAGATATTCACTCTATCCATCTTCATGCCCGTCCAGGGCTGTTTGCGCTTGCAGGCCATGCATCTGCACTGTAAATTCGCCCGGGCATACCGCTTGGTCAGGTCCGGGGAGGAGAAATCCGCCAGAAGGCTCTGCATCTTCAGGTTTGCGGCCTGGGCGGAATTGGCGTAGGTATGCAGGGTTGTGGAAACGATGTTGGGTGTACCGCAGGAGGAACAGACGAAGCGCACGTCCACGTTCAGACTGGCGGTGGCGGTGGTTACGGTTGGCATAATACACGCTCTCCTTTATATTTGTTTTCCCGCCTGCCGGGACGGCGCGGCGGGGCGATAAACCGGGGTTTAGGCTATCGGCTTTAATAAGCAGTGCGGTAAATTGTTGTTTAGAATTGACAATTGACAATTAACAATTGACAATTAAGGAATCCCTTCGGGATATATTTACAATTTATTGCGTTGATAACACAGCATTTAATTTCAAAATTGTCCCGTTTATGACACAATAATTGTCAATTTTCAATTGTCAATTGTCAATTCGGCGAAGCCGTTCAAACACCAATTTGCCGTTCTGCCGTGTGGGCCGGGATTATTCGGGGAGCTCCTCTTTCAGCTCCGCCAGGCGCTGCCGGGCGGCGGCGGCCCGGGGATGGTCGGGGCCGTAGGCGGCAGTAAGCAAGGGGCTGGCTTCCAGCAGGCACCGGTATTCCTTCTGCCGATCCCCCAAAAGCCCATAGGCCCGGGCACGGTTGCGCTGGGCCTCACCCAGGGCGATGCCTCCCTGGTTCCGGGCCACCTCCAGGGTTGTCTCCAGATGGGTCAGGGCCTCCCGGGGCCTCCCCAGCTCCAGGTAGGTCACAGCCAGGTTGTTGCCGAAAACCGAAAGCATGGGGGTATCCTTTGTTTCCCGGGCATAGTCCAGAAGCTCCAGATAGATTTTCTCCGCCTCGGCATACCGCCCCAGCCGCTGCAGCACAATGGCATACTGCCCCAGGCCGGAATAATAGGCGACGACCTTCCCAAAACACTCCTCAATCAGGGCAATGCCGCGCTTCAGATGCTGTACCGCCTGCTCCAGACTTCCGAAATACATCTCGAAAGATCCCGCCGTAACCTCGTATTCTGTCATCAGGAAGGGATTCGTCTGGCCCTCCATGGCTTCCCGAAGGGCGCCCAGCAATTGGGAGGCGCCCTCCCCATTCCCGAAGACGGTTTCCATCTGGCAGGCCATGATCAGCAGCGTGGCTTTCGTATCGGCCCTGAATTCGTCGTGGGCCAGGGCGTACTCCGCCGCCTCCAGGGCGTAGCGTCTGGCTTCCTCCCGATTGCCGCTGTTGTCATAGCAAGCACACAGCCTGAAATAGGCGTCGGCCTTCAGGGAGACGGCCGCGTTTCCGGCCAGCACCTCGTGAATCAGGGCCTGGGCGGTTTCGTAATCCTTTGCGGCATGAAAACAGTTGGCGGCTGCCATGCAGAAATCCAGATACATCCGCTCCGGGATGGTTCTGTTATCCCGCTGGGCGTCATGGAAGGCCAGCAGCTGCTCCCGATCCAGGGCTCCAAACCGCGCCAGCGCGGTGCAGCGCAGGGCCTCCAGCCGACAGCTTCCTTCCTTGCAGCGTTTTTCCATCCGCGCCGCCCGCTTGAGAAACCGCTCCTTCTCCTGCAGGGTTTCCATCAGCAGGGTGCCCGCCCGGTAAAAGGCGCACTGGAGGTTGCTGCCCACGCTGCCCGACAGGAAATCCGTGGCATAGAGGAGGATGGAACTGAGCCGCTGGCTCCGGGCGTCGCCGTACAGCTCCGCATCCGCCCATTCCATTTCGCAAAAGCGCCGGATCAGCCGCTCCATGTGGCCCGTCAGGTGGCTCTCCCGGATCACCGTCCGCCGCAGGCACTGGGCGATCAGCGGGTGCATGGAAAAGCCGGTGCCGTCCCGGTCCAGCCAGCCGCCCCGGGTCAGTGCCATGAGATTCTCCTGCGTAACCTGGGGGAACCATTCCTCCAGGAATTCCAGGGAGTAGCTGTCCCGGGGCAGCAGGGTGAAGAGCTCCGCCAAAGCCCGGCTTTCCTCGGGAATCCGGGTGTAGGAATACAGCTGCCGGTAGACCTGGCTCAGCTCCAGGGTCCGACCGCCGAAGCGCTCCAGCTGACGTTTCAGCTCCTCCACCGACCAGCCCTTGCTCCGGGCCGTGGAGGCCATCAGCCGCAGGGTCAGCGGATGGCACAGCGCCTCGTCCGTCAGCATCCCCTCCAGACACTTCCGGTCCTCCCGGCTCAGGGGACGGCCGTAATTGTCCCGGAAGATCAGAGAACCCACGCCGATCCCGGGCTGCGCCAGGGGAAAGGTCTCCATTCCCTCAAGAAAGCCCCGGCGGGAGGAGATCAGAATGCCGCAGGGCAGGCCGCGCAGCTTCTCCAGCTCTGGGGCCGTTTCCGGGGAGCCCGGCAGATTGTCGATGACCAGCAGCAGCTTTCCCGCTGCTCCCTCCTTTTCCAGCCGGTGAAGCACGCTGCGGAAGCTCTCCTCCGGGTTATTTCGCTGGAAGCCCGGGAAGGATCTCGCAAAGCTCTCCATCAGATTCCCCTCGTAGGGAACCACCGCGATTTTTTCCACGATCCGCTCTTCCTCGCAGGCCCGGATCAGCTGCCGCAGAAGCTCCGTCTTGCCCAGGCCCCCCATGCCCACGATCAGACACTTGCGCCCGGCCGCCGCCAGCTCCTTCAGTTCAAACAGCTCCTCCTCCCGGCCAAAGAACCGATGTCTGGGAAGGGGATTGTCCTGCAGGATGCCGCAGTGTACCGTGAGAAAAGAAATGCCAGCCTGCTTCTGACCGGTCTGGCCCAGGAACTCCCAAAGCGGCCCAATTCCGTATTCCTCCGAACGCAGAAGCCCCATATCCGGCCCGTCCATGGCCTCCCCCGCCGCGGCATACAGCATCAGAACGGAGAGCAGATAGGACGCCTGGTAGGCCAGCGCCTCCCGGGCAGGGGGCTCCCAGTCCGCGGCACGAAGAATATGGGCGGCAATGACCTCCGAAACCCGGGGGTCCTCCTTCCGGGCCAGCTCCGTGAGCATTCGGACCCGCTGCAAGAGGATGTCGTGCCGGTATTTTCTGGCGGACAGGAACTCCGTAAACAGGGCAATCTGAGTGCCCAGGGAATCCCGGCTCAGCCGGGTACTGAGCTCCCGGGCATAGAGAGAATAGTTCCGGATTTCCCCGCTGCGGTTGCACAGGTAGGAGGTATAGCGGTTGCGCTTTCCGTCGCTGCGCCAGAGCATCTGTCCGCAGGGCTGCTCCCGGAATTCCGGGGCAAGCATCCCCTGCCAGAACCGCAGCATGGTCAGCCCCTTTCGGTCCGCGCGGGCAATGACGCTGCCGGAATAATCGGGATAATCCTCGCTGACAAGCAGCATATATATACTTTTCAGAGAAAGAACAACATGATCCATCCTCTAATCCTCCAAAGCATAGCTACAAGAATAGAATACAGGAAAACCGGCCTGTTTTCAAGAAACCCTCCGCACTTTGCGATTTTTGTCCGATGTTTTTCCGTTTTTGGGCAGATCCGATATGTTCACATTCTGTTCATATTCAGTTGATACTCCGTTCAGGAAGTTTCTGTAAAATACGCCTCGACTGAAAGGGAAAGCAAATTGGTGTTTGTACGTTTTTTGCTGTCATTGCGAGCCAGTGCGCACACTGGCGTGGCAATCCCCCGGCCCCATGGAACCAGGTAACGATTACCTCCAAGAACCGTAACAGTCCCGTTTTCCGGGTACTTTTCGGTACATTTCCCCTCTAACCGGGGGATTGCCACGACCAGTCTGCGGACTGGTCTCGCAATGACAGGAAACTTTAAAGCGCAGCGACAAACACCAATTTGTCGCTCCGCTGACACTGAAAAAATGACCCATCGGGAGGACTGATTTCATGCTGCAAACCATCCAAAGGACAGTCTACCGGTTCTGCAGGTTTCTGGTGTGGGTGTTCTATCCCCGGCTCACTGTGGAAGGGATGGAGAATCTGCCTGACGAGCCCGTGGTGGCCGTGGGGAACCACGCCCAGATGAACGGGCCCATCACCTCCGTGCTCTACTACCCCCGGAAGCGGAAAACCTGGTGCGCCGGGCAGATGATGAAGCTGAAGGAGGTTCCCGCCTACGCCTACCAGGATTTCTGGTCGGGAAAGCCCCGGGGCACACGGTGGTTTTACAAAATCCTCTCCTACCTCATTGCCCCGCTGTGCGTGTGCATCTTCAACCACGCGGACACCATCGGGGTCTGGCGGGACAACCGCATCATCAACACCTTCAAGCAGACGGTGAATGCCCTGAAGGACGGGGCCGACGTGGTGATTTTCCCGGAGTGCCTGCAAGAGCACAATCACATCGTCCACGCATTTCAGGAGAATTTCACGGATGTTGCCAAGCTCTACTACAAGCAGACCGGCAAAGCGCTCCCCTTCGTGCCCATCTACATCTGCCCCGCCCTGAAGAAAATCGTCATCGGCAAGCCGGTGTACTATAACCCCGAGATTCCCATTGCAAGCCAGCGCCACGACCTGTGCGAAAAGCTGATGGACGCTATCACCGCCCTGGCGGAAAACCTCCCCGAGCACAAGGTCGTCCCCTACCCCAATCTGCCGAAAAGCCAATACCCCAGCAACAGGGCAAATTGACAATGCGAATCAAGAGTTGAAACAGGCAAAAAACGGCAGAAAATGTGGTAAGCAGTAGAAAAAATGGTGTCATTGCGAACCAGTCCGCAGACTGGTGTGGCAATCCCCCCGTCCTTCCGGGTGCTTATCGGCACCTTTCCCCTCTAACCGGGGG
>SFHI01000071.1 GCA_004555705.1 Clostridiales bacterium | reverse complement strand
CTCACAGGAAATAACCTTCTTATCCATAACCGTGTCCTCCTATATCTGTTTCTTTTTTCTTGGTCCCCTGGGCTTTGATTCTGGTCGTTTGATGACACCGTTTCGGAAATGGGTTTCCTCGAACTTGCCAAAGAAAACAAATAATCCGAACCCGTCTCCCACAGGGAAGATTTGGTTCGGATTATATTGGTTTGGTGCCGGTGACCGGACTCGAACCGGTACGCTGTCGCCAGCGGTGGATTTTGAGTCCACTACGTCTACCATTTCATCACACCGGCGGATTTCCTATAGTATAGTCCATCCGGACGGAAAATGCAAGAGAAAGTTTCCGAAGTGCGGCATTCCATTCGCGCCCCGGACCTTCCGTTTTGAGGCTGGCAGATGAATTGTTGTTTTGCGATTCCTTATCGTAGGGGCGGCTATCAGCCGCCCGTAACCTGACGGCTGCGGAAATGTTCGTTTTATCCGTAAACGCTCAAAAATCTGAAGCGTTCGGGCGGCTGATAGCCGCCCTTACGGTATCAACGCAGCGTGTTCCACAATTTCAAACACATACTTCCGTGACGATGTAGATATCCGAGCCGAAGTCCCCCTGGGTGCGCTGGGTTTCCTCGTAGCCGGTGCCCCGGAAGAGGGGGCGGAGTACCATGCCCGCCATGAGGGCCGCGCCGGAGAGAATCCGCTCCTCAGCGGGAACCTTCAGGGTGTAGTGGGCGTCGGCAAGGCGCAGCAGGGCCCCGTTGGGATTCACATTCACCGGGGCGACATGTTTGAGAAGCGATCCGAACTGGCCCACCCGGATGCACTGCGTGAGACTCGCCACCCGGTAGCGCTTCTCCGGCTCCAGGCCCCACACCCGCAGCCGCTCATAGCCGGGAGCCGCGTGGACAAGGCGGTGGAACACGCCGCAGAGGGTGACGCCTCCCCGGCTTACCTGCCAGCCCGTGGGGGTGCGGCGGAAAGCACCGAACTGGAATACCTCCCGGTATTGCTTGTAGAAAGCGATCTGGGCCTCGATCTCCTGCCGCTCCACGGGGAGCAATGGCTTCAAATCCAGCTCATAGCCCAGGCAGCCGAAGAAGGCCACATTCCCCCGGGTGGACAGAGGGGTGCTCCGCAGGGTCTGGGCGTGGGGCGCGGCGGACACATGGGCCCCGAAGGTGGACTGGGGATAGAGGTAGCTTAACCCCTCCTGAATGCTAAGCCGCTCGATGGGGTCGGTGTCGTCGGAGCACCATATCTGTGGAGAGAAGGTCAGCATCCCCAGATCGAACCGGTTCCCTCCCGAGGAGCAGCTTTCCAGCAGAATCTCCGGCCGGGGGGTAAAAATCCGATCCAGAACCTGGTAAAGCCCCAGCACATTCTCATGGGCCCGGGCCCCCAGGGCGATGGAGTGCCGGTTCATGTCCCACTTGACATAGCGGATGGGGACACTGTCCAGAATCCGGGTCACGTTCTCCACGATGTAGTCCCGGACCTCCCGCCTGGACAAATCCAGGTGGAGCTGATTTCTGCCGTAAATGGGCTCGAATTCGTCCCGGAGCACCCAGTCCGGGTGGGCCCGATACAGGTCGGAATCCGAATTCACGGACTCCGGCTCAAACCAGAGGCCGAAATCAAGCCCCAGCTTCCCCGCAAGGCCCTCCAGCCCTCCGGGGAGCTTCTTCCGGTTCACGGTGTAGTCCCCCAGTCCGGCTTGGTCATTGTCCCGGGCCCCGAACCAGCCATCGTCCAGGACGAAGAGCTCACAGCCCAGCTTTTTGGCCCGGGCCGCCAGGTCCAGAAGGCTCCGCTGGTTGAACCGGAAGCCGCAGCCCTCCCAGCTGTTGTACAGCACGGGCCGGGGCCGCTCCCGCCAGCAGGGCGGGATGATGTGGTCGGTGACGAACCGGTGCATCCGCTCCGACAGCTCTCCAAAGCCATGGGCCGCGCAGCACAGCACCGCCTCCGGGGTCTCGAACCGCTCCCCGGGGGCCAGAACCTGCCGGAAATTGGCCGGGTGGATGCCCTGCATCACCCGGGTCAGGCCCTGTAAGGAGCGCTGGGCGGAGGCATAGTGATTGCCGGAATAAACCAGGTTGAAGCCGAAAACCCGCCCCGCCTCCTCCGTGGCACCAGGCTCGTACAGCAGAAAGCCCGGGTTGCACCGGTGGGAGGAGGCCCCCGTCAGGCTCTCCAGCACCACCTTGGCCTCCCCCACCGGGGTGTCCCGGCGGTGGGCCTCGGCGATCCAGCCCCCGTGGAAGGAGCGCATACAGAATTCCCCGGGAATATCCACCAGATAGCTCATGCACTTGCCCAGGGTCACGGGGGTATCCCCGGTGTTCTCCACCACGCAGCGGCGGGTGAGGGCGGTCTCATAGGGCGTGTAGTACAGCGTGACCCGCAGCCCCCGCTGGGAGAGGGTCAGCTTCAGGCTCTCCTCCCCGCCGTGGCTCTGGGGGAGGCTGCACTCCATAGGGGGCGTTTTCACGATTTCCCCGGAGGAAAACCGCAGGTCCGTGGGGCTGCCCAGAAGCTCCAGGGGGCTCTCCCGGTAGTCCCCCCGGCCGCTGCCGCTCCATTCCAGGCTCTTGTCGTCGGGGCAGCTGGCCGTATCCCCGCTTTTCAGCAGCAGACTGCCGCCCCAGCCCAGCCCGGGGCGGCAGAGGAAGCCCTCAAAGTCCTCCGTCCGCACCGGCGGGCCGAAATGCAGCTGCTCCGGCTGGCCAAAGTCGTTGACGCACAGAAGGTAGGAATAGGTTTCCCCCTTCAGATGAAATACCTTGTCCTGAATTTCAATCATAAAGAACCTCCTACAGAACCTGCCGCCAAATCAGCCCCATCCCGCGGCAAATTGGTGTTTGTAGTTTTCCGAACACGTTGCGTTGCTACCGTAGGGGCGGCTATTAGCCGCCCGAAAGGTTCCGATTTTTGAGTGTTTTCGATAAAACGGGGTGCTTTCATAGACGAAACGTTACAGGCGGCTAATAGCCGCCCCTACGATAACGAATCACCAAACACCAATTTGTTGAACAGCTGCGTGAATGTACTTTTAAGTATAGCTGTTTCCGTCACAGGTGTCAAGCGGACCGTAAAGTGCGCCCGCCCTTTCCCGGGCGAATCCCACAAAGTCATTCCGGTATACTGTCCGTCCGTCATTTGCTGAAAGCGTTCACATGAAACAAGCCCTTCGGAACACCGGAGGGCTTGTTTTGGCGGATGGACAATGTCTGGCGGTCATATGCAAATCGGTTCCGCTCAGCAGACTGAAAACGCTGTCATTGCGAACCAAACACCTATTCCCCGAACCTGCGCGGCCGCCGGGATGGGGGATTACCGGAGCCAGAGCTTATAGCACTTGATCTCAAAGGGGTGGGCGGTGTCCCGGATACCCGGGCCGGCCTGGGGCGGTTGGGTCTCGTTTTCCAGCAGGTCGCAGGGTGCCCAGCGGAGCACCGGACGGGAAGCGGAAACGGTGAAGCCGCTCCGGGTGCCCCGGCACTCGTGGAGCCGGAGGATCACCGCGGCGGGGTCTGCGTTGCAGGGCTTGACCGCGTCCACCATCAGGTTGGGGCTGTCCACGGCCAGCAGGGGCCGGGCCGCCTGCTCCCGCAGCGCCCCGGGCATCCAGCGGACGGGGGTGTTCAGGGCGCAGCCGGCTTCGATGGTGCCGCCCTCGGTGACCGTTCCCGCATGGGGCAGCAGGGCATAGGTGAACAGGTGCTCCGGATGGCGCCGGCTGTCGGCGTGGAGCTTCCGGAAGAATTCCCCGGCGGTGGAGGTTTTCACATGGGGAATGCCGGGAATCCGGTCGCTGGCCCGGCGCATTTTCAGCATATCCCGGGTGACGCCGCCTCCGTCGCCGAAGCCGTAGGAGATCAGCACGTCCCGGGTGACGTCCTTGTTGTGGAACCGCTCCCAGGTTTTCACCGCGGTTTCCGGGGTCACAAAGCCGTTGTAGGTGGCGTTGAAGGAGGACGCGGGCTGCCCGGACGGTTTTTCCCGCGAAGGCGTTCAGCAGCACATCCCGGTGGTTGTCGTCCACCCCGATGTAGGGGTGCTCGTCCAGGTACATCATGGCCTCAAAGCCCCGGCGGCTCCCTGCTGGTGATCTACGCGGTCAGCGCCCTTCCCGAAAAGCGGACCTTCCGGGCCACCCTTTCCGGGGTGTGGATCATCCTGAACAGCCTGATGATGTTCCAGCATATTTCCGCCGGCTTTTTCACCCGGGACGTGACCGTGCTGACGCTGGTCTGCCTGATCCCCCTGGCCGCCGCGGTGGTCCTGGGGGCGAAGCTCCATGACCGGGTGCGGCAGAGTACGTTCCTGCGTCTGACCTACGCGCTGCTGCTGGTTTCCGGCTGCCTGATCCTGTTCTGACCCCGGGCGGCAGCAGATTTTTTCAAACCTTAGCGGTAAAACCCAATTGATTCTTTCCGCCGATATGTTATACTGATTTACAGTTGGAAGAAAGAGGCAGATTCTCACAGGGGGTGTCCGGATCATGGACCACACATTGATACAATTACGGCAGACCGTGCGCCGAAGCCGGGTGTTTAATCTGATTCAGCAGAACAACGAGCAGCTTTCCCGCTTTGACATCTGCAAGCTGACCCGCTACAGCACCACCACCGTAACCGCCATTGTGGACGGCCTGGTGGAGGAGGGGGAGCCCGTGGCCATGGACATCTTCTCGGAAACCTGCGAATACATCTGCCGGATGCTGGAGACCCTGTTCTCCTTCTTCCGGCCGGACGTGGCCGTGCTGTCCACCTACCTGAACGACCAGCAGCAGCTGCTGGAGCAGCGGATCTGGAAGCACCTGGCCCAGTGGGACCCGGAATTCCACCCCAACCTGGTGTTCATTCCCCCCGCCAACGAGCTGGCCAGCTTCGGCGCCGCCGTGGCGGGCTACGACGCGGTGTTCCCCGTCCCAACCTCCGAACCCTGACCCCCACGCCCTTCCTGACAGACCCCTGTCCGGAAGGGCGTTCCTGAAGCCGCAGTTAATCGGCAGCGGAAAACGGACCGTTGCGGATCAGCTCAGCAGTCCGACAAATTGGGAGTTTGTACATTCTTTGCTGTCATTGCGAGCCAGTGCGCACACTGGCGTGGCAATCCCCCGGCCCCATGGAACCAGGAACAATTACCACCAAAAATTGCCGTGGCTCCTGCTATTCCGGGAACTATTCGGTACATTTCCCCTCTAACCGGGGGATTGCCACACCAGCGTGCGCGCTGGTTCGCAATGACAGTTTTATTTTACTGCGCCAAACACCCATTTGTCGGACGGATGGGTGAACCGGATGCGAACAATATTTTAAAAGCCGCGGCGATTCCAAAACGCGGCATTCTCCGGCAACTGCGGCCGCGCGTCAATCCAATCCCCGCGGAAATCTCCATCGCATTGTTTTATATCAAGAAAGGAGCCGGCATGATCAAGAAAGTATTTGTCGTTCACAAGACCCATCTGGACATCGGGTTCACGGACTCCGCCGCCAGCGTGCTGGAGAAATATGGGAACACCTTCATCCCCGGGGCCATTGAAACCGCCTACGCCTGCAACACAGATGGCAAAAAGAATTTTGTCTGGACGGTGGGGGCGTTTCTCATCGAGTACTGCCTGGAGCATTCGGAGCATCCCGAACCGCTCCTGCGGGCCATCCGGGACGGGTACATCACCTGGCACGGCCTGGCCCTGACCACCCACACGGAGCTGATGGATGAGCGGCTGTTCCGCTATGAGCTGGACATCGCCCGGCGGCTGGACCTCCGGTTCGGGAAGCAGACCATTTCCGCCAAAATGACGGACGTGCCCTGCCATACCCAGGCCATCGTCCCCTACCTGGCGGAGTACGGCATCCAGTACCTGCACATCGGCATCAACGAAGCCTCCAGGCCCGTGGACCTGCCGCCCCTGTGCCGCCTGCGGTATGGGGACGCTGAAGTAGTCCTCAACTACGCCAGCGCCTACGGCGGCGCGGACACCTTCGGCGAGTACGCCCTGGAATTCGCCCACACCGCTGACAACATGGGCCCCCCTTCCCCGGAAAACGTCTGGGCGGAGATGTCCCGCCTGCGGGAGAAGTACCCCGGCGCGGAGATCGTGTCGGCCACCATGGACGACTTTGCCCGGGAGGTTCTGAAGCAGAAGGATTCCCTTCCTGTGGTCACGGAGGAGCTGGGCGACACCTGGATTCACGGCGTGGCCACCGACCCCTACAAGGTGGGGGCCTACTGCACGCTGCTCCGGGTCCGGGATCAGTGGCTCTCCCAGCGGCCCGGGGCGGAGCATTCTCCGGAATACCGGGAATTCTCCCGGAACCTGATGCTCATCTGCGAGCACACCTGGGGCCGGGATTCCAAGCGCTGGTTCTCCGACTACAAAAACTGGAGCAAGGAGGACTTCCGGGCGGCCAGGAAGCGTGACCTGGTCACCGCGGAGGATACGCTCCCGGCGGGGGAGCTGATCTCCAGGTCCGCGGTTCAGCAGCCCACCTTCCAGCGGGGCGACTGCCGGTATTCCAATCTGGAAGCCTCCTGGCAGGAACAGCGGGAATATGTGGATGCCGCCCTGGCGGCCCTTCCGGAGCCCTGGCATACGGAGGCAAGGCATCGTCTTGCGGCGCTGCGCCCCACCGCGCCCCCCTGCCCCTGGGCCCCGGTTCCCCAGCGCAGCTTCCTGGTAAACGGATACCGGGCCGAAGTGCAGCCCGACGGCAGCCTCCGCGTTTCCCGGCAGGAAACCGAAAGGACGCTTCTGCTGGGGCGGCTGGTGTACCGTGTCTACGGCTGGAAAACCGTCCGGGAGAACTTTGCATCCTACAACCGGGATTTCGAACGAACCCGGGTGTGGGCGGAGCCGGACTTTGCCAAGCCCGGGCTTGATTCCCTGCCGGACCTGGAGGACGGAACCTGGTTTTACGAAACCGATCAGGTGGAGCAGCAGGGCAGCACCCTGCGCGTCTGGATGAAAGCGCCCCAGGAGGCGTCGGAGCGCTTCGGCGCCCCCCGCCGGGTGGTGGTCACCTATCAATTCGGCAGCGGCATTGACGTGAATCTGCAGTGGTTCGGCAAGGACGCCAGCCGGATTCCCGAGGCCCTTTTCCTGGATATGTATGCGGAGGGCGCCGCGCCCGAAAAGCTGACCCTCTATAAGCTGGGCCTTCCCATCGACCCCTTCCAGGTGCGCCGGGGCGGAAACCGGAAGCTCCACGTCTCCCCCCGGTTTACCTGGGGCCCGGTCACGGTGGAGAGCCTACACGCTCCCCTGCTCAGCGTCGGCGGGGAACACCTGTACGACGTGGACGAAAGCTACGGCAGCCTGGACCAGGGCCTTTCCTACGTCCTCTTCAACAACCGCTGGGGCACCAATTTCCGCCTCTGGTACGAAGAAAACGCCTCCTTCGATTTCAAGGTCCACTGGCAGGATTAACCAACCCCGGGTCCCCCGCCAAATCGAAGCCCCGCCGGTTTTCCCCGGAAGATTGACGAATTGGAATTTGTGACTTCAATGTAGGGGCGGATATGATCCGCCCGCAGCCTTTCGACTACGAAAGCAGCTTATTTTAACGAAAACGCTCAAAAACCGGAGCGCTGCGGGCGGCTAATAGCCGCCCCTACGACAGAAACACAGCGTGTTTGAATCTACAAACACCAATCTCTCTGCCTGCTTAGGAAAAGCGATACATATATTTCTCAAGGGGACGGGTGCAGTGACAGAAATGTCGCTGCACCCGTCCCCTTGGAAATATATTATATAATGTGCTTATCGGTTTTACTCAGCTGCCCGACAAATTAGTGTTTGGAGATTTCCGAACACGTTTCGTTGTTACCGTAGGGGCGGATATTATCCGCCCGAAACGTTCTTATCTTTGAGCATTTCCGCTAAAATGCAGCACTTCCGTAGACGAAACCAAAGCGGGCGGCTAATAGCCGCCCCTACGGTAGGAACCCGACAAACACCAATTTGCCGTTATTCTGAGTTAAGCCGATATGCACATTATATAAAGCAAGACCGCATTCTTCCGAATGCGGTCTTTGTTGTGTTGGCATTATCTATCTTCCCGGCAAGTTACCCTGCAAGTATTGTCGACGCGAATGAGCTTAACTTCTGTGTTCGGGATGGGAACAGGTGGACCCTCACCGCAATCAATACCAACTCGTATGGATGGGGTTTACCCCATCTTTTATGTCAAAGCGCTTCGCGCTCTAACAGCTTGTGGATTATAGCACCTTTTTCGCTTTTTGTCAACCCTCTGTGTGAGGAACTGGTGACCCGTACCGGATTCGAACCGATGTTAAAGGCGTGAGAGGCCTCTGTCTTAACCACTTGACCAACGGGCCATTGGTGCACCTTCACGGACTCGAACCGGGGACCCACTGATTAAGAGTCAGTTGCTCTACCAACTGAGCTAAAGGTGC
>SFHI01000070.1 GCA_004555705.1 Clostridiales bacterium | reverse complement strand
TAATAGAAGGTATTGCGGTTCACCCCGCAGTCCTCCACAATGTCCTTAACGGTAATTTGACTGATGGGTTTTTCGTTCAGCAGCTTCACAAAAGAATCCCGGATTGCCTTCTTCGTAAAATTTGCCATACAGCATTCTCCTTTTCTGTCAGCGTTCAGCATTGTCTATAACATAGCACGATTCTCCATCAAAAGCAACAAACACAACCGGGGGAGGAATTGCGCCGCAAACCATGAAATCGATTCACATAAAACCCAGAGTATCGCTGTCATAAGAAGTCCGCCGTGAGACCGGTACCGTTCATTCTAGGTTAAGCCTTTCGGCCCGCAATGGTTAGAGGGGTATTTTGCTGGCGTACTCACCAGCAATTTCCAGAAAAGCGTTTTCATCAATGGAGGAATCCTTCTGCGTACAGCGAAAGAAGGTGTTGATGAGACCACCTGCATAAAATGCTGCCACGCCCTTGAGCTTGCTCGCATCCTGAGCCAGCCCTGGGCAGGAGCGGCGCAGAACCATGATGATATCCTCTGTGATCTGATCCAGCAGGATGCTCAGCAGCAGCGGAAACATACTGCTGTTTTCAATGTTGCGCACCATTTTCTCGTGCATATGCCAGAATCGCAGCAGTTCCTGACTCATTTGCAGGAAGTATGCCGCCGCTTCTCCATCCATCACATCCGGCGGCAGCTGATCCCGGAAGGTCGAAACCATTTCCCGGATATAGAAAGCAAAATACTCATATTTATCCCCGAAGTGCTTATAAAACGTGGTGCGCCGGATCATGGCTCTGTCGCACAGCTCATTGACGGTCAGCTCATCAAACCGCTTTTCCTCCAGCAGCGCCACAAAGGCATTTTGCAGCGCAAGATAGGTTTTCTGAATGCGTAGATCTGTATTTTTCTCCATAGAGTCCTCCCAGTACGGAAACACTTTTGCCGTCTTGTCAGCTAACTGACAGAACGGCATGCCTGTCTCTTGCTTTTTTGCTGAAAAGAGAATATCATCTTCCACTACAAATGTCAATTAACGATCATATGTTGTGGAGGCGTGATATGAAAAACCAGAACCGCACCTATATGCTGGAAATGGAAACCCCTCTGGGAAAACGCAGGGGCGTTTTGAATTTGATCCTGTTGGGTGACAGCGTCAGCGGCGATCTGACCCTGTTTACCAGAACCGCTCCGATCCTGGAGGGACATCGCAGTGGGGACAGGCTCACATTCCAGGGGGAGATGAGAACACTGGTGGGAGCGCTGCCCTATGAGGCCAGCGTAGCCCTAGGCGAGGATTCGCTGGAAATGGAGATTTCTACGGCCCGAGGACAGTACAAAGTCCGAGGTATCCGTAGGGAGAAAGGAGGAGCTTGACATTGGCACAGGAAAAGAATAACGGCGCAAACGCCATGATGAAGCTGGCGGCATTTATTGTTGACAAGCGCAACCTGTTTTTTCTGATGCTGGCCATCGGCGTGATTTTTTCCATGTTCTCGACCAACTGGATTCAGGTGGAAAACGACCTGAAAGCCTATCTGCCGGCGCAGTGCGAAACCCGCCGGGGTCTGGATATCATGGATGCGCAGTTCATCACCTACGGAACGGCCCAGATCATGGTGGAAAATGTATCGCAGGCCTGGGCACAGACCCTTTCTGAGGAACTGAAAGCCGTCAAAGGCGTGCAAAGCGTGGACTACGATGAGGGTGAGGATTACCGCAACGTGTCGGCTCTCTATAATATTACCTTTGATTACAGCGAAACCGACGACAAGTGTTTGCAGGCGCTGGAGGCGGTGAAAGATACCTTAAGCGGGGAAGACTGCTATGTTTCCACATCTCTGGGCAATTCCGCGGCGGAAATCATCGATCAGGAGGTCAGCGTCATTATGGTGCTGGTGGCGGTGATTGTGGTCGCTGTTCTGCTGCTGACCTCCCAGACCTACGCGGAGGTACCCGTGCTGCTGCTGACCTTTGTGTCCGCCATGATTCTCAATCAGGGCAGCCAGTTTCTCATGGGAAAGATTTCCTTTGTCTCCAACTCCGTGACCAGCATTTTGCAGCTGGCTCTGTCTCTGGACTACGCGGTGATTCTGTGCAACCGGTATAAGGAGGAACGGCAGCAGCTGCCCATCCGTGAAGCGGTCATTACCGCTCTGAGCAAGGGCATCCCGGAAATCGGCTCCAGCAGCCTGACCACCATCGGAGGTCTGGTTGCCATGATGTTCATGCAGTTCAAAATCGGCCCGGATATGGCCATCTGCCTGATTAAGGCGGTGCTGTTCGCGCTGCTGGCGGTATTCGTGTTCATGCCGGGCTTTCTTATGCTGTTCGGCCCACTGATGGACAAAACCCGGCATAAGAATTTTGTGCCGAAAATCCCCTTTGTGGGAAAATTTGCCTATCTGACCCGGTTCGTGATTCCGCCGGTGTTTGTGGTACTGATGCTACTGGGCTACCACTACTCCAAGCAGTGCCCCTATGTCTACGGCTACGGCGAAATCGAGACGCCCAAGCTCAATACCGTTCAAATTGCCCAAAACAAAATTCGAGATAATTTTGGTGATACCAATTTTGTGGCGCTGGTCTATCCCAAAACGGATTACAGCGTGGAAAAGGCCATGCTGGCGGAGCTGGACACCTACGAGGAAGTAGACTACTCCATGGGTCTGTCCAATGTGGAAGCCATGGCGGGCTTCATGCTGGCGGATAAGTTAAGTCCCCGACAGTTCGCGGAGCTTGCCGGGCTGGACTACGAGCTGGCGGAGGCGGTGTATGCCGCTTACGCCGCGGAGCAGGAGCAGTATGGTCAGATTATCGGCGGTCTGAGCACCTATAAAGTGCCGCTGATTGACATGATGCTCTTTGTCTGCGACAAAATCGATGAGGGAATCGTCACTCTGGAAGATGCCCAGATGGATTCGCTGAAGGAAGCCCAGACAAAGATGGAATCGGCAAAGAAGCAGCTTCAGGGAGAGGACTACAACCGTGTGCTGATCTACCTGACCCTGCCGGAGGGCGGCGAAACCACCTACGCCTTTCTGGATACCCTCCGGGAAATTGCCAGGGGCTATTATCCGGAGGGAGAGGTGTTCGTGGTGGGCAACTCCTCTGTGGAGCAGGACTTCAAGCTGTCCTTCGCCACGGATAATCTGGTGATTACCGTTGTGTCCATCCTCATTGTGCTGGTGGTGCTGCTGTTCACCTTCCAGTCTGCCGGTATGCCACTATTGCTGATTCTGGTGATTCAGGGCGCCTCCATTCAGATGGGCGCGAATATCGACTATGCCATCGTGATTTCCAGCCGGTATCAGGAGCTGAAAACCCAGATGTCCCATCGGGATGCCATTGTGGAAACCATGAACTTTGCCTTCCCCACCATTTTAACCTCCGGCAGTATCCTTGCCTGTGCAGGCACCCTTATCGGCATGATGACCTCGGAGGCGGCCATTGTGGGCATTGGCCAGAGCCTTGGACGGGGAACGATTCTCTCCATCGGGCTGGTCATGTTTGCGCTGCCGCAGATTTTGCTGATTGGCGGTGAGATCGTGGACAAAACCTCCTTCTCCATGCCCCATACCAATCTGCCCCGGATTTCCAGCAGCGGCCATATCCGGGTGGACGGTCTGGTGCGGGGAGAAATCCACGGGTATGTCAACGGCATTGTCCGGGCAGACATCAACGGCGATGTGGAGCTGAATCTGCTGTCCGGAAAAACCACGGAGGAAGGAGAGAACAATCGTGAAGCGTAAATACTTAGCCGCGCTGCTGGCGCTTACTTTGCTGTTTGGACTGTCGATGCCCGCGGCGGCAGAGGAATTACTGGATACCCCGGAAACCATCCACATTACATCCGCGGAAGAATTTCTGACCTTTGCGGAAAACTGTGTGCTGGACAGCTGGTCACAGAATAAGCAGGTGCTGCTCACGGCGGATATTTCTCTGGAGGAAACGGATTTTGCCTCCATACC
The DNA here is from genome assembly GCA_004555705.1 of Clostridiales bacterium. Lineage (GTDB taxonomy): Bacteria > Bacillota > Clostridia > Oscillospirales > Oscillospiraceae > Faecousia. Next base: position 12,566 of record SFHI01000070.1, on the reverse strand, counting down.
CACCTTCGGCGGCAGCTTCGACGGCGGTGGACATACCATCAGCGGTCTTTCTCTGACCCAGAGCCTGTCACCTGCCGGACTGTTTGGAATCCTACAGCCAACGGCTGTAGTCAAAAACCTGACGGTTCAGGGAATTGTCGCCCCCGGCGGCGACGGATTGTCCGTGGGCGGTATTGCGGGGGAAAACTATGGTACGGTTGAAAACGGTACGTTCATCGGAACCGTTGTCGGTAAGACCAATACCGGCGGCATTGCGGGTATGAATTACGGAACGCTCCGCGCCTGCCGTGCGGAAGGCAGTGTAACCGGTGACAACCGTACCGGCGGTATTACAGGATACAACTGCGGCAGCCTTACCTCCTGCCGCAGCAGCGCATCTGTAAACACCGAAAGTGTGGACCCCACCATCAATCCCAAAGATATCCGACTGGATTTCAGCATGGATTTTTCCAAAACCGCCAATCTGGACGCCTCGGATGCAGCCTCGGATACCGGCGGCATCGCGGGCTATTCCAGCGGCACCATAACGAGCTGCGTCAATTCCGGCTCTGTGGGGTACCCCCACATCGGCTACAACCTGGGCGGTATCGTGGGCAGAAGCTGCGGCTTCGTGGAAGGGTGCCGCAATGAAGGCTTCATTACCGGGCGCAAGGATGTGGGCGGTGTTGTGGGACAGATCGAGCCCCACATCCAGACCATTCTTTCTCCGGACTATCTGGAAACCCTGAGTAAGCAGTTTGAGAATCTGGGTGGTCTGGTCAGCCGGGCGGGCAGCAACGGTGCGGATATGGGCGGCGATGTGCAGTCCTGCATCCAGACCCTGACCGGTTATCAGAGCAGCGCCCGTTCCGCGCTGGAATCTCTGGTTTCCGGTGCTGCCAGCGGCGAGGTGAATGAGGAAGCCCTGTCCAGTCTGGGCAGCGCCGTGCAGGGCATGGCGAACACCTCCGGCGATCTGCGCAATGCCATCGGGCAGGGTGTAGATACCCTGACCAATGACATCAGCGCCATCTCCGGTCAGATCAGTGCCATTTCCCGCACCTTCGCCCTGGCCACGGAGGACGCGAAAAAGGAGACGGTGACAGATATCTCCGAGGTAGATCTGGATGCCATAACGGAAGGTCTGGTAGGCTCCTGCCAGAACAGCGCGGCGGTGGAGGGCGATCTGAACGTGGGCGGCATTACCGGCGTCATGGGACTGGAATCCACCGCCGACCCGGAGGATGACGCACCCAGCGGAAATCTGACCCAGCGGCGGCGGTATGAACTGAAGGCCATTGTGCGCAACTGCGAAAATACCGGCAGAATTACCGGGAAACGCAGCTATGTGGGCGGCATTTGCGGTCGGATGGAACTGGGTTTGATCTGCGAATCCCGGGGCTTTGGCACCATCACCAGCGAAAACGGCGACTATGTGGGCGGTATCGCGGGTCTTACCGGCGGAACCATCCGGAATTGTTTTGCAAAATGCACCCTGTCCGGTGGCAGCTACATCGGCGGCATTGTGGGCTCCGGTATTGCGGAGGATTACAGCGGCGATTCCAGCACTGTCAGCGGGTGCTACTCCATGGTGGAGATTCCGGAAGCGGAACAGTATGTGGGCGCCATCGCCGGGGTCAATACCGGGGTATTTACGGGGAATTTCTTTGTGTCCGACACGCTGGCAGGCATCAACCGGGTCAGTTATTTCGCACTGGCACAGCCCATATCCTACGATGCGCTGCACAGTGAGGATTTTCTGCCCAGCGCCCTGAAAACCTTCACCCTGTCCTTTGTATCGGATGGACAGGCCCTCAAAACCGTTCCCTTCCATTACGGAGATTCCTTTGACGATTCTGTTTTCCCAGAGCTTCCCCAAAGGGATGGGTGCTACGCACGATGGAGTACGACCAATTTGACGGATCTGCGGTTTGACACGGTAGTCGAAGCATCGTACTATCCTTATATTACCTCCCTGCGTTCTACACAGGCGCGTCCGGAGGGCAAGCCCATGCTCTTTGTCCAGGGGCAGTTTCAGGATAGGGACAATCTTACCATCGTCCCCGGTACAACTTTGTTCCCGGAAACGGAGGAACATCCGGTGTTGGAGCAGTGGCACATTTCCATCCCTGCCGACGGACTGGAAAGCCATACCGTTCGTTACCTGCCCACGCAAGCGGATGCGGTGGTTTATCTTCTGAGAAACGGAAGCTGGAGCAAGGCTTCTACAGAGGAAATGGGCAGCTATCTTGCTTTTGAGGCGACTGGTGCGGAAGTAGAAATTGCAGTCACTGCGGCCCCTGTCGCCAATATGCGATGGATAATTCTGGCGGCAGCGTCGGTTGTTCTGCTTCTGATTCTTGGGTTGCTTCTTTGGAAATGGAAAAAGCACAGAAAAACCGAAAAAACGATTTTCAAACGGCGCTGGTGGCTGCTGGCCCTGTTGCTGCTTGCCTGTGCCGGTGCAATCCTTCTGTATCGATACTTCCCCCAGACCCGGGCGGGACAGACAGTTCAGGCTTACGATTTGCTCAAAACCTATCTGGAACAACCGGAGCAGCAGATGCACCTGAGTGTGAAGACCCAGATTGAGAATCAGGATGTCGGCTTTACAGCGAATATCCGCAGAGTCCATACCGGAGATACCTACATTACCGAGATTTCTGAGGGGACACGGAAGCTGTATTATACCGAGGGTGTGGTATTCCTGGAAAACGGTGCGGCCTTCCGCCTAAACGAGGCAGCGCCGGACTATTCCGCCCTTCTGGAAAACACACTGGAGATTTGCAAGCAGGCAGATATCACCGCTGTCGATGGGATTTATACCATTACAGTGGAAGGCAGTCAGGCAACGCAAAGCCTTCGGCTGCTGATGCCGTCGGTGCAGGCGCTTCTGCCGGAGGCAAACCGTCTGACAGTGGATCTCATCACGGATAACGGGACGCTTTCTCAGCTGCGGTTTACAGGAGCGGGCAATCTGACGGATTCCGTCAAAACGCCCTTCTCACTGTCGGCGATTGTGGAGTTTCTCCCGGCTTCCGGCGATGTTACCATTCCCAAACCCGTTGCCCAGGCGGTCTCCACTGGAAATTATCAGGCGCAGGAATTGTATTCCGATGATCTGGTGCGGTTGATCGACGCATGGACCCGGCTTCGGAGCAAAAACCCGGTTGCGGCTGCGGTCACGCTGGAAGCAAGCTGCGGCGAGCTGGCGCTCAGCGATGCGTTTTCGTACTACCAGTGGCTCGCATCGGGCATCACCATCCGGGGCATGGAAAAGGATGGAAAAACCTGTTACTTTACCGACAATGCAGTCTGCGATGAAAACGGCAGGACGTTGTCTGCCTCCGCGGTGGGAAACCTTGACCTGGCAAAACTGCTGGACATTGCCCTGAAGAACATGGAAAACACGGAATTCAAGTGCCGCCAGAACGATACCGCCAGCGTTTATACGTTCACGCTGAACAAGGAGGGGATGGAACAGCTTGTCCACGGCGTTTTTCCCAAGGCGGAGAAGCTGGAGATTACCGGCGAGAAAGGAAGCATCCAGCTCAAGATTGTGGATGGCAGCCTGCAAAGCGTTGAGATAACCTGTGACGGCAGCGGGAAACTGCTGACGGCGGCAGTGGATATCCGGCTCAGCCTAAAGGCTCAGCTCCAAAATGACAGCCCGGAACCGGCGCTGCCGGATGTGGTCAGGCAGGCGCTTGAGAAGTAAGATCGTCCAAAGAGGATTGTTTCTTCGAATATACGAAGCCCCCGGTTCTGCGACAGGCAAAACCGGGGGTTATGAACTCAGTATGAAATGTCTTTGAAATAAACGAGAAATCTGAACCCGTTCCCGGTGGGGAAGAAGTTCCACTTTTTCCTATATGGTGGACGATATAGAACTTGATTACCTTAAGGTCAGCTGAATTAAAAAGATGTCCAGCTTTTCGCTGACCATGTCGAAATCAAAACGATATCCATGATCTCGTCATACGAAAACGGCTGAGATTATTCGTGTGTCATGCGGCACAGCCGCTGTTCAGCCCCAGACGATTATTCAGAGGTTCCCCAGAATGATAAAGTTTTCCTCTGTGTCCATCAAGGTGAAGCCTCGGCTCACACTGAGAGCCGAGGCATTCTATGGCAAACTGCTATTTTGTAATCTTTCCTTCCTGTGCCAATCGTATTCCAACCTGAACACCATGCACAAATCCATTCCGTTCACGATCCCGGCAGAGGGCGCAGACGGGATTGATAATCCAGTCCATTTCCTGTAGCGGCGTTCCGTTCAATGCCTGATACAGTTCTGCAAAATCAGCCTTGATTTGGTCATCGTACATCGGGTTGATATCACCGTATGCCTCATAGAGCAGCGACAGGACAGATTCGCCATCCCCCAGATTCAGCTTGCGGGATGCCACATAGGTTTCCAGTGCCCGGAAATATCCTTCCATCTTCATACAAAGATCAGCTCCTTTCGGACAATCTCCTCGGCTCTGGCGCGGATATTGTTCATGGCACCAACCCAAGCCATCGGGTCAGCTGCTTTCAATTCTTCTGTCACTCCCTCGGCCTTCTTCAGCTGATCGATCATCCGCTCCAGCCTATCCTGCGCCTGCTCATTCAGATCAGCAAGGTATGTCCACAGCTTGCCGGATAGAAGCAGGCAGTTGTACTGAATCGGCTTGTGCTCTCGCAGATAGTCCCGGTGCATTCGTCCCCACTTCCCGATGGGGCGGGTTTCTTGGGGTAACTCCAAGTCCGGGATGTAGTAGTCTCCTACACGGATATATTGCATGTTCAAAATCAATCCTCCTAAAATAAGAACCGTCTGAATTCCGGAAGAACTCAGACGGTCTGTTTTTGAACACCGCCCTTTGCTTGCCGCCCGAAATATGTTTGCATTCATTGGCGTAAGCTTGGCGTAACATGGTGTTTTTTAGGATTCTCGTACAAGCGAACTTGCAACTTTTTAGTACATTTTCGCACCGGCGGGAATGTGGTTATCCAGCATCAGCAGGTGCAGCTTTTCCTCGCCTTCTTCGTGGTGCACGGCGGAGATCAGCATACCGCAGGACTCGATGCCCATCATGGGTCTGGGGGGCAGATTGGTGATGGCCACGCAGGTCTTGCCAACCAGCTCTTCGGGCTCATAATATGTGTGAATTCCGCTCAAAATGGTGCGGTTTACGCCTGTTCCATCGTCCAAAGTGAACTTTAAGAGCTTCTTGGACTTCTTGACCGCTTCGCAGGCCAGCACCTTCACCGCCCGGAAATCGGACTTGGAGAAGGTCTCGAAGTCAACAAAGTCCTGGAACAGAGGCTCGATTTCCACCTTGGAAAAGTCGATTTTTTCTTCCACAGCCACAGGAGCGGAAACGGGAGTTTTCTCAACTTTTTCTTCCGTTTTCTCAGCCTTGGGCATATCGGTGGGCTTCATTGTGGGGAAGAGGATCACTTCCCGGATGGTGTCCGCGCCGGTGAACAGCATGACGGCACGGTCGATGCCCATGCCCATGCCGCCCGTGGGGGGCATACCGTATTCCAGAGCGGTGAGGAAGTCCTCATCCAGCATCTCCGTCTCGTCGTCGCCTCGCTCCCGCTGCTCGGCCTGCTTGACGAAGCGCTCCCGCTGGTCAATGGGGTCGTTCAGCTCGGAGTAGGCGTTGCCCATCTCGCTGCGGTTGATGAAGAACTCGAACCGCTCCGTCAGACGGGGGTCGGAGGGGGACCGCTTGGTCAGAGGGGACACCTCCACCGGATACATGGTGATGAAGGTGGGCTGGACCAGGTGCTCCTCCACCTTCTGGTCGAAGCAGGCGTACAGGGCGTTGCCCCAGGTCTTTTCGGCAGCGTCCGCCAGCTCCACGCCCTTGGCCTTGGCGGCAGCCACGGCTTCGGCGTCGTCCGTGATGGCGCCAAAATCAATGCCCACATACTTTTTAACGGCTTCCACCATGGTAAGCCTGGGCCAGCCGGGGGTCAGGTCGATTTCCTCGCCCATCCACTGGAGCTTGTAGGTGCCCAGCACCTCCTTGGCGAAGGTGGTGTAGATGCCCTCGGCGATGTCCATCATGTCGTGGAAATCCGCGTAGGCCTGGTACAGCTCCACGCTGGTGAACTCCGGGTTGTGCTTGGGGTCCATGCCCTCGTTGCGGAAAATCCGGCCCACCTCGTACACCCGGTCCATGCCGCCTACGATCAGCCGCTTCAGGGGCAGCTCCGTGGCGATGCGCATATACATATCGATGTCCAGGGTGTTGTGATGGGTGACAAAGGGACGGGCTGCCGCGCCGCCGGCGATGGTGCCCAGCACCGGGGTCTCCACCTCGATGTAACCCAGGTTGTCCAGGTAGTTGCGCAAATGCTTAATAAACTTGGAGCGGATGACGAAATTCCGCTTGACCTCCGGGTTCACCATCAGGTCCACATACCGCTGGCGGAACCGGGTCTCCTTGTCGGTCAGACCGTGGAACTTCTCCGGCAGGGGGAGCAAAGACTTGCTCAGAAGCGTGGCCTCATGGACCCGGACGGAGATTTCTCCCCGCTCGGTCTTGAACACGTCGCCCACCACGCCCACAATGTCGCCGATGTCGTTTTTCTTAAACCGCTGGAAGGAGCTTTCCTCCATCTCGTCGAACTTGACATAGAGCTGGATGCGGCCGGTGCGGTCCTGCAGGTCGCAGAAGGACACCTTGCCCATGCCCCGCTTGCTCATGAGGCGCCCCGCCAGACGGACGGACTTGCCCTCCATGGCATCATAATCCGCCTTGATGGCGGCGGAATCCGCGGTCACCTCGAACCGGGTCTGGACAAAGGGGTCGAAGCCCTCGGCGCGGAGGTTCTCCAGCTTCTCCCGGCGAACCCGGACCTGGTCGCTGAGGGGCATTTCGGACTGGGGTACAAACTTTGCCATATCAGCCCTCCCGGGAAACGCTGATAACCTTCATGGAGAAGGAGCCGGCGGGAGCGTTGACGGTGAAGGTCTCGCCCGCGGCCTTGCCCACTACAGCCCGGCCGAAGGGAGAGTCGTCGGAGAGCTTATGCTCCATGGGGTTGGCCTCCTGAGAGCCGGTGATCCGGTACTCGGTGCGAGCTCCCTTCTCATCCTCCACCACCACGGTGCAGCCCAGGCCCACCCGGCCGGAGGCTTCGTTCTCGTCCTCGATGATGACGGCGTGGGACAGGATGTCCTCGATCTCGGCAATGCGGCCGTAGAGCTTGGCCTGTTCATTCTTGGCGGCGTCGTACTCGGAGTTTTCGGAAAGGTCGCCGTAGGAACGGGCTTCCGCGATCATGGCGGCGATTTCCCGCTCCCGGGTGGTTTTCAGGTAGTTGAGCTCCTTCTCCAGGTCGGCAAGCCGCAGGCTTGTAATCTTATATTCCTTAGCCATATTCAAAAATCCTTTCTCAGCTAAAAATATCCATAGCTCCAAACATTATAGAGCAGTTTCCCCTGGCAGTCAAGGGAATTTTGCGCGGATCGGGACGTTTTCCACGAAAAATCCGCCGGCCCGGGAAGCGTTCATTCCGGACCGGCGGAGAGGACGTATGGAATTGACAATTCAGGTTTGTTGGCCGGAAACATCAGAGCGACAAATTGTTGTTTGTACGTTTTTTCTGTCATTGCGAGCCAGGTGGTAATCGTTACCTGGTTCCATTCATCGGGGGGATTGCCACACCAGCGTGCGCGCTGGTTCGCAATGACAGGTAATTGCGGCACAGCCCGACAAACACCAATTTGCTGCGCTGATGAGGAAGGGGGGCTTCACTGTCCACCTTCCACTCCATTATTGCGGGGCGGCGATGAGGTCGGGCGGGATGGGGCAGTCGTAGCCCTGGGCGGCGGTGACCGCGAATTCGGCCCGGGCTTGGGCCAGGAGGGCTTCGTCCGCCATCAGCTCACTGACCGAGGCGGCCAGCACCTTTGCCGCGTACAGCATTCCCTTGTGGGCAAGGCTGGTTCTGCCGCAGCTCACTGTCTGCCAGGAGTGGCCCGGGGTGCCGGAGGGGATGGTTACCGCGTTGAACTGGGCGGTGGGGGTGAGCCAGCTGACATCGCCCACGTCCGTGGAGCCGGGGCTGAAGGGACAGGCGCTGACATAGGGCATGACAAAATCGTTGAGGGGACGTGTGCCGCCCTGGGTTTTCTCCATGACGAATTGCTTCACCTGGGGATTGTCCTCGGTCAGATCCCCAGGCAGGCGGGATTCGGGGAAGGTGGCCTTCAGAGCCTGGGCATAAGCGACCTCTTCCTCAGTATAGGCAGGTAGGGGGGCTTCCTGGAGGTTCCGGTAGAGCAGCTCTTCCAGCACAGTGTTGGACAGGGTATCGGAGGTGCCGTCAATCTGGTGCCAGGATACCGTAGTGTCGGTCATCAGCGCCGCGCCCTTGGCAATGTTGTTCACCCGCTCTAAGAGGGCCTTAGCCGCGCGGACATTGGCGGCACGGACCATGTAGATCAGGCCCGCCGTGGGCTGGACTACGTTGGGGGACAGGCCGCCGGTGTCGCTGATGGAGTAGTGGATGCTGGACTTGGGGGGCATATGCTCCCGGAGGAACTGAACACCGATGTTCATCAGCTCCGCCGCGTCCAGGGCGGAGCGGCCCGTCCAGGGATTCCCGGCGGCATGGGCGGCACGGCCCTGGAACTTATAGGCCACCTGAATACAGGCGGCGTTGGAGCCTACGGTGACCTCGTTGGTGTCCCCGGGGTGCCAGGTGAGGGCCGCGTCCAAATCCCGGAACAGCCCGTCCCGGGCCATGAAGGTCTTGCCCGCGCAGCCTTCCTCTCCGGGACAGCCGTAGAAGATCACGGTGCCGTGAAGCTGCCCTGCCGCGATGGCTTCCTTAATGGCGATGGCCGCGCCCAGGGAGGCGGCCCCCAGCAGGTTGTGTCCGCAGCCCTGACCGCAGCCGCCCTCGGTCAGGGGCGAATACTCGGTGACTCCCGCCTTCTGGGACAGGCCGGAAAGGGCGTCGTACTCCCCCAGAATGCCGATCCGGGGGGCTCCGGAGCCGAAGGAGCCGGAAAAGGCGGTGGGGATGCCGCAGAGGTTTTCCTCCACGGTGAAGCCCTCCTCCTTCAGGATTTGGACATAGGCAGCAGTGGATTTGTATTCCAGCAGGGACAGCTCGGCATAGTCCCAGATTTTGTCACTGAGGGAGGTGAGCATGGGGGCTTTGCGGTCGATGATATCGTAAAGGGCCTGTTTCATTGGGGGTGCTCCTTTCATGGAATGGGAGAAATATCAGTGTATGTGTCAGTGCGATAAATTGTTGTTTAGCGTGCTTAAAAAAGAAGCTGTCATTGCGAACCAGTCCGCAGACTGGTGTGGCAATCCCCCAACAATTCAGGACGGTTCGTTAGAGCGATTGTCCGTATTTGGTACATTTCCCGTCTTACCGGGGGATTGCCACGCCAGTGTGCGCACTGGCTCGCAATGACAGCGTTTATTTTGCTAAACAACAATTTATCGTAGCAGGATTCGGCGAAAAGGAACCAGCCGGACACCAGGGGTATCCGGCTGGGAGTGATTACAGCACCTTCCGGAGAAAGTCCTGGAGCCGGGGGTGGGTGGGATTGTGGAAGAAGGTGGCGGGGGGCCCTTCCTCCAGCACGTTTCCGTCGGCGATGAACAGCACCCGGTCGGAAACCTCCTCGGCAAAGCGCATCTCATGGGTGACGATAACGGAGGTCATGCCGGTGGAGACCAAGCCCTTGATGACATCCAGCACCTCACCCACCATTTCGGGGTCCAGGGCGGAGGTGGGCTCGTCAAAGAGCATTACGTCCGGCTCCATGGCCAGAGCGCGCACGATGGCCAGCCGCTGCTTCTGCCCGCCGGAGAGGTTGCCGGGCATCTCGTCCAGCTTGTCGATGAGGCCTACGCGGTTTAATAGCTCCTTGGCCATGTCCGTGGCCTCGGCCTCGGTCTTTTTCTTCAGCAGCTTGGGGGCCAGGGTCACGTTGTCACAGACGCTCAGGTGAGGGAACACGTTGAACTGCTGGAACACCATGCCCATCTTCTGCCGGTGCAGGTCGATGTCCACCTTCTTGCCGGTGATTTCCTTGCCCTCGAAGAAAATCTGGCCCTGGGTGGGCTTCTCCAGCAGGTTCAGGCACCGCAGGAAGGTGCTCTTGCCACCGCCGGAGGGGCCGATGATGGACACCACCTCGCCCTTTTCGATGGTCTGGTTCACGCCGGTGAGGACCTTCAGATGGCCAAAGCTCTTATGAAGGTCAACGGTTTTGATCATTTCCATCAGATTTTTCCTCCTTCGGCCAGTTTCCTTGCTCTGTGCTTGTGGTGGTTCTTGTAGGATTTGTCGGAGGCCATCCGCTTCTCGAAGTACCCAACCACCTTGCTCAGGGGAAAGGTCAGGCAGAAGTAGATGATGCCCACAATGAGCAGGCACTCAAAGCCCAGGAAGGTGGCGCCCTTGACCTTCTGGTAGGAGGTCATCAGATCGCCCAGGAAGAAGGTGGAGGCGAGGGACGTCTCCTTCAGGATCATGACGAACTCGTTGCCCAGAGCCGGAAGGATGTTCTTGATGGCCTGGGGCAGCACCACTTTCAGCATGGTCTGGCCGGAGGAAAGGCCCAGACTCCGGGCGGCTTCCGTCTGGCCCTTGTCCACGGCCTGAATGCCGGAACGGATGACCTCGGAAACGTAGGCCGAGGAGTTGACGCACATGGCGATGGCCACCCACATGAAGGCGCTGAGCTTCAGGAAGGGCAGCATCTGGGGCAGACAGAAGTAGAAGATGTACAGCTGCAGCAGAATGGGGGTGCCGCGGATGATCTCCACATAGGCCGTGACGATGAAGCGGAGAATGCGGAACCGGGACATCTTCAGGATGGCCACCAGGGTGCCCAGGATGGCGCCCAGGGAAACCGCGATGCAGGTGAGAATCAGGGTATTGGAGACGCCCTCAATGAGGAACACCTTCCAATAGTCTCTCATGATTTTGACGATATTGGCGCCGATCTGGGCAAATTCCATAACTTGATCCTTTCTCTTCGATGATACGGGCAGGGGGATAAATACACTGGCGTGGCAATCCCCCGGATATTCCGACATATTCGAAAAAATCGGCAAACGCCCTAACAAACCATCCTGAATTGTTGGGGGATTGCCACACCAGGAAAGCGGACTGGTTCGCAATGACAGTTCTTTTTCAGTGCGCTATAGAGCTGTAAACAACAATTTATCGTACTGATTATTTGACAGACAAGGGCCGACGGGCGGGGCCGTCGGTCCTTGGGGGGAATCAACCGGTGATGGGGTTGCCGTTCTCGTCGTAGGAGACTTCCACGCCGATACCGGCCAGTTCCTTGGCTTCCGCGTACCAGGTGCCGTAGTAGCCGGCGTCGTAGGCCTTGCCCAGCAGCTCGTTGACCTTTGCGGTGAGGGTGTCGCTGCCCTTCTTCAGCAGGATTACGTTGTTCTCCTCGTCGGAGGTGACGGTGAACTCGAAGCCGGACTTGATGATATCGGGGTTGTTGGAGATGATGGCATCGGCATTGCCGTCGGCCACGGCCATGACATCAAAGTCACCGTTCTTCAGCTGCATCAGGCCGGTGGTCAGGTCGGCGAAGATCACAAGCTCGGTGTCGGGCAGCTGGTTGGTGCAGAGGTTGGCCTGCAGGGAAGCGGCCTGGGCGCCAACCTTCAGACCGGCAACGGATTCGGCGGTGGTGTACTTGCCTTCATTGCCTGCCATGGTGATCAGCACCTGCTGGGTCTCGTTGTCACCGGCGTAGTAGAAGTCGGAAAGGTTGTAGTTCTGGGCACGCTCTTCGGTCTTGGAGAAGCCGGAGATGGACATATCCACGGTGCCCATTTCCACGGCGGTCTGGCAGGCGCCAAAGTCCATGGGCATGATCACCAGCTCCAGGCCCATCTCCTCGGCCAGGTACTTGGCCAGGGTCACATCGAAGCCCACGTACTGGTCCTGACCGGACTTGGAAGGATCGACGAACTCCATGGGAGCGAAGTCCGGGGAAATGGAAACGGTCAGCTTGCCGGGGGTTACCAAATTGTACTCGTTGGCGGGTGCATCGGTCTTTGCACCGCAGCCGGCGAAGAGGGACAGCACCATTACGGCGGCGAGGATCATGGTCATCAGCTTTTTCATAATATTCTCTCCTTTTCCGTCCCCTGACGTTTCCCGGAGGGGGCTTCGTTTTGATGAGTGAATTATACTGCGTATATTATTCATTGTCAATTGGAAATTAATACAATAGAGAAGGAAAGAATTGGATATCAGTTGTGTAACAGACCGAAAATATTCAAAAATGGGCGGTATATTCGTATATACAACGGAATTATACAAGGGGGGAGTGCTTACGAGAATGAATATTATACAGTATATTTGAATGCACACAAATCATTTCAGCCAGAGAATCGCAGGCAGACAAATTGTTGTTTGGCGGCTTCGCCTTCAAGTTTCCTGTCATTGCGAAACCAGTGCGCACACTGGTTGTGGCAATCCCTCAGTTAGAGGGGGATTGTACCGAAAAGTGCACGAAAGAGTGGGAGTCACTGCGATTTTTGGTGGTAATCGTTACCTGGTTCCGTTCAACCGGGGGATTG
>SFHI01000069.1 GCA_004555705.1 Clostridiales bacterium | reverse complement strand
AACCATAGTATTTTGCCCCATCTCTCTTTGATGGTGCTATTATACTGTGGAATATGACCAATAAAACGGACTAAGTCCAAGTTTTTAAACTAACACGTTATTATTTTATTTTTCATCCCGAAGGGATTCCTTAATTGTCAATTGTCAATTGTTAATTGTCAATTATAAACAACAATTTACCTTTCTACTATAACCCATTCAGTTTTCTTCGTCAATGAATATCGCAAAGCCGTGGGGGGAGAGGTGATGTTCGGTCAGGTGTTCGGCCCAGCAGAGGCTGCCGTAGTTTCCGGGCAGGTCTGCCGTGGCGGGGCCCCGGTTGAGGCAGACGGTGACACGTTGGCTTCCCGCGCTGCGGGAATAGATCAGAAGTCCGGAGCGGGGCTGGGCCGACAGCATCCTGAAATCCCCCCGACGCAGGGGGAGCAGCTCCCGGCGCATGGCAATGGCCCTCCGGAAAAAGGCGTGCAGCGCTGTGTCCCCGCCGTTCCAGGGCATGGGGCTGCGGTATTCTTCCTCGGTGACCCCCTGCATCCCCAGCTCATCCCCATAGAATACGGTGGGCATTCCCACAAAGGTCATCTGGAAGAGCACCGCCAGCTTGTATTTCGCGGTGTCCCCATGGCACGCGGACAGAAAGCGGCTGACATCGTGGCTGTCCAGCAGGTTCAGCTGGGCGGGAACCAGCTGCGCCCGGTAGCGCATGAGCATCTGGGTGACCCGCCCGGCGAAGGCAGCCGCGTCGATGGTCTCCCGGGCGAAAAACAGCTCGCAGTGCTTGCGCAGATCGTAATTCATGGTGGAATCGAACATATCCCCCTGAAGCCAGTGGCCCGCACTCTCCCAGACCTCTCCGATCAGAAGAGCCTCAGGGTTTGCGCCCTTGACCGCCTGCCGGAAGGACCGCCAGAAGCCGTCGTCCACTTCGCTGGCCACGTCCAGCCGCCAGCCGTCAATGCCGAATTCCTCCACCCAATAGGTTCCTACCTTGCAGAAGTAATCCCGCACTTGTGGGTTTGCGGTATTCAGCTTGGGCATCATCCGCTCGTAGGCGAAGCAGGTGTAGGTGGGGTATTCCTCCGGGGTTTGGGGTCGCTCCACCGGGAATTCCAGTTGGTAGAACCAGTCCTGGTAGGGGGAGCACTCCTGATTGCGCACCACATCCTCAAAAGCGAAGAAGTACCAGCCGCAGTGGTTGAACACCCCGTCGATGATGACCCGGATGTCGTTTCGGTGGAGGGTGTCCACCAGCTTCCGGAAGGCATCGTCCCCGCCGAAGCAGGGGTCCACATGGAAATAGTCCAGCAGGTCATATTTGTGATATTCCCCGGCTGCGAAGATGGGGTTTAAGTACACGCAGTTGACGCCCAGCTCCCGGAGATAGTCCGCGTTCTCCGCCACCCCCCGGAGGGTGCCGCCCAGACGGCCTTTGACGGTCTGTCCGCCGTAATCGATTTCCATGGGTTCCAGGGACACCGCTCTGCGGGAGGTGGCGAAGCTGTCCGGGAAGATGTTGTAGACCACTGCGTCATGCACCCAATCGGGCACCCTGGCGATGTCCGCCCGGTGGTTGAAGGGAAGCTTGAAATACTGGGAGCGGTCGTCCACCAGCTGGTCGGTGAACACGTCCCCGTAGTAGAGAAGCGCCTGGACTCCGTCCTCCAGCCGGAAATAGTAATAAAGTCGTGGGTAGGGGCTGTCCAGAATCACCTGCCAGTAATCGTGGAGGGGGTCGCTTCCCGCCAGCTCCATGGGGACGGGCGCAAAGACGATGGGGGTTAGCCGGCAGGCGGTGTCGCCGTAGTAAAGGGTCACCTGTCTCAAATCCCCCCGGGCGCAGCGAAGCCGGAACACAATGTGGGTTTCGTCCAGGCCGTGGCAGTATTCCGACATGGGGGTGTGCAGGATTGCGTCCAGCTTCATCCCTTCACACCTCCCGCCGTCAGACCGGAGGTCATGTACTTCTGGCACAGGAAGAAGATCACCAGCACCGGCAGGGACACCGTGATGGCCGCCGCCGCGAATACGGGCCAGGAGCCGGTCATCTCCGTGGCCTGCAGGGCGTTGAGCCCGGCGGCCAGGGTGTACTTGCTCTCCCCGGTGAGGAAGGTGGTGGCGTAGATATACTCGTTCCAGACGTAGATTAGCACCTGCAAGGCCGTGGTGATGATGCTGGGCTTTGCCAGGGGGAGGACAATGCGGACAACCACCTGCAGGTCCGTGGCACCGTCCATCCGGGCGGCTTCCTCAATCTCCGTGGGAATGGTGTCGAAATAGCCCTTGGTGTTCCACAGGCTGAACACCGCCATGGTTCCGGTATAGACAAGAATCAGTCCCAGCCGGGTATTCACCAGCCCCATTGGCCGCAGCAGCCGGTAGATGGCGAACATGGACAGAATCGCCGGGAAGGAGTTCAGCAGCACCAGGCACTTGAGGATGGTTCTGCGTCCGGGAAACCTCCGCCGGGAGAAGCAGTAGGCGGCGGGCACTGCGGCGGTGAGGGAGAGGAGCACCGTGGTGAGGGCCAGGAATACGGTGTTCCGAAACCACACGGTGATGTCCTCGCCGAAGAGAACCTCCCGGTAGTTATCCAGGGTAAAGTCTTTCGGAATGAAGGAAAAGTCGGAGCTGAGGAGGCTGTTGGAGCCGCTGAAGGAGACGCTGAGGGCGTAGAGAATGGGAATCAGGGTCGCGAAACAGAGGACAAGAAAGAACAGGTTCAGCGCGGTAAGGCCAAAGCCCTCCTTCCATTTTCTTTTCGTCATGCCGCATCCTCCTTCAGCTGAAATTTCAGGGAGAACACAATCAGAAGAACGAAGATGATGACGGAGATGGCGGAGGAATAGCCGTAGTTGTTGGTGATGAAGGCGTTCTCGTAGGCGTAGGTCAGGATGGTGTGGAAGCCGGAGCCGGTTTTGGCCCCCGCCTGCTGGGTCAGCAGGTACACCACGTCGAACTGCTTGAAGGTGGTGAACACGGTGATGATCACGGCGGGGGCGATAATGGGCCGCATGGCGGGGATGGTGATGTACCGGGCCCGGGCCAGGGCACCCGCGCCGTCCAACCGGGCGCTTTCGTAGTAGCTGCGGTCGATGCTCTGCAGCGCCCCGTCCATAATCATGATCATGAAGGGCAGCGCCAGCCATAGGTTCACCACCGTGCAGCTGATAAACGCGGAAACGTCGGAGGACAGCCACCGCACCGCGGCAAGGCCCAGCTTCTCCATCCACTGGTTCAGCAGGCCGAACTGGGTGTTGAACATTCCCGTTTTCCACAGCAGGATGCCCACATACCCCGGCATGGCCCAGGGAAACATGAGAATGGTTTTGCACAGCTTGCGAAACCGCAGCTTTTTGATGTTCAGAAGGTTCGCCAGGACGAAAGCGATGACAAGCTGCAGCACCATGTTGACCAAAGTCCAGAGAACCGTGGCGAGCAGCGCGGAGAGAAATCCGGAATCGAACACGAACAGTGCCCGGGCGTAGTTGGAAAGACCCACGATGGTGAAATCAAACCAATGGTACACATTCATGTTGGTCAGGCTGATGTACCCGGTGTAGAGAATGGGGAATACCACCATCAGGGCGATGAGCATCAGCGATGGGGCCGACCAGGCATAGGATTTGAGGGTGTCTTTGTTATTTCTGCTCATGGCTCCACCCTTACTGCATTCCGGCGATCAGACTTTCCGCCTGTTGGAGCGCCGATTGGAAGCTCTCCCCGATGTCCTTGCCGGACAGGTTCACATCGGTGAGCAGGTTGCTGACCACCGTCCACATCACGTCCATTTCGGGGATGTTGGGCATGGGGACGGCAATTTCCGCTGTGGCCCGCATGGCCTGGACCAGGGGGTCCCCGGCCACCTGGGGATCGTCATAGCAGAGGGCATTGGCGGGGGCGCAGCCGCTGGCCAGAGCCAGGGAGGTGCCTACGGAGGGGTCCGTCAGAGCGGTAAGAAGCTTTTTCACCGCGTCCGTTTTCTTCTCGGCGGCGTATTTCAGCACATGGACGCCCTGTACGCCGGAATAGGGGGCCAGGGCTTTCCCAGTGGTATCCACCATGGGCATGGGGGCGATGCCAAGGTCAATGCCCGCCGCCCTGGCGGAGGGCACCATCCAGGGGCCGCCGATGGTGGCATCGGCCTTGCCCTCCAGGAACAGGGTGTTGACGGTTGCGTACTCCGTCTCCCCGGGCATCAGCTTCACGAATTTCAGGTGGTACTTAAGGGCATCCTGCACCGCCTGGGGATTGGGGAAGGGCACCGCGGCATCGTCGATGATGGAGCCGCCAAAGCCGTGAATCCAGGCGGCGGAATAGTAGGCTGTGCTGTGCTGCTCCACGAAGCCGTAGCGGCCCCGGCCGGTGTTGGCCTCCATGTAGGCGTAGAGCTCCTCGGTGGTGGCGGGCACTTCTTCATCCTGCATATACCGGCGGTTGTACATAAAGAGCAGCGTTTCAAAGTACAGGGGGAGCTGGTACAGAGTTTCTTTGTAAGTTGCCGCTTCCAGGGTCATGGGGAGGTGATTTTCCAGCGCGCCCTCCTCCAGCAGCGGCTCGATGGGGGCGAGAATACCCATTTCCGCGAATACCCCCACCTTGTCATGGGCGAAGAGAAACAGGTCCGGGGCGGCGTTGGGGTCGTTGCCCACCAGTTTCAAAGAATCCGTCAGGCTGGTTTTCTTCTCAAAGACAATCTCCAGTTCCGGCACGGCCTGGGAAAGACACGCTTCCAGCGCGGCAATGACTGCGTCCTCTTTATCGTGCCAGATCACCAGTTTGCCCGCTTCGGCGGAATCGGCGGATCGCCCGCCGCAGGCGGTGAGCGTCAGCAGCATACAGGCGCACAGAAGAATTGGGATAATCCGTTTCATAGTGCTTCCTCCTTTTGATAATCATTGGAAGAAGCGGGTACACGGCTTGCGTGTACCCGCAGCGATGAATTACTTCTTTTTCTTCCGGGAGACCAGGACTGCCGCGCCGCCGCCCAGCACTGCCACAGCGGCAGCGATGCCGACGATCAGCCCGGTGTTGGACTTTTCCGCTTCCACCGGGGCGGGCTCCGTGGCCGGTGCTTCCGTTTCGGGAGGCTCGGTTTCTGTGGGAGCGGCCTGAGCGGCGGGCTCCTCATAGGAGACGGCCGCGTTTTCCGCATCGGTCACAACCACCCAAACATCCTTGCCTGCCTCTACGGAGAGGTCGGAGGTTTGGACGGTGCCGCCGTTTCCGTTGATGATGACGGAGTTGATCCAGCCGGGAACCTCGATGGTGTACCAGTCGCCCTCCCGGGTCAGAGCCTCGCCGGGCCAGGAGGCAAAGGCATTGGTGCCGTCAGGGGCGGACCAGGCCCAGCAGCAGGGGTCGGCCCAGTCATCGGGCACCTGGGCCCGGACGGTGATGTTGGGGACGGCCTTGTCGGGGTCCTCATAGCTCAGGTCATAGCTGAGGTCCTCGTAGACGGTGATCCAGAGTTCCTTTCCCTCGATGGAGATGTCCTCCGTCTGGATGGTGCCTTCGTTGCCGTTTATAATCAGGGAGTTGACCCAGGTGGGAGCCTTGCCGGTGAACCAGCCGTCCTCGCCCTCGGTCATTGACCCGCCGGGCCAGGCATCAAAAGCGTTGGTGCCGTCGGGGGCGGACCAGGCCCACATATTCACGGTTTTCCAGGACAGGGGCACATAGGCATGGACGTTGAACTTCTCCACATAGGCGGGGATTTCTCCCCGGAGCTGGGCTTCGTAGGAAACGGTGGCGGTCAGATCCTCCGCAACGGTGATCCACACCTCTTTGCCCGCCTCCACGGCCACGGCATCAGTCTGGACGGCGTTGTCTGTGCCCTGCGAAGCGTTTACAATGACGTTCTGGACGAAGCCGGGAACATAAGTATAGTACCAGCCCTCCGCCAGGGGTTCCAGCGCTTCTCCTGGCCAGGCGGCGAAGGCGTTGGTGCCGTCGTCACCCCAGGCCCACAGATTGGGAGCCTCCCAGCCCTCGGGGACGCTGACCACAACGGGAACCATTTCGGAATCCTCTGCGGCGAAGGCCGTCAAAGACAGCATGGACACAAGGAGCATTGCGGAAATTAGAATCGCGATTGCCTTTTTCATGGATTTTTCCTCCTGTTTTTTATCGCTGAACCCAATATAGCATCCGGAAAGAACAGCGTCAACGGCGATTTGCGAAAACAATTTCCTGTTCTGTATTGGTATAAATAGCGTGATATTATGATTTGATTTTGTGCATATTGCCGCATTTACCAGGGGGATTTCGGATAATTCTCCGGGCTCTATTCTGCGGATTAGGAAAACGGTTTCGCAAAATCCAGCAAACCGAAAGTCCCCGCCAAAAAACGCTGCCGTCCAATGGGAAGGCAGCGTTTTGGGAGGGAGGTTATGCTTTCGCAGCTTTCCAGCAGGCTTCGGCCACCAGGTCGATGTAGCGTCGCTCAGGAAAGCAGGGCTGATTCCGACGGGGATCGGCCCTGTTTTTTCCATTTTATCCGAAAATGCTCAAAAACCGTAACGTTTCGTGCGGCTAATAGCCGCCCCTACGGTAACAACGCAAGGTGTTTGAAAACTGTAAACAACAATTTGCCGAGCGGCAGAGTTAAGCCGATAGGCACATTTCGTTATTTGGCGTAGATGGCGTAAACGATTCCGTTCCGGAGGCCGGAGGGCAGAAGCTTGCACAGAAGGTTCAGGAACTGATACCATCGCCTCGCCGTGCGGATAGGGGCGCTGCGGGGTTTCAGAGCAACGCGGGTGAGGAACCGGGCGGCGAATTCCGGGGACATTCCGTTTTCCTCGTCCCGTTCCATCCGGCTGACGCTGCGGGAAATCCGCCCGCCGTAGGCCTCGTCCCCCTCCGCGACCTTCTGCCGGGCCTGGGTGAAGCCGGTGCGGATGTCCCCCAGCTGCACCGCTGTCACCCGGATGCCGTAGGGCCGCAGCTCGTTGTCCAATGCGCAGGAGTAGGAAGAAAGCGCTGCTTTGCTGGCGGAGTAAAACGCCTGGAAGGGAATATGGGCCACCGCGGCCACGGAGCTGACGTTGACGATCCGGCCGCTGCCCCGCTCCCGCATGGCGGGGATCACGGCCCGGCTCACGTTGACCGCGCCGAAGAAATTCACGTCAAACTGCTGCCGGGCCTGCTCCGCCGGGGTGAATTCCACTGCCCCGGAAATGCCGAAGCCCGCGCAGTTGATCAGGATATCAATTCCTCCGGCTTCCTTCAGAATCTCAGCCACGGCGGCGCGAATCTGTTCCTCGTTCGTTACATCCACGCCCATGTGCCGGACGCAGGGAATGGGATTGTCCCGGCGACTGAACTCATAGACCCGGCAGCCCGCGTCCCTGAGAGCCATGGCCGTGCACCGCCCGATGCCGGAGCTGCCTCCGGTGACGATGGCGGTTTTTTCTTCTGATTCCTTCATGGCGGTTTCCTCCCTGTGTAGTTTTTGCGGCTGGGCAAAAGGCTCCTTTCAGGCAGATGCGTCATCATCGATGGGCTGGCGGACACATGAGCATTTCGATTTCCTGCTTTTCGGGACGGAGGGCGCCTTTTCTGCCGGATAGATTGATCCAGTACCGCTGCTCTAAGACACCTTCCTCGTTAATGACCTCGTTTTCCAGAACGCCGCCGTTGCGGATGATGGACTTGGCAGAGCCGATATTGGCTTTGTCGCAGGTCATCAGTACCCAGGGAATCCCCAGCGTTCGGCACTCGTCCAGGGCCAGGCCGATCATGGCGGTGGCATAGCCCTTCCGGCGCTCGCTGGGGCGGGTCCCGTCGCCGATATGCCCGCCGGTAAAGAGCAGGGAGGGTGTCAGATAGTGGCGGATGTTGACGGCACCCACGAAAATGTTCCGGTCCGAATCCAGGCAGAAAAACACCGAATCCGGTACCCGCCCGTCCTTCGGTTCTTTCAGCTCCAGATGCTCCAGGTAGCGGTCAAAATCCCGGTAATCGTTCTTACGAATGGACCAGGGAGAAAAGTTCTGTTCTGCGGAAAGCCATTCGGCCATCATGTCAGAAAGCTGCGTCCGGTAATCCCCGGATAGCTTCACCAATTGAAGATTCATTCTGTACCGCCTAAGACGATTTTCGCATGATGTAGTTTGTCAGCAGGATGCCCTTTCGTTCCACCTGCTGCTTTTTCACGACCCGGTAGCCCCGGCGTTCAAAAAAGGGTTTGGCGGTAATGGAGGCGTGGGTGACGAATTCCGCTGCGGAGGAGGCTCCCTCCAGAGCATCACAGATCGCGGTGGCAACACCCTGCCGCTGATAATCCCTGTGGACGTACAGCCGGTCCAGATACCCGGTCTCGTCCATATCCCCGAAACCGATGAGGACGCCGTCCTGCTCCGCGACCACCGTATGGTGGGCCAGAAAGGAGCGGTTCCACCCATCCAAATCCACCTCTCCGGAGGCCCAGGCATTCAGCTGCTCCGGGGAATAGTCTGCGGCGTTTACCCTGTGGACGGTATCGTAAAACAGCCGCGCCAGCCCGGCGCAGTCCCCGGGGGCGTAGGAACGTATGGTCATAGGCCGCCCCTGAGAATTTTTTCCAGGGGTTTCCCTTTGGACAGCTCATCCACCAGCTTGTCCAGGTACCGGATTTCCCGCATCAGCGGATCGGCGACGGATTCCACCTTCACGCCGCAGACAGAGGCCCGGATAAGCGTCCGGTTGGGGTTCGGGCTGGGCGCGTCCCGGAAGAAATCCCCATAGCCGATTTCCGAGGCCAGCAGCGCCTCAATCTGTGCGGGGGTGTAGCCCGTGAGCCAGGCGGTGACACGAAGCACTTCCTCCCTTGTCCGGCCCTTGCGCTCCGCCTTGGCAATCAGAAGCGGATACACCCGGGCAAAGGGCATGGCGAATACCTTTTCATTTTCCATAGCCGTCCCTCCTTTTTCCTGATTATACCACAAAGACGGGAATTGGCAATTCCTTTGGCGGACATCCCATGCAAAAAGGGGCTGTCTCACTAAGGAAAAGGTTCGTCAAATAGCATAAGGAAAAAGAAAACTGTCATTGCGAACCAGTGACCGATGTCACTGGTGTGGCAATCCCCCCGTTTTTTCGGGCTGAAATCAGGAGGTTCTCCCTTCTGACCGGGGGATTCCCACGGAAGGCCTGCGCACTGGCTCGGAATGACAGTTCTATTATTGGTGCAATTTTACTTTAATGAGACAGCCCCTTTTCTTGGCACACTGAAAATATGCGGTGTATATTGCGCTAGGCATCCCTTGGTTCCCAACCGGGAATGGGGCAGGAAGCCGGTGGGGATTAGTCTCTCGCACCGGTCTCATCTTCGCCCCAGGACCAGCACAGGGGGAGGTCCTTGTACCGGGTGGTCAGGAAGAGGCGGCCGTCCCGCTGCTCTGCGGTGAAATCCATGGTCATGGCACTGCCGTCCAGGGCGCTGACCAGCTCTGCACGGAGCACGCTTCCGCTGAGGGTGCAGGTTCCGGCACCGCCCTCCGCGCCGATGTACCAGGATATTCTTCCGTCACTGCGGACTTCCATGGAGCTGCCGAACTCCATGGCGCCGGGGAAGGTGTCGAAAATGGCGGCTTCGTCATTTTCGCCTGCGGTCAAATGCCAGGGGCCAGCCAGGTCCCCCGGCGTAAGGGCGAGGGGGGCTTCGGTGGGAGCCTCCGGGGAGATCCCCTGGGACAGGGCGTTCTCCACGGCTTTGCGCAGAACTCTGCTGGAGTTGGTGGCCCCGCTGACGGTGTCCACATCGGTGGCCTGGTCCTGGAGCATCCGGGCGAGGATGGCCTCGGCGGGAGTACCCCGGCCGTTATCGTGCCGGAGAAGCTGGATGTCCGTGATGGTGTGGTTCCGAACGGTGACCAGCACCTGGGCGTTGACCACGCCGGTCTCACAGCTTCCGGCATAGGTGCCGTCCGCTACCCGGCTCAGGTCGATTTCCGTGAAGGTCAGGGCGGCGACCTCCGCTTTGTAGTCCCGGATGGATTTGAGATACAGCCCACCGGCCAAAAGTGCTGCTGCCAGGGTTACCGCCAGGAGAATTACCATTAATTTTGTTTCGGTTTTCATTATGCTACGCTCCTTTCTCCTCTCCGGAATACTCTTTTCCGGGGTACAGGATTGCCAGAGTCAGGCCGATCAGGGGGCCAAGAGCCAGGCCTGTTCCATGGTTTGCCCACAGGCCGAGGCTGTTCAGGGTGACCCCCAGCAGCAGGCCCAGGCTCAGGCCCAGGGAAATCCGCTGGCCAAGCCCTTCCTCCTACTTTTTCCGGGAGCCTAATTTCGCGCAGATAAGGGCGACGCAAAGGCCGCAGACCACCCAGGGCAGAGCTGATAACAGAAAGCTCATGTTCTTCCCTCCTTATGAAAATGATGGAATGTGTCAATAGGTAATGGGAGTACGGTAGAGGGCGCTGAGGACGCAGTCCAGCGCGAATACGCAGAGAATCATCAGGCATCCGGCGTGAATCCGGCGGGGCGGGATTCTGTGGTATATCCGCTGGCCCATAGGCTCCAGCAGGTAATGAAAGACAAGCCCCATGACGCCGAAGCTCAGGACGCTGCGCAGGCAGATGATTCCGTCCAGATTCCAGAACAGTCCCCTGTAGTCCCAGAGCCGTATTCCCAGAAGCCGGAGCGCCCCATAGCCAATGGCGTACTCCACCGCGCCGGAGATGCCGATGCACAGGAGGAACAGCAGGAGTGGATGCTTTTTCACGGGTTTCATGGCGTAGATTCCCAGGGCCCCCACGCCGTAGATGGGCAGCCAGGGGCCGTAGAGCACACCTCGGTTGCGGAGCATCCCCTCGGTGATCCAGTAAAAGATTTCTTCGTATATCCACCCGACCAGGCACCCGGTCAGGAACACCAGGAACAGGTAACACAGTTTATCTGTGCCGGGCCTTTGGCGGGGAATTGCTTTGGATGCGGTCATGATGTATCCCTCTTTTCTCTGTATCGGCACGCCCGGGAGCGCCGGGGCGCCGGATAGTCCTTTCGGAACTTGTGACACCATTATACCGGTTCTCCCGGGTTGGGGATAGGCATGAACGCCACCTGGTACCATTCAACCGGGGGATTGCCACGCCAGTGTGCGCACTGGCTCGCAATGACAGCATTTTTTTCGTTCGCACGCGTAAACAACAATTTGTCTGACAGTTTCCCCTGGGATTCTGTATGTCCGGGGAAAAAAGTCCCGGAGCCGCTTGGCGGCTCCGGGAGAATCCTTATTTTGGGATTCCGGCGTTCTCCAGGAAATCCCGGCGGTACTGGGAGGGGGCGATTCCCTCGGATTTCTTGAACACCTTGGTAAACACCCGGTAGTCTCCGTAGCCGGACCGCTCGGATACCTCGGCAATGGACAGCGGCGTGGAAAGCAGCAGCTTCTTGGCCTGCTCCATGCGGATGTTGGTCAGGTAGGCGAGGAACCCCACGCCGATCTCACTTTTGAACAGCTGGCTGATATACTGGGCGCTGAGATGAAACTCCTCGGCCAGTACGGAGAGGCTGATCTCCTCCGCCAGATGCTCCTGGAGGTAGCGGGTGATGAGCGTGATGGTGCGCTCCTCCTGCCGGTCCTGTTTTTTCGGCGACTGGCGCTGAAACAGGGCAATTTTCAGGTTGTCGATGCAGGCGCCGAACTCCTCATAGTTCACGGGCTTGAGAATGTAGTCCGTGATCTGAAGCCGCAGAGCTTCCCGGCAATAGGAAAAATCGTCGTAGCCCGACACGATGACAAAGGCGGTGTCCGGGTGCTTGATGCGGCTGAGCTGGATGACCTTCAGCCCGTTCATAATGGGAATGTTGATGTCCATGATGGCGATGTCCGGGTCCAGGGTGTCGATTTTTGCCAGGGCCTCCATGCCGTCGGCGGCTTCCCCCACCACCTGGCAGTTGTGGGTCTCCCAGTCGAAGAGCCGTTTGAAGCCCTCCCGGATCATGATTTCATCGTCCACCAAAAGCACGCGCAGCTTCTTCATTGGGCTTCCTCCTTCAGGGGCAGCAGAATATGGGCCGTCACGCCCCCTGATTCATTTTCCGTATACCACAGGCCGTACTCCCGGCCGCAGAGCAGCTTGATCCGCTTCTGCACGTTCAGGATACCGATGCTGTTGCCCGTGAGCTTGGGAGCCTGTTTGGCGTAGCTGCGGAGCATTTCGTCAATGGCTTCCTTCTTCCCGGGGGCAAAGCCGCTGCCGGTGTCCCGGACCTGAATTTCCATGGCGCCCTCCGGCGTTCTTTGGGCCGAGATGGCGACCTCCCCGCGGTAGCCCCTGTTCTTCAGGCCGTGGAGCAGGCTGTTTTCCACAATGGGCTGGAGAATGAAATTGGGCACCTGGGCGCCGCCCAGCTCCGGATCGATGTCGTATTCGCACCGGAGCTCCGGGTAGCGGTAGCACATCAGCTCCATGTAGGCCTCCAGCAGTTCCATTTCATCGTCCAGGGTAACCAGGGGCCTGTCCACCTTGACGCTGAGCCGGAAAAAGTCCACCAGCCGCATGAGCAGGTCCGCCACCTTCTTGTCCCCGTTCAGCTGGGCCTGGATGCGGATGGTGTCCAGGGTGTTGTAGAGGAAATGGGGATTGACCTGACTTTTCAGGTACAGCATGGACATCTTCTGCTCCGTCAGCTCCGCCCGGAGGATGTCCGGATTCTCCAGGATCAGATAGAAGGCCAGGGTGATCAGGGTGATGCCCATGCCGCTGATGAGCCAGGTGTGGTTGATCCCCTGGAGGGTGGTTCCGATCAGCTCCACCAGGGAAGCAATGACGATGGCCATTTTCTTCTTTCGGGGAACCTGCTTCCAGTTCAGAAGCAGCAGCCCGGTTCCCAGCAGGAAATAGAAGGCCACACTCACATAGCAGAAAACCACATGGATGCCGTCGGAGTAGTTCCCCTGGGGGGTCACGGCGTAATGGATGGGCAGAAGCATATCCCCCAGCTCCGCGAACACAAGATAAACCCGGGCGGCCCTGTCCAGCCGGCGGGGCTTTCCGGTTTCCTCCTCCACCAAAATGGCGATGTACTGGTAGAACAGGAAGAAAATCAGAATCATTGTCCCGATGAACAGCCGGTGGAAGGCTTCGTTCAAAAGCGCGGGCACCGTTTCCAGGTGGTTCACCGTGTAAACCGTGATCCCGTCAAAGACCAGATGAAACAGCACCACCACCAGCAGCACGGAAAAGGTCCGGTGCAGCTGGGTGAATTTCTTCTCCGCGGAGAAATAGATGTAAGCCACAAAGGCCACAACCAGGAACAGCGCGATCTCCATTCGCAGCATGGGCGCTCCCTCTTCTCAAAGTATTGCGGACGGATTCCCCAGGGGAATCCGTGCCGGGTCAAGCCGTTACAAATTACCTGTCATTGCGAACCAGTCCGCAGACTGGTGTGGCAATCCCCCGGTCGAAAAGAATCAGGTAACGATTACCACCAAAAAACGCAGTGAATCTCATCTTTCGGGAACTTTTCGATACATTTCCCCTCTATCCGGGGGATTGCCACGCCAGTGTGCGCACTGGCTCGCAATGACAGCGTTTTATTTGGCGCGCACGCGTAAACAACAATTTAACGTTTTGATTTGCTAACCGGACAAGGGTATCGCGGTTACAGACCGGGTTCCGGGGCTTTGGAGGCGGTCTCGGCGCCGTGTTTGCAGAGCACGGATACCACCAGGAATCCGATGCCCAGGCCGATGGAGGAAAAGTCGTTGGTATAGATGTCCGCAATGTCCTGGAAAACGATGTTCAGAATCAGGTGAACGATGTTTGCCGCAATCATCACGCCCAGGGGCAGCAGAATGGTCCACAGGCCCAGACGCTTCAGTTCCGCGGCACCTTCCATGGTGAAGGGGGTTCCAGCCGCCAGCTCATGGCGGAAGTAGTTTTCGGCGATTTTGGCCAGAAACGCCTCCCCGATGCAGAGAATGCAGCCTGCCGCCATGGAGGCATACATGGTTCCCAGGGTCATTCCGGTGCTTTCCGAAAGAATGCTGTGAATGGTCACATGGCCCAGCTGCACTGCGCCCACAATTCCCAACGCCAGTGCGATGATGCCCACGAAAGACCCGATGGCCCCCACCAGGCTGCACACAAAGACAATTTTGCACAGAATCTTGCCGACCTTTGAAAGGGTTTGAATGGTTTCCAGACTGGTTTTCATGGTTACCGTCTCCTTATCCGTATTGAGTGAAGCTGTCATCAGGGGATACCCCGTTGCTTTCTGCTGAAATTATACATCCGGCAGCGCCTTTTGAATAGGTGTAATTTTCGGGCAGATGTGTCATTTCTTAAGGTGGGAGCGCCGCGTTTTTTCTCGAAACGGTGCTCCGGGAATCATTTGGCCGGCAGAAAAGGCTTGGAAAAGCGCAGGAATGTCGAAAAGCGTCGAATAATCTCCGGAACCCGGATTGCGTATTGGAGGATTCTGTGATATTCTATATCTGCGGATGGATGGAACGAAAACCATTTATGAAGGCGGGGAAATGTATGCGAAAGCTCCTGGTGGCGGACCCCAGCGGGGAATACAGCCGGATCCTTATGCGGGAGCTGGAGGGAAAGTGCCGGATCCGGTGCTGTCAAACCGGGCTGCAGACCCTTAAGCTGCTGGAGAGCTTCTGCCCCGATGGACTGGTACTGGACCTGAGCCTTCCGGAAATGGATGGGGTTACACTGCTGCAGACCGCCCGGGACCGGGGCTGCACCGCCGCCGTGCTGGCCCTGACCACGCTGTTCAATCCCCTGATCCAGCAGACCCTCCAGGACCTGGCGGTGACCTATGTGATGATGAAGCCCTGCAATTCCCGTGCCCTGGCGGCGCGGACGGAGGACCTGCTCCGGTTTCCGGGGGAATCCGGGACACCGGAGCCCTATGTCCGGATTACCGGCGCTTTGCTTTCTATGGGAATCCGTTCCAAGCACGACGGCTTTGCCTTCCTGCTTCCGGCGATCCTTTACAGAGCCAGACACCCCCGTTCTGCCATCACCAAGGAAATCTACCCGGCTGTGGCGGACGCCTGCGGGGCCACAGCCACGCAGGTGGAGCGGGACATCCGGCTGGCCATTGAATCCGGATGGGACACCGGGAACCGGGAAATCTGGGAACGCCTTTTCCCCGGACAACGCAAAAGACCTTCCAATGACCTGTTCATCCGCCGGATGGCGGAGATACTCCGGCTGGAAGAAACCAGCACCGGGCGCTTTTGAAACCGAGCCAAGACTCGGGGCATTTCAAAGCGCCCGGTGCTTTTTGGGGGCCGATACAGGCGCACTGACAAATTGATGTTTACCGAGATTTTACCGTAGGGGCGGCTATTAGCCGCCCGCAACCTTTCGTCTACCAAAGTACCCTGTTCTGTCGAAAATGTTCAAAAACCGGAATGTTTCGGGCGGATAATATCCGCCCCTACGGTAGCAACGTAAGGCCTTTGAAAACTGTAAACAACAATTTATTCGCTCCGGGGGAGGTTGACATGGTGTGATAAAATAGACACGGAATGAATCCCCGGGTCCTCCGGAGGGAAATGGATTGGAGGAAAGAACATGAACAAAAAAGTAAGATGGATCACAGAAACCGCCATTCTTCTGGCGCTGCTGGTAACGCTGCAGGCTGTGACCAAGGGCTTTGGGCAGCTGGTTACCGGCTCCTGCGTCAACGCGGTGCTGGCGGTGGCCGTTCTGGTGGGTGGTCTTGCCAGCGGCCTGGTTGTGGCACTGGTTTCCCCGGTGCTGGCGTTCCTGCTGGGCATCGCGCCCCAGATTCTCACCGTGTCTGCCATCATGGTGGGTAACTCGGTGTACGTTGTCCTGCTGTGTCTTGTGGCGGACAAGAGCGGCAAGAACCTTCTGCGGCAGATCGGGGCATGGCTGCTGGCCGCCGCGGTCAAGGCAGCGGTGCTGTACCTGCTGGTGGCGAAGCTGATCTGCGGCGTGCTGGCGGACAGACTGCTGGCCGCGGGAACCCTGAAGGAGCCCATGCTGAAGGCGCTGCCCGCTACCTTCAGCTGGCCTCAGCTGTTCACCGCTCTGATCGGCGGCGCCGTGGCGCTGCTGATTGTACCCGTCCTGCGCAAAGCCCTGCACCGGTAAATTGTTGTTTTTGAGCATTTCCGATAGAACGGAGTGCTTTTGTAGACGAAAGGTTACGGGCGGATAATATCCGCCCCTACGGTGATATTGCTGTAAACAACAATTTACCATCTGTTTTTCATTTCGGCGCGGTATCGGTTGGATACCGCGCTTTTTATCCCCTGGGGGGGCTTGCAGGAGCGGGAGATTGCTTGTATAATACACCCAGTTTTTTCAAGGAAGTCGGTTGTAGCTATGGAAACGGCGGCGCTGCTGAAAAAGAAAAAGAGAAAAAACAATACGGTCATTGCCGTGATGACGCTTGCGGTGCTGGTTCTTGCCTTCGCGTGCCTGTTCGCGGGCTCGTCCCGGATGAGCTTCCGGGACTGCCTGGAGGCTTTGCTGGGAACCGGGACGGCGGCCAATGTGCGCATCCTCTGGAACATCCGGGTACCAAGAGTGCTGGCCGCGGTGATCGCCGGGGCGGGACTGGCGGTATCGGGCCTCATGATGCAGACGGTTCTCAACAATCCCATGGCCTCCCCCTCCACCCTGGGGGTGTCCAATGCCGCCGTGTTCGGGGCAAATCTGTCCATCATCGCCTTTGCGGGGGGCTTCCTCTCCACGGGGAATAACCTGTCGAATTTGACCGTGGGGGCCAATCCCTATGCCACCAGCGCCATGGCTTTCCTGTTTGCGGCGCTGTCCACGCTGCTGATCCTGGGGCTGTGCACCGTCCGCTCCTTTTCTCCCAACGTGGTGGTGCTGTCCGGTATGGCCATCGGGGCGGTCTGGACGGCGGCTACCACCATTTTGCAGTTTTACGCCACGGACGTGGGGATTTCCGCCGCGGTGGTGTGGAATTTCGGTGATTTGGGCCGGGCTACCTACCGGACCGACGCCATCATGGCCGGGATCACCGGGGTGGGAATTGCGTTTTTTCTGCTCCTTTCCTGGCGGCTCAACGCCCTGCTCAGCGGGGAGGCGGCGGCCAAGACCATGGGCGTCCGGGTGGAGTGGCTGCGGTTTCTTGTGATGCTGATTGCCTCGCTGATCACAGCGGTGTGCGTGTCCTTCCTGGGGGTCATCGGCTTCGTGGGCATCATCTGTCCCCATGCCACCAAGCGGCTGCTGGGCCAGGATCACCGGGTCAGTATCCCCGTCACCGCCCTGTCCGGGAGCATTCTGCTGCTGGCGGCGGATACCTTTGCCCGGAGCATGGGCGGCGGTTCCGCCCTGCCGGTGGGCGCCATTACCTCCCTTCTGGGTGCCCCCTTCTTCCTGAGCATCATCTTTTCCCGGAAGGAGAACCGCCGATGCTGAGTGTGGAGAATGTGACCTTCCGCTACAGACGCCAGGGACCGGACGTGCTGCGGGGAGTGAATCTGGAGCTGAAGCCCGGGGAAATCGGCATTCTGCTGGGCCGGAACGGCTCCGGCAAAACAACCCTGTTCCAGAACATCTTGGGAATCCTGAACCCCCGCAGCGGAACCATCCGTTTTGAAGGGGAGGACCTTCGCTCCCTCTCCCGGGCCCAGCGGGCCAGGCGCATCGCTTATGTGCCCCAGGACATCCGCTTCGGGGCGCTGAGTGTGTTCGATTCCGTGCTGATGGGCCGGGTTGCCTACTTCGGGATGAAGGCCGGACAGGCCGACTACCTGGCTGTGGAGAAGATTCTCCGGGATATGGGCCTGGAGGATTTTGCCCAGCGGAATGTGGAGGAGCTCTCCGGGGGAGAGCGGCAGAAAATCGCCGTGGCCCGTGCCATGGCCCAGGAACCGAAGCTCATGGTGTTTGACGAGCCCACGGGGAACCTGGACATCGCCAACGAACAGCAGATCATCCGGGAGGCGAAACGCCTGGCCCGGGAGAAGCATATTGCCATCCTCAGCTCCCTCCATGACCTGAACCGGGCCATGGAATTCGGGGACCGGTTCTTCTTCCTGAAGGATGGTGTGGTGAAATACACCGGGGGGAGGGAATGCTTCCGGGAGGATGTGCTCCGGGATATCTTTGACATCGATGTAAAAATCGCGCAGGTGGACGGGCAGCCGGTCATTCTGCAGAAACAGGAGGAAAGAATATGAAAAAAGGAATTGCACTGCTTCTGGCGCTGGCCCTGGTGCTGAGCCTGGGAGCCTGCGGAGGAAAGACGGAGGCGGAAACCCAGGCCCCGACCACCGGAGCGACCGAGACCTCCGCTGTGACGGAGGCGCCTACGGAAAACCCGGAGGTTACCGTGACGGACATGATCGGAAGGGAAGTCACCATTATTCCCGGCAGCTACAGCCGGGTGGTCTGCATCGGCGCGGGAGCGCTGAGAATGTACAGCTATGTGGGGGATATGAACCTGCTGTGCGGCGTGGAGGACATCGACAACCTGTCCCTGGAGGAGCGGCCCAAGATGTTTGACGCGGTGGCGCGGCCTTATGTGCTGGCTTACGGGGAAATGCTCAAGGAGCTTCCCTCCTGCGGTGTGGGCGGCCCTCAGGCCCAGACCGCCGAGGCGGAGAAGATTCTCTCCTGCAACCCGGACATCGTCATCTCGGAGTACGAGGATGTGGAGAAGGAGAATGCCCTCCAGGAGCAGCTGGGGGTTCCGGTGATTACCCTGAAGGCAGGCCCCGGAGGCGTGTTTGACGATGCTTTCGCGGGCTCCATGAATCTGCTGGGACAGGTGTTCGGCCGGGAGGCCCGGGCGGCGGAGCTGGTAGCCTTTGTAGAGGCGGAGACTGCGGAAATTTCCGGCAGAACCGCGGAAATCGCGCCGGAGGATCAGCCCGGGGTGTACATCTGCGGCCTGGGCAACTGGGGCACCACCAACCACCTGATGACCGCCCAGAACTACGTTTCCTTTGAAATCGCCAACGTGCGCAATGTGGTCACGGGGCTTTCCGCCCCCGGCATCCAGGCCATCGAGGCGGAGAAGTTCGTCTCCCTGGGGGAGGACATGGACATCCTGATTATGGATGCCGCCGCCGTGAAGAACATCGCGCCCCTTTACAAGGAGGACCCCACCCTGTTCGACACCTGTAGGGCCTGGCGGAAGGGCGAGGTCTATCTGGAGATGGCCTACAACGCCTACTACACCAACTATGAGATCGCGCTGCTGAACACCTGGTTCGTGGCCAAGACCGTGTACCCGGAGCTGTTCGGGGACATCGACCTGACGGAAAAGACCAACGAGGTCACGAAGATGTTCCTGGGACAGGAGCTGGCGGAGGCGATTTTCGCCTGCCCCTCCAGCTTCGGCGGCTACCAGAAGGTGGATACGGCCAGCTTCTTCGGCTGAGGACGGGGTTATGGAGAAAAAGGACGTCATCGAATTCTTTGACCGCTGCGCCCCTACCTGGGACGCGGAAATGGTGAAGAGCGACAAAATTATCAACGCGATTCTGGACAACGCGGAAATCGGCCCGGGGATGGACATTCTGGACGTGGCCTGCGGCACCGGCGTGATGTTTCCCTATTACCTGGAGCGGGGGGGCGCCTCGGTAACCGGCGTGGATATCTCCCCGAAAATGGCCCAGATCGCCGGGGAGAAGTACGCCGGAAACAGCGCCGTGGAGGTGGTCTGCGGGGACGTGGAGGAAATCTCCTTTGACCGGAAATTTGACGCGGTGGTGGTTTACAACGCCTTTCCCCACTTCCCGGAGCCCAAACGGCTGATTAAGAGGCTCGCGTCTCTTCTGAAAGAGGGGGGCAGGCTCACCGTGGCCCATGGGGCCAGCCGGGAGGCTATCGACGGCCACCACCAGGGCAGCGCCAGCTCAGTGTCCAATGGGCTGATGAGCGCCGAGAGCCTGCGGGCCCTGTTTGCCAAATGGCTTCAGGTGGAGGTGGTGATCTCCAACGACCGGATGTATCAGGTCAGCGGCGTGAAGCGGGAGCATCCCGGACATACCCATGGAGAAGCCGGGCACACCCACGCTGCGCCCGTGCAGGGGACGGCTATGGAGGAGCTGCTGGCCCTGATGCGGTTCATGGTTAGCCACAACGATGCTCACGCCCAGGAACTTGCGGAGTTGGCCGACCAGCTGCAAGCCGCCGGAAAGCGCCGGGCCTACCAGCGGATCATGGACGCGGTGGCGGATTTTGACATGGCCAACGCCCAACTGGACGCGGTTGCGCGGGAGCTCAGCGAGGAAACGGAATAAACAGAGACGATCAGAAGCGCGGGCTTCTGATCGTTTTCTGCGTTTGCGGGGGTTGCTGATAAAAAGATAAATTGTTGTTTGCACGTCAAATGCCGCAACACGGTACGTCTCTGCTGTAGGGGAGGCATTTTTGCCTCCCGGCGGTAAAATGCTACCGTTTTCCGGGGCATTGCGGCGAAAACGTACTGCCCTACGGGAGGCATCAATGCCTCCCCTACAGTAGGAACGCAGTGCGTGCAGAAACCGGAAAACAACAATTTATCTTTTTCCATTTCAAAAAAGTGTTTTCCGTGTTTCGTGCGTACTATAAGAAACCATCAAAGAAAGAAGGGAAGCGGATGCGGGAGGAGGCTATGGCGCGTGCCATTGGGAACCGGGACGAGGAGACCCTGGGCCTGGTGATGGAGAAATACGCCCATTTGCTGTGGCCCATCGCGGCGGCGGTGCTGAAAAATGTGGGCAGCGACCAGGATGTGGAGGAATGCGTGGCGGATGCCTTTATCTATCTGTGGGAGCATCCCGGCAATTTTGATCCCACCCGGGGAAAGCTGAAAACCCTGCTGTGTGTTCTGACCCGCTCCCGGGCCATTGACCGGTACCGGGAGCTAAGCCGCAGAAACACAATCCCTCTGGAGGAGGCGCTGTGTGGCGGCGGACTGTGCGCCCAGGAGGCCCTTGCGGAGGAGGAAATCCGCAGTGAGCTGCGGCAGCTGCTGCAGACGCTGGGGGAGCTGAACCGGGAGATTCTGGTGCGTCGATACTATTATGACCAGAAGCCCCGGGAGATTGCCCTGGCTACGGGCTTGACGGTGACCCAGGTGAACAACTCCCTGTACCGTTCCAAGCGCCAGCTTCGGCAGGGCCTTACGGAGAAAGGAGTCGGGGTATGAACGCAATGACCAACGAGAATTTCCACAATATCTGCCGGATGGTGGAGCAGAAAACCGGCGTTCGCCTGGGAAATGACCGGACGCCGGAGCGAAGGCACCCGGCACGCCTGATTCCGGTGCTGGCCGCGCTGATGCTGCTGGTGCTGACCATGACGGCTTCGGCGTACAAGCTGTTTACGCCTATGAATGGGGATGAGCTGGCTCTGGGCGGCACCTACGAAGGAAATGGCATCATTACGGTGTGGGTGGAAAACGGTTCGGACAAATATCTTCGGTTCCAGGAGCAGCTGAAGATAATGGACTGGGAAAACAGCCGGGAGCTTCCCGGACTGGGCGGCAAGGTACTTTTCCGCAACACGGTATTCCCGCCCCACTCCAGCGGTGCCTTGACCCTGGATTTAAGCGGAGCGTATGATGTGGAGCTTCTGGAGCGGGAGATTGCCCGGGTGAATCTGTACCTGGTGCTGACGAACTTCGATTTTCAGTTTGGCCATGACTGGATATGCTTCGTACGGTTCCCACAGGAGGGTGCAAAATGAGAAGGAGAAAAGCAGCGGCCTGGATTCTGATTGCCGCCTTTTTGCTGGCGGGAGTTACGGTTCCCGCCCGGGCGGCATCCTCTTCGGAAATCAGGAAACAGATTCAGGCCCTTCAGGAGCAGAAGAAGGAAATTGAAGCGCAGATCGCCCGGGTCAAGGCGGAATATCAGGGAAATCAGGATGAAATCGGGGAGCTGATGGCCCGAAAGCAGGTGCTGGACCAGGAGGTGAACCTTCTGGCCGCCGGAATCCGGAACCTGAATGAGCAGATCCTCTCCTACAGTGTTCTGATCGCCGACAAGCAGGAGGAGCTGGACCAGGCCCAGGAACGGTATGAGGACTTGAGGGAGCGAAGCAATCAGCGCATCCGCGCCATGGAGGAGGAAGGAACAGTCAGCTACTGGGAGGTTCTGTTCAGGGCAGCCAGCTTTTCCGACCTTTTGGACCGGCTGAACATGGTGGAGGAAATCGCGGCCTCCGACAACCGGCGGATTCGGGAGCTGGAGCAGGCAGCCACGGAGGTGGAGCAGGCGAAGGATGCGTTGGCCCTGGAGAAGGAGGGCCTTGAGGGTACTAAATCAGAGCTGGACCGGGAGCAGGCGGAGCTGGAAGCCAAACAGCAGGAGGCGTATGCCCTCCTCCAGGAGCTGCTGGCCAAAGGAAGGGAACTGGAAGGGCTTTGGGAGGAGTACGAAGCCCAGGAGGCGGACTTTCTGGAGCAGATCGCCGCGAAGCAAACGGAATATGACGCGGCCAAACAGGCGGAATGGCTGGCGTACATGGCGACCTATGTGCCGCCAACCACCCAGGCGGCCCAGGACGCTGGCGGTCAGGGAAACACAACGCCAGGCGGGACAACGCCCCAGAATCCCGGTTCCTCCGCCTGGCTGGTTCCCTGCAGCTACACCATGCTCACCAGTCCCTTCGGAAACCGGACGGCGCCTCTGGCGGGGGCTTCTACATACCACCAGGGGGTGGACCTGGGTGCTCCCAGGGGAACGCCCGTTTATGCCTCCCGGCCGGGGATTGTGACCGTAGCGGGGTACAGCAATTCCGCGGGCAACTATGTGCAGATCAATCACCAGGACGGATTTTCCTCCATCTATATGCACCTGGACACCTACTGCGTGTCCGCGGGCCAGGTGGTCAGCGGTGGGCAGCAGATCGGCACGGTGGGCACCACCGGAATTTCCAAAGGGTACCATCTGCATTTCGGGATTTCCTACAACGGGGCTTATGTGAATCCGTGCAGTTATGTAAACTTAGGATGACGCAGAGGTTATTTGGACGGAGTTGGAAAGGGAAATTGTTGTTTGCACTACACATTTCAAATGTCCTGTCATTGCGAACCAGTCCGCAGACTGGTGTGGCAATCCCCCGGCCCCATGGAACCAGGTAACGATTACCACCAAAAATCGCAAGGTTTCCCTGCTCTGCAGGGCAATTGTCGATATATTTTACCTCTAACCGGGGGATTGCCACGCCACTTAAGCGCACTGGCTCGCAATGACAGCGTTTATTTTGTAAACACCAATTTATACGCTCATATGGAGTATGAAAAAGGGCGTGCCGCAGGGGATTGCGGCACGCCTGAAATGTTTGTCAGCCTGCGGGGGGCAGGAAGTTTTCGAAAATGGGAATCCAGCCCTCCTGGGTGGCCTGGGCAAATTCCTGGGGGGTGCGGATGGTCCAGGTGACGCCCTGGATGCCCCAGAGACGGCGGCAGAGGAAATTGCTCAGGGTTTTCCGGGTGGGGTAGTCATAGGCAATGAAGTCCGGCCGGGTGCGGAAGTTCAGCAGGTTATAGGTCAAAGCAAATTTAAGCGGCCAGGGCAGAGGGCTTGTGCCCTTGAGGTAATTGTAGGACAGCTGTCCCCGGATGATGTCCGGGCGGTGCCTGCGCAGCCAGTCAATGCACCGGGGATCGAAGGACTCCATGCACCAGGGGCCGGAGTAGCCATCCATGGCGGCCACGGCGGCCTCACAGAGCGCCGCGTAATTGTCTCCGTCAGGCTTCAGCTCGATGATTAACGGAGCTTTTCCGGCGAAAAGCTCCAGAACCTGGGGGAACAGAGGGATCACTTCCTCTGTTCCTTCCAGCGGGTAATCCGACAACTGGGCGGAGGACAGCTCCTCCACCTTCCCGGGCTTTCCGGTGGTGCGCTCCAGCTTGGAGTCGTGGATCACCGCGAGGCCCCCGTCCGTCAGCAGGTGCAGGTCCAGCTCAATGCCGAAGCCCGCCTCAAGAGCCGCCCGGAAGGCCGCCATGCTGTTTTCCGGGACGCCGGGGGTATGGAGCCCACGGTGGGCATAGCGCCAGCGACGAAGCTCCGCAAGCCCCGGCTGGCCGGTTCTGCCCCGTAAGGACAGAAGATAAAGAAGAATCAGAAGAAGGATGATTCCAATTGCAATAATCATGATTTAGTCCTCCACATCATAGGCTTCCAGCCCCTTTTTCACTTCCACCCGGTTGTCCCCATGGCGGACAAAGCCCATGGTGAGGAAGGAGCCGAATACGAAAATAGCCGCGTAGGGGAAGAGCGCCTTGTAATCCACATGGTTCATGAGCCACCCGGCCACGATGGGGGTCATGATCTGGGCGGACATGGAGAAGGTATAGTAGAGGCCTGTGAACTTGCCGACCTCGCTGCCCTTGCACATCTCCACCACCATGGGCAGACTGTTGACGTTGATGGCCGCCCAGGAGATGCCCACCAGGACGAAGAGAACATACAGCACTGGGCTGAAGGAACTGCTGACCAAAGTGTAGGCGAAGGCGGCGAAGAAGCTACCGCTGAGAAGCAATGTGCCGAAGCGGATGGTTTTCCGGCGGCCGATGCGGCTTTGGCCTGGCCCAGGCTCATGTTCCAGGTGTTCTGGGCGTAGACCGAGAACCAGGTGGAGACACCGTTGTAGCCGATGAACCACAGGGCGATGGAGCACAGAAGGAAGGAAAGGCTCCGCTTGACCTCCCGGGGGAGGACTTCGCCGTTTTCCGTGGCCTGGGTCAGGTTGTCCTCCGGGTGGGCCTGCTCGTAGCGCTGCTGCTGAGCTACCAGCCTGGGCTCGTTGACAAACACCATCACGATGGCCAGAGCTGCCAGCATGATGCCGCCCACAATGGCGAACAGGGGCAGATAGCTGATGTAATGGTCGCTCTTGGTCTTATACAGGAAGGTGGTGATAAGCAAATAGAGAATGCCGCCCACCGCGCCCATCAGATTGATGATGGCGTTGGCCTTGGAACGCAGGGGCTTGGGGGTGACATCGGGCATCAGGGCCACGGCGGGGCTGCGGTAAGTACCCATGGCAATCAGCAGCAGGCCCAGCACGGCGATGAAGGCCGCCAGCTTTCCGGGAGCGGGGGAAGCGTGGAAGCTGTCCGCCAGCAGGGGGAGTCCCAGCATCAGCACCACGGCGCTGAGGGTGCCCACCAGAATGAAGGGACGGCGTCGGCCCAGGCGGGACTTACACCGGTCGGAGATTCCGCCGAAGAGCGGCAGCAGGAAGAGCGCCAGCACATTGTCCGCCGCCATAATGACGCCGGAGAGGGTTTCGTTCATGTGGAAGGTGTTGGTGAGGATCAGCGGGATCAGGTTGTCGTACATCTGCCAGAAAGCGCAGATGGACAAAAACGCGAAGCCGATCAGGATGGTGCGTTTGGTGTTCAGTTTCATCAGATTGCCTCCGTTCAAAATTGTTCGGTCAGTAAATGGCGCTTTCGCTTACGAATTGACAATTGACAATTAACAATTGACAATTATGGAATCCCCTTCGGGGATGATTAAAAATGACAGTCAGGTCAGCGCGGCAGTCAGGCAA
Organism: Clostridiales bacterium; assembly: GCA_004555705.1. GTDB lineage: Bacteria > Bacillota > Clostridia > Oscillospirales > Oscillospiraceae > Faecousia. The sequence goes on along the minus strand of SFHI01000069.1, from coordinate 96 downwards.
ATTGGTGTTTGTCGGAATGACACTGTAGGGGCGGCTATTAGCCGCCCGCTTTGGTTTCGTCTACGGAAGTGCTGCGTTTTATCGAAAACGCTCAGA
>SFHI01000068.1 GCA_004555705.1 Clostridiales bacterium | reverse complement strand
TAACCATAGTATTTTGCCCCATCTCTCTTTGATGGTGCTATTATACTGTGGAATATGACCAATAAAACGGACTAAGTCCAAGTTTTTAAACTAACACGTATTATTTTAATTCCATCCCGGTCGGGGATACCCCAACTGTCCCCACTGTTTTCACGATTCCGCGCTGAAAAACCCTCCGGTGAACCGAAGAATGGAGAGAGAGAAGAATGTATAAAAAGAGGCCTGAAGGGTGGCTGAAGCATTTTGACTTCATCCTTCTGGATTTGCTGTGCCTGCAGGCGGCGTTTATCCTGTCCTACGCCCTTCGGCAGGGCGAATGGAACCCCTATGCCATACCGCTGTACCGGGGTATGGGCTTCGTGCTGATTTTTGCGGACATCGCGGTGCTGTTTTTCTGCGAAACCATGAAAAATGTGCTCAAAAGAGGCTATTACAAGGAGTTTGCCGCCACCATGCGAAACTGCGTTCTGGTGGTGCTCATGGGCATCTCCTACCTGTTCCTCATCAAGGAGGGGGAAAGCTACTCCAGAGCCTCCCTGCTGCTCATGGGGGCGCTGTATATCCTCATCACCTACGCCGTCCGCCTGGGCTGGAAGCAGGTTCTGCGCCGCCGGGGTACCGGGAAGGACATCGGCGCCATGCTCATCGTCACCGGAGCCTCCGCGGCGGCGGAGGCGGTGGAACAGCTCCGGACCAAAAGCGCGGAGAAGTACCGCATTGCGGGACTGATCCTTCTGGATCAGGACCTGACCTGCAGGGAGATCGCGGGCGTCCCCGTGGTGGCCGGGCCGGAAACCGCGTCGCAGTACATCTGCAGGGAGTGGGTGGACGAGGTGTTCCTCCTGATTCCCCCGGAGCTGCCCTATCCCCAGGAACTGATTGACCGGCTGAATACGGCAGGGGTCACCGTACACCTGAACCTGGCCAAGGCCGCGTCCTCGGGGGCAAAGCAGATCGTGGAGCGGCTGGGGAGCTATACCGTGCTGACCTCCAGCATGAATTTCACCACGCCCCGCCAGGCCTTCCTGAAGCGGGCCCTGGATATCGCGGGAGGACTGGTGGGCTGCGCGGCCACGCTGCTGCTGTGCCTGGTTCTGGGCCCCGCCATTTATATCAGCTCCCCCGGCCCCATCTTCTTCGCCCAGACCCGGGTGGGGAGAAACGGCAGAAAATTCAAAATGTACAAGTTCCGCAGTATGTACATGGATGCCGAGGCCCGGAAAGCGGAGCTGATGAAGGACAACCGGGTGGGCGACGGCATGATGTTCAAGCTGGATTTTGATCCCCGGATCATCGGCAACCGGATTCTCCCCGACGGGACGAAGAAAACCGGCCTGGGCCATTTTATCCGGGTCACCAGCCTGGACGAGTTCCCCCAGTTTTTCAATGTGCTGAAGGGGGATATGTCCCTGGTGGGTACCCGGCCCCCCACGGTGGACGAGTGGGAGAAGTATGACCTCCACCACCGGGCCCGGCTTGCCATCAAGCCCGGCATCACGGGCCTGTGGCAGATCAGCGGCCGCAGCGAGATCACGGATTTTGAGGATGTGGTGCGGCTGGACACCCAGTACATCGGCTCCTGGAGCATGGGACTGGACATCAAAATCCTGCTGAAAACCGTCCTTGCCGTCCTGAAACAGGACGGGTCCATGTAGAATTGACAATTCACAATTGACAATTCCAATCAAGAGGGACTGGTTCGCAATGAAACCATTTTTTCTATTGCTTACCACATTTTCTGCCGTTTTTTGCCTGTTTCAACTCTTGATTCGCATTGACAATTGACAATTATTCCCCGTATACACCATCGGCCCGGAGCACACTGCTCCGGGCCGATGCTTTGTTATTTAGATAAGAGAGAATGGATAATAGAGAATAGATAATAGCGAAAGTATCGCTTCGCGATGATTAAAAAATAAGGGGCAGAAAGACAAATCGTTGTTCAGGTTATCAGCTTTCGTAAGCTGGTCGCCAAATTGTTGTTTGAAAGCATGCACTCAAAAAACGCTGTCATTGCGAACCAGTGCGCACACTGGTGTGGCAATCCCCCGGTTGAATGGGACCAGGTAACGATTACCTTCAAAAATCGCAGTATCTTCCATTATTTCGGTTACTTTTCTGTACATTTCCCCTCTAACCGGGGGATTGCCACGACCAGTCTGCGGACTGGTCTCGCAATGACAGGAAACTATGGGGCGAAGCGACAAGCACCCATTTGCCGCACTGCTGAGGGAATTCAATCAGCGCAGGTACGCTGCCTCGGTTTCCCGGAGGACGGCGGCGCAGAGGGCTTCCGCTTCGTCCATGGAAGCGGCCCGGGCGGAGAGGTACAGCTTGATCTTGGGCTCGGTGCCGGAGGGCCGCACCAGGAGCTTGCCGGAGGCGGACTGGAACTGGAGCACGTTGCTCTTAGGCAGGCCCGTGCCGGCTTCCTGGTAGTCCACAATCCCCGTCACCGGCTCCCCGGCCAATACCTTGGGAGGATTGGCCCGGAGGGTATCCATAATGGAGGCCATCTTCGCCATGCCGTCGGCTCCCTCGAAGGTGAAGCTGGCCAGGTCGTTGCGGAAGAAGCCGTGCTTGCGGTACAGATCGTCCATGGCCTGGGCCAGGGTCTTGCCCTGGGCACGGTACCAGGCGGTCATCTCGCAGCAGAGCATGGAGGCGTTCACCGCGTCCTTGTCCCGGACGTGGGTGCCGGAGAGGTAGCCGTAGCTCTCCTCAAAGCCCAGGATGTACCGCTCCGGGTGGCTCTCGTTTTCCAGCATGGCAATCTGCTCGCCGATGAACTTGAAGCCCGTCAGCACCCGGCGCAGCTCCACGCCGTACTCCTTCGCCACCGCGTCGGCCATGTCCGTGGACACGATGGTGGTCACCGCCACGGGGCGCTGAGGCATGGTGCCGTTTTCCAGGCGCTTGCGGCAGACGTAGTCCAGCAGCAGCACGCCCATCTCGTTGCCGGTAATGAGCCGGTAGTCGTCCCCCTCCGGCACGGCCACGCCCATCCGGTCGCAGTCCGGGTCGGTGCCCAGGAGCAGGTCGGGCTTTACCTCCCGGCACAGCTGCAGCCCCAGCTCCATGGCCTCCCGGATTTCCGGGTTGGGGTAGGGGCAGGTGGGGAAATGTCCGTCGGGCTTCTCCTGCTGGGGAACCACGGTCACATCCTCCACGCCGATGCGCTTTAAGATTTTGGTGACGCACTCCAGCCCCGCGCCGTTCAGGGGCGTGTAGACCACCTTCAGGGCCTGCTTGCCCGCTGTCAGGGACTGGGCCTGTACTGCATCCAGGAAGGCTTCCAGGCAGTCCTCGCCGATGTAGCGGATGCTCCCTGCGGCCAGCCCCTCCTCCAGGGTGGGGAGCGCTTCCTCGGGGAACATCTCCCGGGCGTTGATCCGCTCCAGGACAGCGGCGGCGGCCTCCAGGGTGATCTGGCAGCCGTCGGGGCCGTAGACCTTGTAGCCGTTGTACTTGGCCGGGTTGTGGCTGGCGGTGACGCAGATGCCCGCGCCGGTTTTGTAGTACCGCACGGCCCAGCTCAGTGCCGGGGTGGGCTCCAGGCGGGGGTACAGGTAAGCCGTCAGGCCGTTCCCCGCGATGACCCGGGCAGCCTCCCGGGCGAAGAGGTCGGACTTGATCCGGCTGTCGTAGCCGATGGCAACGGAGAGGGGGAGCCCCGCGGCCTTCAGGTAGTCGCACAGCCCCCGGGTGGCCCGGCGGATGACGTAGATGTTCAGCCGGTTGGTACCCGCGCCGATGACCCCCCGCAGGCCTCCGGTGCCGAATTCCAGGTCCCGGTAGAACCGGTCAAAGCAAGCATCGCTGCCCGGCTCCACGCCTCGCAGCTCGGAAGTCAAATCCGGATCGTCCACGGCTTTTGCAAGCCAAAGATTGTAAAGAGCAACGGTATCCATAATATGCCTCCTTGTTATAGTAGCGGACAGTTGACAGTGGAAAGTGGACAGTTAAGGAATGCTCGGCAAATTGGTATTTGACGCTTCGTCTCCAAGTTTCCTGTCATTGCGAGCCAGTGCGCACACTGGCGTGGCAATCCCCCGGATAGAGGGGAAATGTACCGAAAAATACCCGGGAGAACGGGAGTTTCCGCGATTTTTGGTGGTAATCGTTACCTGACTCCTTTCAACGGGGGGATTGCCACACCAGTCTGCGGACTGGTTCGCAATGACAGGTAATTTGCAATGCGCACTCTCAAACCCCAATTTGTCTTTCTCGTTTTTATTGTCCCGAAGGGACTCCTTAACTGTACACTGTCAACTGTCCACTGTCAACTCTTAAAACGGGTGGTCGAGGCGGGCGGCGGTGAGGAGCTCCGCCATGGTGTTGGTGCAGCTGATGGAATTGTCCTCCCGGCGCTTGAGCAGGAAGGTCTCCCCGGACAGCTCCGGAATGTCGTCAATCTCTCCCCGGGCGTAGGCCCCCAGCCGGTCGGCGGCGGTTTTGAGCCTGGCGACGACGCCGCCCATGCGGAAGTCGATGACCTCGAAGCCGAAGGGCTTGTTGGTGGACTCCCAGAGCCTGCGCCACACCTGCCGCAGGGCCTCCACCGCGTCGGCCACGGCGGGTAAGTCCTCCGCGAGCCTGCCGCAGCCCTCCCGGTCCCCGGCGCGAAGCAGCTTCGCCGCCTGGGCGTGATACCGGGCCTTCAGGGCCACGGCGTGGGCCAGGGCGGTGTAGAAGTCGAAGAGCAGGCTGTACTCCGGATTCTCCCGGGCGGCCAGGGCGTATTTCGCCACCAGGCCCTCGAAATGCTCGGCGCAGGGGAAGCCCTCCAAATCCTTTTCAAACAGCTGCACCAGGGGGTCCTGGTACAGGACGATCTTACAGATGTTGGTGGGATCGTTGGGCTTGGAGCACATCCCGGGGACGGTGTTCAGCTCCGAGAGGGCCAGGAACGCCCCGGCATCGGCGTGGCAGCACCGCCGGAACCGGTCGTAAAGCCACTGTTCGTCATATTCCCCATGGAAGGTCATCTCCCCGTAGAGCTGCATTCCCAGAAGGGCGGTGAGCATATTGCACTCCTGGCCGTCGTCGCCCCAGCAGGTAGCCACCACCAGCGGCGTTCCCGCCCGGCGGCAGGAGGCCAGGGCGGCCCGGGTGTTGGCGATGGTGGTGGGATAGGCGGGCGCGGGCCCGATCCAGGTCCAGATGCCTCCGGCGAACACGGTCTTTGCCGGGAACAGGGCGTGCTTGCGCAGGGCGTCGTCGTACATCTCCTCCCGGCTCTGGTAGTAGTCCCAGTAGACCAGCGTCACCCGCTTGTCCACGGCGGCGATGGCCTCGGGGGAGGGGTCTTTCTCGGAGTGGTAGTGCATTCCGTCAATCTGGAAGTACATATCGCTCCAGATCATGGCTTCCAGACCCAGTCCTTCACAGATGTCCAGCAGCCGCTTCAGGTGGCGGCCCATGATGTTCTGGGGATTCTCGTAGCCGTGGTGGTGCAGGTGTGCCCCCAGGCCCATGCCGTAGGCCTCATCCATGCCCAGATGAATCCGCTTGGAGCGGTAGGGGGCGGAGGCGGCCCGGATCATCTGGGTGAGGATCTCGTAGCTCTCCTCCCGGTCCGGCTCGATGACGGCCTCGTTCTCCCGAACGTGGTGGTATGCAGGCCACTTCATCACCCGGTCCAGGTGGCCCAGGGTCTGAATGCAGGGAATCAGCTCAATCCCCAGCATATCCGCGTAATCGTCCAGCGCCTTCAGCTCCTCATAGGTATAGCGGCCCCGCTTGTAGCCGAAGAAGGGCTGCTCCGGGACCTCATAGGTGTCCTCGGTGTACATCATGCCCAGGTTCAGACCCATGAGGGCCATCTTCCGCAGGAAGCCCTTCAGCGCCTCAGGTGTAAGCACCGCGTTGCGGGAGCAGTCGAACATCACGCCCCGGGAAGCGAAGGCAGCCTCCTCCCGAATGTCGCAGGGGTGAAGCTCCTCGGGGATCAGGCTCAGGGCCCGGTAGAACTGAATGGGCTCGGCCCAGGTGACGGTGACGGCTTCTCCGTCGCAGCGCACCCCCAGATGGTCCCCCTGCACCGCGATGACCTTCACGCCCCGGCGGCCCAGGCCGAAGCCCAGCTCCTCCCGAAGCTCCTGAAGCGCGGCCTCATACCCCCGGGGGGGCTGTCCGGCAACGGTAACGGATGAAAACATTGTGTTCCTCCTTGTGTTGAAAATGGTAAAGACATCAGCGGATTATGCACCGCCCCCGGGCAAGCCCGGGAACCGACTCCGCTGGAAGCATTATCGGTCAAAAGCCCCCGGATTGGAAGAGGGAATTTCGGAAATTTGAAAATTTGGAGGAATCGCCAGAAAAATTATTAAAACTTTGTTAAGTATCCACAAAATGGCAAAATATGTAGATTTTGCACAAAAACAATCCATTTCAAAAAGTGTTCCTTTAGATACTATAAAGTTTCCTTTACAGACTTCCATAATCCGCCGAATAAAAATATAATGTATCTGTAAAGCGCCGGGGACGTGCCTCTCCGCGCCAGACCGAAGAAGGGACTGATCAACTCTATGGCAGAACTAAAGACCAAGGCCAAGACCCTGCAAGGCGTCAGGCGTCGCGGCAAGTGGACCAGGGACGATACGGAACTGACCGTTCTGGCCGTTCCCACCATGGTATGGTATGCGCTGTTTTGCTACCTGCCCATGTTCGGTATCATCCTGGCCTTCAAGGACTACAAGATCGTGGACGCCACCAAGAGCTTCCTGTACAACCTGATCCACAGCGACTGGGCAGGCTTCAAGAATTTCCAGTACTTCCTGAGCCTGAAGGATTTCCCCATGATCCTGCGCAACACCATCCTGTATAATGTGGTGTTCATCGTGCTGGACATTGTGCTCCCCGTGGGCCTGGCCATCATGATCAGCAACATCTACTCCAAGCGGAAGTCCAAGGTCTACCAGACCCTGATGTTCATGCCCCACTTCATGAGCTGGGTCGTGGTCAGCTACTTTGTCTACGCCTTCCTGGATGCGGACAAGGGTCTGCTGAACACCATCATCCAGTACTTCGGCGGCGACCGGATCAAGTGGTACACCGAGGCCAAATACTGGCCCTACATCCTGACCTTCATGCATATCTGGAAGGTGCTGGGCTACTCCATGGTGGTGTACCTCGCCTCCATCACCGGCATCGACACCAGCCTGTATGAGGCCGCCGTGCTGGACGGCGCATCCAAGGCCCAGCAGGCCCGCTACATCACCCTGCCCTCGCTGCAGCCCATCATCATTATGATGTTCATCCTGGCGGTGGGCCGGATCTTCTCCAGTGACTTTGGCCTTTTCTACCAGGTCACCCGGGGCGCCAACGTGAAGATCGCCGAGGTGGTCACCACCTTCGATGTGAAGATCTACCAGATGGTCTCCACCAGCAGCCGCCTGGGTCAGAACGCCGCGGCCTCCATGTTCCAGTCCATCGTGGGCTGCATCACCATCCTCACCGCCAACGCGATCGTCAGCAGGATCGACCGCAACAGCGCGCTGATTTAAGGAGGCGGTCTGCATGAGTAAGAATAAAGCTGCTACCACCAACGACAACATGAACCGTCTGAACCGGATCTCCCCCACCTCCAATGTGCTGTTCAACATCCTGTTCCTGGTTCTCGCGCTGATGTGCTTTTTGCCCATCATCTTCATCTTCATCATCTCCATCACCAAGAACGATGTGCTGCGTAGGGAGGGCTACCAGCTCTTCGTCACCGCTGAGACCGCGTCCTTCGATGCCTACACCTTCCTGTGGAACCAGAAGCACGTGATCCTCAACGCCCTGGTGGTGTCCGTGAAGGTCACGGTCATCGGCACCGTGCTGGGCGTGATGCTCACCTGCCTGATGGGCTACGTCCTGTCCCGGAAGGAGCACAAGCTCAACGGCTTTCTCACCATGCTGGTGTTCATCCCCATGGTCTTCGGCGGCGGCCTTGCCTCCAGCTATGTGGTGAATACCCAGATCCTGGGCCTGCGGGATAACCTGTGGGTGCTGATTCTGCCCCTGGCGGTTTCCAGCTTCAACGTCACCATCGCCCGCACTTTCTTCCGGACCACCATCCCGGACTCCATCATCGAATCCGCCAAGATTGACGGCGCTTCCCAGTGGACGGTGTTCTTCAAGATCGTGCTGCCCATCTCCAAGCCGGTGCTGGCCACCATCGCCCTGTTCCTGGCCTTCGGCTACTGGAACGACTGGTACCAGTCCATGCTGTACATCAACGACTCCAGCCTCAAGTCCCTGCAGGCCACTCTGGACTCCATGCAGAAGAGCCTGGAGTACCTGACCAAGAACCCCTCCGCCGGTATGACCAGTGCCGACCTGAAGAAGGCCATGCCCGAAGAGGCTGTCCGTATGGCCATCGCCTTCGTGGTGGCCGTGCCCATCGCCTGCATCTACCCCTTCTTCCAGAAGTACTTCATCTCCGGCCTCACCGTCGGCGCCGTGAAGGGCTAATGCACAGTGTACAGTTGACAACACCAATCAAGAGTTGAAACGTCCAAAACTTGCTGTCATTGCGAGCCAGTGCTCACACTGGCGTGGCAATCCCCCGGTTAGTAGGGAGATGTGCCGATAAGCGCCCGGAAGGACGGGGGGATTGCCACACCAGCGTGCGCGCTGGTTCGCAATGACAACTTCTTTTTCAGTTCGCAGAACGATATTTTATCTCATCCCCGTATTGCAGCGGGCTTCGCCCGTTTCAATAGAATATTATTAGGAGGAAAACACAAATGAAGAAGATTCTCGCACTTCTGCTGGCTGTCCTCATGGTCGCTTCCCTGTTCGCAGGCTGCGGCTCCAAGACGGAAGCGCCTGCCAGCTCCGGCAACCAGCCTGCGGCCAATCAGCCCGCCGACAGCCAGGGTGCCGCGCCCGCTGAAATCCCCACCCTGAAGTGGGTCACCGTCGGCTCCGGTATGCCCAGCAACTACGATGCCTGGAAGGCCAATCTGGACAAGTATCTGGAAGAGAAGATCGGTGTTCATCTGGACATCGAGGTTGTGGGCTGGGGCGACTGGGATACCCGCCGCAACATGATCGTTTCCACCAACGAGCCCTACGACATCATGTTCACCAACAACGGCACCTTCTACAATGACGTGGCCATCGGTGCTTTCGCCGATATCTCCGGCATTCTGGAAGCCAATGCCCCCAAGCTCATCGACCTGATCCCCGCTGACTACTGGGATGCCTGTAAGGTCGGCGGCGGCCTGTACGCCGTTCCCACCTACAAGGACTCCTCCTCCACCCAGTACTTTGTCTATGACAAGGCTGTTGTGGAAGCCACCGGTCTGGACTACGAGAACGCCCACACCATGGCTGACATGACCCCCATCGTCAAGGCTATGTACGAGAACATGGGCTCCGCTCCTGTGGTCATGGCCATGGGCGGCTGGGATGCCATCTACAGCTCCAAGTATGACGATCTGTCCAGCGGCCTGGCTGCCATCGGCGTTTCCTACACCGGCGGCGAGCCCAAGGCTGTCTCCGTGTTCGAGCAGGAGGATGTCCTGGCTGACCTGGACATCCTGCATCAGTGGTATGAGGCCGGCTACATCAACTCCGATGCCGCCACTCTGAGCGAGGCTCCTTCCTACCGCGCCGCCTTCGTGGCCCAGGGCTGGTCTCTGGCTGCCGTCACCACCTGGGGTCCCCAGATGGGCGTTGACGCCGTGGCCATCCAGTACGGCAACACCGTGCTGTCCAACGCCACCGTTCAGGGCTCCATGAACTGCATCAGCGCCGCCTGCAAGTACCCCGAGAAGGCTCTGCAGCTGCTGGAGCTGGTCAACACCGACTCCTTCGTCCGTGACTCCCTGTACTTCGGCCTGGAGGGCGAGAACTTCCAGTACGTGGACGGCAAGGTTGAGCGTCTGAACACCGACTGGACCATGGCCGGCTACACCCAGGGCACCTTCTTCCAGGTTACCCAGCAGGTCACCGAAGAGTTCAACCAGTGGGACGAGGTCAAGGCTCTGAACGAGCAGGCCATCGGCTCCCCCACTCTGGGCTTTGCCTTTGACACCGCTCCCGTGGCTGACCAGCTGCAGGCCTGTATCGCCATCTACGCTCAGTACCGTCCCGTTCTGATGACCGGCACCGAGGAGCCCAGAGCTCTGATCGCCGATATGCTGGACGAGATGCGTGCTTCCGGCTTCGATGACATCATTGCCGAGGCTCAGCGTCAGATCGACGAGTGGGCAAAGTAATTCGTAACTGAAGATACTTCCTGCTTAGCGTTACACGCCAGTGGGGCTATTGCAGCTGCAATAGCCCCACTTTTTTAAGGAAACACGAAAACTCAGCGGGAAGAAAAATTGTTGTTTACAGTCCTAATAGCGCACTGAAAAAGGACTGTCATTGCGAACCAGCGCGCACGCTGGTGTGGCAATCCCCCAACAATTCAGGACGGT
>SFHI01000067.1 GCA_004555705.1 Clostridiales bacterium | reverse complement strand
CTTTTGTGTTCTTTTTCATATATTTTCCTCCTTTATTTCTGTAGAGTTTGTGCTAAATACATAATAAATAATTAGGAAGTTCTGGACAATGTCAAAAGGTTACCCTGTTTATATAAAGTGTATCAAAATATGCATTTCTGCGTTTTGACAATAGGATAGCAAGAAAATGTTACATATATTGCTGATATTCGGATAAACGTTATCACGAATCATGCTGTAGGAAAAACACAGAAATACAATGATGGTGTCGTGCAGTACGATGCGCCTCTTCGATCACCAGAGCATTATTTCACCTTGTTTTGCTTGCATAATGATCCTCCTTTTGTACGATTGTGTGGATGTCATTCCGGCCAATTGACGGTACTGCCAGAGGCAGAAACCCACTGCGATCATAGGGAAGCTGACCATTGCCCCCAAACCCTCCGGAAAACTTGGACATGCGGAAGCAAAATGGATTTCTCCCGTGGGAACCATTGAAAGCAATTGGCGCTATTCTGGGGACCAGGTCATCCTTGAAGTGACGATTCCTTCAAATGTTATCGCCGAGATCCGCTTGCCCGATGGGAATACAATCCACGCAGAAACCGGGATTCACGTTTTTCCTGCAAAGCATAACGCAAAACGGCATCGGTTCCCCTACCGGTGCCGTTCCAATTTGCATTGAATCTTCCTCATATCAATCAATATTCCAATCTTTTCGGGCTTAAGAATCTTTAGGCCGATTCTCTTGGAGAAAGGATAGACGACATTTTTAGCCTTTATGGCAGACGGGGAATATGGTTTACTGCTCTAAGAAAAATCGCATAATCCCCCATTTCCTGCAAACACTACCACTGGAAATGCTGCACAAGGAGAGGAAACAAAATGAAAGCAACAGGAATCGTTCGCCGGGTGGATGATTTGGGCAGAATCGTCATCCCGAAAGAAATAAGAAGAACCCTCCGCATCCGGGAGGGTGACCCGCTGGAGATTTATACGGAGAAGGATGGGGGCGTGATTTTTCGGAAGTATTCGCCCATGGGAGATTTGCAGGAGTTCGCGGCACAGATGTGTGACGCCATCGGCTCCGCCACGGGGCATATCGCGGCGGTGGCGGACCGGGACAGCATCATCGCCCTTCACGGGGCGCCCAAACGGGAGCTGGTGGACAAGCCCAACTCCCAGGAGCTGGAGAAGCTGATGGAGCAGCGGAAAAACTACCTCTATCAGCCCGGAGAGCCTAAAATCCCTGCGGCGGAGGGGCAGGAAAAGTACCATCTGGGGGCGGCATCCCCAATCCTTTCCCAGGGGGATCTGATGGGGTGCGTGCTGCTCCTGCTGGGCGAGGGGGACGAAGCGCTCCGGGAGTCGGACCAGGGCCTGGTCCGGGCTGTGGCGGGATTTCTGGGAAAGCAGATGGAGAGCTGAGCAATACGCAAAAGCATCCGCGCGGTTCATGGAACCATGCGGATGCTTTTTCATGCTTTGCCGTCTGTGTCAGGCGGCTGGAATCGAAGGCTCAACGGGTGCTGAACGAAGATAAGTACCAGTCCAGAAATTCCAGGATATACCGGGGCTGGGGCGTAATGACGGCGCTGTCAATTTCCGGAAACTGCCGGGCAAAAGAATCCAAAAGGCTTTTCAGGTTGTTCCCGGACTCCAGATAGTCGCGGACGATGTATTCCCGGCGCATCCCTGCCCTGTATAGCAGGATCGCGGACACAACCCCGGTACGGTCCTTCCCGGCATTGCAGAAATACAGGACATTGGAAGGCGCGTTCCAGATCAGATCGACGATTTTCTCCATCTGAGCGTCCACCATACGGATATAGGAACCGGACACATCCTTCACTGAGGGAGGGATTTCGCTTCCGCCTGTAACCGGCATTTCATAACAGCGGAATCTGCTGTCCTTGGCCAGGGGGCAGGACTTTCGGAGCCTTTCCTCCGGGGTGCGGAGATCCACGATTGTGGTGATGTTCTGCGCAAGCAGCCAACGGGTTTCCTCATCGGATAGCTGCCAGGGCACATCGCTGCGTACAAAGCGCAGACTGTCCGGAAGAATCGCCCGGGTGTTGAAGGTGCTTTTTAACAGGCTTCCCATTGGACACCCCCCAGTTGGATTCTGTAGAGCCGCTTCCCGTTTTCCAGGGTGACGGCTTCCACTTCCTCCCGGCTGAAACCTCGGAGGGAGGCGAGGGCCTCGGCCATGCGGTAGAGCTTGCCGGGGTCGTTGCGCCTGCCCCGGAAGGGCTCGGGGGACATGTAGGGACAATCGGTTTCCAACACAATCCGGTCCAGGGGGATGGAGGCCGCAACCTCCAGAGCCCTCCGGGCATTCTTGAAGGTGAGCACCCCGGTGAAGCCGATGTACCAGCCCCGGGAGATGAGCCATTTTGCCATTTCCGCGGAACCGGAATAGCAGTGAAACACCCCGGTGACGGCGGGAAATTCCGATACGATGTCCATACCGTCCTGGTGGGCCTCCCGCTCGTGGACGATGACGGGAAGGCTCAGTTCCTCCGCCAGGGCCATTTGTGCCCGGAAGGCATGCTTCTGGATTTCCCGGGGAATTTCCTCGTAGTGGTAGTCCAGGCCAATTTCCCCGATGGCTTTGATCTTGGGATTCTCCCGCACCAGGCGGCGGTATTCGTCCAGAACGGCCTCATCCACCTCGTCCGCCACATCCGGGTGGGAGCCCACGGCGGCATAGACAAAGGGGTATTTCCGGGACAGTTCGGAGGCCTCCCGGGAGGAGGCCAGACTGCACCCGGGGTTCATCAGCAGGCCCACCCCCTGTTCTGGCAGGGAGGACAGCAGGGTGTCCCGGTCGGCGTCGAAGGCCCGGTCGTCCATGTGGGCATGGGTATCAAAAAACATGGTTCATTCCTCCAATATGGCGACAAAACAGCCGCCCAGTTCCCGAACCCGGGGGTCCGGCAAAGTGAAATCCGTGTGGTTGGGGTAACCCCGAAGCCCTTCTCCGGAGAGCTTCGCGGCGGCCTCCTTCAGAACCCAGAAGGTCAGCAGCGTCCGGTGTTTGTCGGGGGAAGCGTCATACTGCTGCCGCTCTGAGGGGGAGAGAATTTTGTCCGCAAGGTTCGGGCGGACGATTCTGGCCGTTTCCTCGGCGTCAATGCCGATGGGGGCGGGGGAGAGGGCGCAAAAGGCGTGGAGGGGGGTATGGGAGATGGAAAAATGGAGGGGATCTCCGGGAAAATAGGGCTTTCCCCGGTCCGCCCGGGAGATGGGCGGCAGGTCCATACCGGTTTTGCGCCGGTACAGTTCCGCCAGAAGCCGCACTCCGGCATCGTGGCCGGTTTCTCCCTCCAGCGCACACCAGGCCAGGGTAACGCCCCGGTCAAGCTCCAGAATTTCCATGAATTTCTCCCCCATTCGAAGTAAGTATATCCGCATTTGTGAGGGTTGTCAATGTAAAGGGGGAAAGATAAATTGTTGTCTAGGCTATCGGCTTTACTAAGGACACTGGCAAATTGTTGTTTGTACGTTTTTTCTGTCATTGCGAGCCAGTGCGCTTAAGTGGCGTGGCAATCCCCCGGTTAGACGTACAATGTTGTGACAAGTACCCACAATTGCAGAAGAATTCACATTTTTTGGTGGTAATCGTTACCTGGTTCCATTCATCGGGGGGATTGCCACACCAGCGTGCGCGCTGGTTCGCAATGACAGGTAATTGCGACACAGCCCGACAAACACCAATTTATCTGTCAGTGAGAGAATACTTTCCCTTTGACGGATGGGGGTTCTTCTGCTATAATGTTACACTGAAAAATTACGGAGATTTTTCCGTTGGAGGAATCGGTATGCGAATGAGAAAAATGAAAAACCTGGAGCCCCGGATGGAGCGGTGCGGGGCTTACCGGATCCCCGACCCTGCCGCCCGGAAGGGCTGCTGGCGGGAGCTGAAGCCGGATGCCCGGACCCTTTGGGTTGAGGTTGGCTGCGGCAAGGGCAAGTTCACCGCCGAGACCGCCCAGGCCAATCCCGATGTGCTCCTCATTGCCGTGGAGCGCTGCCGGGAGGCCATGGTGGTGGCCATGGAGAAGGCCCGGGATATGGGGCTTCAGAACGTGTTTTTCATCGACATGGATGTGGCCAATATGGAGGAGATTTTCGCCCCCGGCGAAATTGACCGGCTGTTCATCAACTTCCCCGACCCCTGGCCCCGGAAGAAGAATGCCAAACGCCGTCTGACCCACAGGAGCTTCCTGGAAAAGTATTCCCATGTACTCCGGGAGAGGGGCGAGGTTCATTTCAAGACCGACAACGCGGCGCTCTTTGAATACTCCCTGGAGGAGTTTGCCGCCTGCGGCCTGGAGGTCCGGAACCTGACCCGGAACCTTCACGAGCATGGCGTGGTGGGGATCATGACCGGCTACGAGGAGAAGTTCCACGCCCTGGGCACCCCCATCAACCGCTGCGAAGTGGTGATGAAGCCCCTTACCCTCCCGCAGGAGGAGAAAAAAGCGGAGGAAGAGGTATGAATCCGGTCATCGAGCAGCTTTACCAGCGCAAATCCGTTCGGGTTTTCGAAAACCGTCCCGTGGAGGAGGATGTGAAGCGGGCCGTCCTGGAGGCGGCGATCCAGGCCCCCACCGCGGGGAACATGGCGCTGTACACCATTCTGGACATCACGGACCCGGAAAAGAAAGCCGCACTTTCCAAAAGCTGCGACAATCAGCCCTTTATCGCCACAGCACCCCTGGTGCTGATCTTCTGTGCGGACTACCGGCGGTGGTACGATGTGTTCTGCCGGTATGTACAGGAGGTTCGAAAGCCGGGAATGGGGGACCTGTTTCTGGCCCAGGCGGACGCCCTCATCGCTGCCCAGAACGCAGTGGTGGCAGCCCACAGCCTGGGGCTGGGCAGCTGCTACATCGGGGATATTACGGAGAATTACGAATTCCACCGGGAGCTGCTGCGGCTGCCCCGGTATGTGGTGCCCGCGGCCCTTCTGGTAATGGGCTACCCGACGGAGCAGCAGAAAAACCGGCTCAAGCCCATCCGCTTCCGGACACAGGATTTGGTGCACGAGAACGGCTATGACCCGGCAAAGTCCGCCGATATGCCCCGGATGCTCCGGGAGCAGACGGGAAAGAGCGGTCAGGAGCTGGAGGACTATGTCCAAAGATTCTGTCAGCGGAAATGGAACAGTGATTTCAGCCGGGAGATGAGCCGCTCCTGCGCTGCCATGACCCGGGACTGGCTGGGCGAGTAAAGGAGCAATCAGACTGTCGGCTTTCGTGAGCTTATCTTGTTTGAAGATTTCAAACGCGCTTCGTTCTTACTGTAGGGAAGGCATTCATGCCTCCCGGCGGTAAAATGTATCAAAAATTGAGTGTTTGGGCGAAAAGGTACATGGTGCGAATTCGCAGAAATGCGATTGCTCCGGGTAATGCAGTGCTGCCGGGAGGCATGAATGCCTCCCCTACAGTATGCCTGCAACGCTCCAAAACATATCGACAAACACCAATTCGTCCATGGGCTCTTTCAAGCGGATCGTCTAAAGGAGAGAATTCTATGACCTATTTTGCCGGAGAATGTGATGTGGCCGTCATCGGCGCGGGCCATGCCGGGATCGAGGCGGCCCTGGCGGCGGCGCGGCTGGGCTGCAAGACCATTCTCTTTACCATCAATCTGGACGCGGTGGGGAATATGCCCTGCAATCCCGCCATCGGCGGCACCGGCAAGGGCCACCTGGTCCGGGAGCTGGATGCCCTGGGCGGGGAGATGGGGGTAGCGGCTGACCACAGCTGCATCCAGTACCGCACCCTGAACCGGGGAAAGGGCCCGGCGGTGCACTCCCTGCGGGCCCAGGCCGACCGGAGAAAATATCAGGAGTACATGAAGCACACCCTGGAAAAACAGGAAGGGCTGGAGCTGAAGCAGGCCCAGATCGTGGAGGTACTCACGGAGGGCGGAGCCGTCCGGGGAGTGCGCACTCAGCTGGGGGCCGAGTACAGTGCCCGGGCCGTGGTCATCGCCACGGGAACGTACCTGGACAGCACGGTGATCACCGGGGAGAGCGTGATTGCCTCCGGTCCCGACGGGATGCACCCCAGCGTGGGACTGGCGGACAATCTGCGCGCGCTGGGATTGTCCCTGCGGCGGTTCAAAACCGGAACGCCCCCCCGGGTGAACCGGCGGAGCATCGATTTTTCCAAAATGGAGATTCAGCCCGGGGAGGACGAGGCGGAACCCTTCTCCTTCCGTACGGAGCGCCGGCCCGATAATGCCGCCGTGTGCTACCTGACCTACACCAATGAGGAAACCCACCGGATTATCCGGGAGAACCTGGACCGCAGCCCCATGTACGACGGAACCATCTCCGGCGTGGGGCCCCGGTACTGCCCCAGCATCGAGACGAAAATCGTCCGTTTTGCCGACAAGCCCCGGCATCAGTTGTTCATCGAGCCCTGCGGGCTGAATACAGAGGAAATGTACATTCAGGGCTTCTCCTCCAGTATGCCAGAGGATGTACAGATTCAGATGCTGCGCACCGTTCCGGGATTGGAGCAGGCGGAGATCATGCGTCCCGCCTATGCCATCGAGTATGAGTGCGTGGACCCCACTCAGCTGCTGCCCACTCTGGAAACCAAGGTGGTTTCCGGCCTCTACGGCGCGGGTCAGTTCAACGGCACTTCCGGCTATGAGGAGGCTGCCGCCCAGGGCCTGGTGGCGGGGATTAATGCCGCCCTGAAAATTCTGGGCAGGCCGCCCATGATCCTGACCCGGGACACCAGCTACATCGGCACCCTCATTGACGATCTGGTGACCAAGGGCACCGAGGAGCCCTACCGGATCATGACCAGCCGGTGCGAATACAGGCTCCTCCACCGTCAGGACAATGCGGATTGGAGGCTGACCCGCATTGGAGCCCAGGTGGGGCTGGTGCCCCCCGAGCGGCTGCGGCAGGTGGAGGAAAAATACGAAGCCGTCCGCCGGGAGATTCGCCGCCTGGAGTCCAGTGGCATCCCCGGCTCTCCGGAACTGAACGCCATGCTGGAAGCCCGGGGTACCACGACCGTGGAAAACTCTGCCAGGCTCTCCGACCTGCTGCGGCGGCCCCAGGTAAGCTATGAGGACCTCACCCCCTTTGACCCGGGGCGGGAAGAACTCCCCGGGACCGTGACCCGGGAGGTGGAGATTCAGCTGAAGTATGAGGGGTATCTGGCCCGGCAGGAAAAGCAGGTGGAGGAATTCCGCAAGGAGGAATCCCGGCTGCTGCCGGAGGATTTGGACTACAACGCCATTGCGGGACTGCGTCTGGAGGCCCGGCAGAAGCTGGATAAGATTCGCCCCCTGTCCCTTGGCCAGGCGGGACGGATTTCCGGCGTTAGCCCCGCGGACATCGGCGTACTGCTCATCTACCTGGAACAGCGCGCCCAGCGGGGAGAAGGAACCGCTTTGGAACGATAAATTGTTGTTTAGAGCACTAAAATAGATGCTGTCATTGCGAACCAGTCCGCTTTCCTGGTGTGGCAATCCCCCAACTTTTCAGGATGCTACAATAGATGTTTTCTCCGCTTTTTGAGTTCCCGGAAGATCCGGGGGATTGCCACGCCACTTAAGCGCACTGGATCGCAATGACAGCGTTTTTTCCGGTGCACACGCGTAAACAACAATTTATCTGCCTGCTGACAGAATCGGTACGCACAAAATGACTTCTCCGGCATAAAATAGCCGGAGGTGATCTTTTGGCCATTGTAAATACGGATGTACCTATGACCTCCGCCCTGTGCGGGGAGACCATTGAACGGATTGTCAAAACATACCCCTTCTGCTCGCTTCGGCAGCTGACCACCACGGCCTTCGGACGGCCGGTGTGGAGCCTGACCATCGGAACCGGGGATCGGAAGGTGCTCTACACTGCGGCCCATCACGCCAACGAGTGGATCACGGCGCCGGTGCTGCTGAAATTCGTGGAGGAGCTGGCGGCGGCCATGGACGCCGGGGGAAAGCTCTTCGGTGTGGAAGCGCAAAACATCGGAAAAGCCGCGACCATCCACACCGTCCCCATGGTGGACCCTGACGGGGTGGACCTGGTCACCGGGGCCATTGAGCAGGGAACCCTGGAATACGAAACCGCCCGGCGGCTGGGGGACAATTATCCGAACATTCCCTTCCCGGATGGGTGGAAGGCCAATCTGCTGGGGGTGGACCTGAATTTGCAGTATCCCGCCGGATGGCTTCGGGCCAGGGAGATCAAATTCTCCCAGGGCTACACGAAGCCGGGGCCCCGGGACTATGTGGGAAGAAGCCCCTTAGGCCAGCGGGAATCCATCGCCCTGGCGGAGTATACCCGGGAGGTGGACCCGGCCCTGGTGCTGGCCTACCACACCCAGGGCAAGGAAATCTACTGGCAGTTTGGAAACTATGAGGTTCCCGGGGCCCGGGCCCTGGGGGAGGAATTTGCCCGGCTCAGCGGCTACACCCTGACAGAGGTCGCCTATGAATCCAGCTTTGCCGGGTACAAGGACTGGTTTATCCAGGACTTCCGCCGTCCGGGCTACACCATCGAGGCGGGTTCCGGAGTGAATCCACTGCCCATCGAGCAGTTTGACGAGATTTACCGGGATAACCTAGGAATCCTGGTCACCGCGGCCCTGGGACTGAGAGGGGCATGAGGCGGTAAATTGTTGTTTACAAAATATACGCTGTCATTGCGAGCCAGTGCGCACACTGGCGTGGCAATCCCCCGGATAGAGGGAGAATGTACGAAAAACGAACAAACGCCCTAACGAACCGTCCTGAATTGTTGGGGGATTGCCACACCAGGCTGCGG
>SFHI01000066.1 GCA_004555705.1 Clostridiales bacterium | reverse complement strand
TGTTCGGAATAAGTCCAAACATGCTGCGTTTTTCCGGACTGCATGGGAAGAAAACAGATTTCGCCGATCCTCATCAGTCAGGCTTCGCCTGACAGCTTCTCCCCGGGGGAAGCCAAGGCGCTCCGCGCTGCAATACTTCAAACAACAATTTATCGAACTGTTTATTTCTTCCCCCGGGGGCGGTAGAGGAGTTCTCTTGCTCCGGCAAAGAGAAGCAGGGCGCCGAAGAGCTTTTGCAGAAGGGCGGTGTCCACCCGAAGCAGGGAAAAAAGCGCGGCGGCCAGGCTCCCGGCGAGGATGGCGGGGAATATTTTCCGGAAGGGAACACCCTCCCGGCGGCGCAGGAAGGTGGCGAGGATGGCCCCGGGCAGAAAGAAGAGCAGATTGACGCTGCGGGCCTGGCGGGGGTCCATGCCCTGTACCAGGGTCAGCCACATAATCAGAAGGCTTCCGCCCCCCGTGCCCAGCCCGGAGAGGAATCCCAGCGCCGATGCCACGGCCAGAGAAATCAGGAAGTCTGACATAGATACCGGAGCCCTCCCCACAGAATCAGAATCCCCAGCCCCCGGTGCAGCCAGAGGGTTGGGATTTTTTTGCCCCACAGCCCTGCGAGAAGTCCGCCCAAAGCGCTTCCCAGCAGGAAGGGTACCGAGGCGGCCCAGGCGATGTCCCGGGTCAGCAGCAGCGACACCACGCAGATGGGGGCGATGATGGCCACCGAGGAGGGGAATATCTCATCCTCCTCCAGGGAAGTGAAGGCCGACAGCATGGGCACCAGCAGCATTCCGCCTCCCGCGCCCAGCAGGCCGTTGACGGCTCCGGCGCAGGCTCCCGCCAGCACCATGGCGGAAAAAATCCTCTTGCGCATAAAAAGGCACCTCCCGGGAAAGTTTTCCACGGGAGGCGCTGCGTTATTCAGAGGTTACCTTAATAACCCAGGGTCATGTCCATGGGCAGGTACTTGGTTTCGCCGGGGGTCACGGGCCAGGCTTCCAGCAGGGCCTCGTACCAGGCCTCCATGTCTGCGTTTACCAGATCGTTTTTGATCATGGAATCCCGGTAGGTAAGGGCGCTTTCGCCGCAGTAGTACATTACATGGTAGCCGTACTCGGTCTCCACAATGCCGGTATCCCCGGGCTTCCGGCTGTCGTCCAGGGCCCACTCCTTGAACGCGGTGACGTAGTTGGAGGCGGGGGAGATATCCTCATACAGGCCGCCGGTTTCGGCGGAGGCGGTGTCGTCGGTCTTCTCTGTGGCCAGGGCGGCGAAGCTGTCCTCGGTCTTGTCGCCGGCCTTCCACTGGGCCAGGATGCTCTCGGCTTCGGTTCTGGCGGCGGCCTTCTCCTCGTCGGAGTAGGTGGTGGAGCCATTGGAATCGGTGGTGCCGCCCTCAAAGCCCACCAGAATATGGCGGACGTTGTCCAGAGGAGCCTTGTTGTCGTTGCGGCTGACGAACCAGACCACATAGTAGCCGCTGACAGTGGTCACCTCGGCGCCGCTGTCATCGGTGGAAACGGAGGTCTTGGCAATGGCGGTCAGGTCGCCCTCCTTCCGGCTCCCGGCCAGCCAGGCGGCTACGTCGGAATCGATGGAGGTGTAGAGCTTGTCCTCGTAGATGGTGCTGGCCACGGAGGTCTCGGAGCCCTGGTTGATGGAAAGGGCGGCGATGGCCTCGTCCAGAGCCTCGGGGGAGGTGATGGTCTCGGGGTCGGTCAGGGTCTTGACGGCGGCCTCCGCGGCGGCAGAAGCCGCAGCCCGCTCCTCGTCGGAGTAGGTAGTGGTGCCGTTCTCGTCCGTGGTGCCGCCCTCCAGGAACCGGGAGGTGGACAGGTAGTAAGAGTTGTAGGTGAAGGAGCTGTAGGTGTCGAAGTTGTCCTTCTCGGCCTCCCGCAGAGCGGCGTCGTCATAGGTCAGGCTCTCGGAGTAGGCGGTGTAGTAGGAGCCGGCCAGGGCGGAACGGAGGCAGTACTCCCGGTAGGATTCCTCGGTGGAGCCCTTGCCGTACATGGC
The DNA here is from genome assembly GCA_004555705.1 of Clostridiales bacterium. Taxonomy (GTDB): domain Bacteria; phylum Bacillota; class Clostridia; order Oscillospirales; family Oscillospiraceae; genus Faecousia. Next base: position 15,081 of record SFHI01000066.1, on the reverse strand, counting down.
CTTCAGGTAGCTCTCCAGGTCGGAGAAGCCGTAGAGCTGGGCGTAGAGCCGCATGGTGCTGATGGTATTCTCCACGCTGGCTTCCTCGTCCTCGCTGAGGGTGTGGCCCGCGGCCTCCGCGGCGGCGCTGAGGGCGTAGATGGAGCGGACGTTGTCCTGGGCCATCTCCAGCAGGAAGTCCGCCCAGGTTTCCCCGGTTTCGGGGTTATAGACCTGGCTGTCCAGAGGGGAGGAGGGGTCCATCAGATACTGCAGGAAGGTGGAATTCTGGGAGTAGTAGTTGCGGCAGTAGTCCGAGAAAAAGTAGGACATCTCCGCGCTGCTGACGGTCTCGTCTCCCACGGTCATGGCAACGGTTTTCCGCTCCCGGATGCCGCTGTTTGCCACGGCCTGGTTGATGCCCACGGCCAGGGCCACCACCACCAGCACGGCCAGAACGACCACAAAGGCGGCGGTATAGAGTTTCAGTTTCTTCGCTTCCTTCTGCTCGGCCATCTGGCGTTCGGTGAGCTTGGAGCCGTCCTGGGAATTGCGAAGCTTTTTCTTGCTGGATGCGCTCATGTAATCATTTCCTCTCGTTTTGTCCTAAATGGTCCCGCTTGCAAACCATTCAGGATGCAAACAGACCAGGATATTATACCTGAAAAAAACCCGGGTTTCAAGAGGGAAACAAACGGAAAACCGGGAAAACAAAAAAAGTTTACGTTTTTTGAAGGAGGTGATGCCGGAACGGAGGACACAGCGCTGCCCCCGGAGTGCGGGAACGTGCAACGGTAAATTGTTGTTTGTCGGGCGGAGCCCGAGTTGACAGTGGACAGTTGACAGTGGACAGTTGTGGAGTCCCTTCGGGACGATTGAAAAAACAAATTCGTATATCGTTAGATTTCTGCGTGAAATGTGGCGTTTTCCAACAGCATTATTTCAATTTTATCCCCGAAGGGGATACCATAACTGTCCACTTTCCACTGTCAACTGTCAACTGGAGCGCAGCGACAAACAACAATTTATCTTCCAACCGGCAGCAAAAAAACATGGGGGGCCAAGGCCCCCCATGTCACCCCGCTTCGGCCGTGACACATCCAATTATGACCTGCACGAAAAGGCAGGTGGGTTGCCGCTCCCGACCATCACTGCTCCCAACGTCCATCCATCGTCAAAGCGCGGACGGGAGGTCTGCAAACAGGCCGGGAAGTCTAACTTCCCTAGTAAAAAATGTGGGTCCAAAAGGACATACCACGCACCAAGCAGGAAAAGACTGGTTAATCCGCTTCCTCTTCGTACAGAGAATCCATGATGAGGCCGTACACCGTTTCCAGCTCATCTTCGTCCTCGATGGCGCAGAGGATTTCCTCGCCGTCCTCCTCCACGGATTTGAGGATGCTGACCTCCAGGTTTTCGGTATCGCCGCTGTCCGCGGGAACCACGGCCAGGTAGGTGCTTCCATTGTAATCCAGAGTGGTGAGAACCTCCAGCTCGTACTCGACGCCGTCCTCGTCCTCGATGGTGATATAATCGGAGCCGTACTGATCCTCCATAAAGGATTCCCCTTCCGCTTTTTGTATGCTCCTATTCTAGCGCCTGCCGCGCGTAAAATCAAGAGGAATTTATTCCCCCGGAAAAAAGACCGCCGTGCTTACCGGTGCAGCGGTTATCCGGCAGACAGACAAATTGTTGTTTAGAATTGACAATTGACAATTAACAATTGACAATTAAGGAATCCCTTCGGGATGATTTTAAAGTATTTATGCTGAAAATACCGCGTTTTTATTTCAAGATCGTCCCGTTTATGACACAATAATTGTCAATTTTCAATTGTCAATTGTCAATTCGGCGAAGCCGCTAAACAGCAATTTGTCTGGGATAGCTTCAGGAGAAGAAGTCCTGCAGGAGCTTATCCAGCTGCTCCTGGTTTTCCACCGGAATTCCGGCGCGCAGGGCCTGCTGGTCGGCGGGGGGAAAGGCGGTTACCCGGTAGGGAAATACCCGCAGCGGCGTCCCGGATTCCCCGCCGAACAGGGCCACGTATTCCCCCAGGCAGCCCAGAAGCATGGTCAGCAGAAAAAGCGCCGCGAAGGTTTGTTTCTTCATTCTATGCATACGCGCCTCCTTTGTGACCATAGTATTTCCGGGATTTTTTCGGTTATGATGTAAGATGTTGGAAATCCCCGAGGGAGATAAATTGTTGTTTACAGCAATATCACCGTAGGGGCGGATATTATCCGCCCGCAACCTTTCATCATCGAAAGCACTCAGTTCTAACGGAAACACTCAAAAACCTTAGGCGTTCGGGCGGCTAATAGCCGCCCCTACGGTAGCAACGTAAGGTGTTTGCAAACTGTAAACAACAATTTATCTTTCCAAAACGGGTGGGGAGGATTTTATGGAATATTCATAAATTGGGGCTTTCGTTTTTGGAGGACGTATGCTATAATCGTATGCGTGGTTTTATGCCCTGACATTGTTTTCTTGACCGAGGCCTCCTGCGGGGCCCGGTATGGAGGTTATTCCTATGGCAAAGCATTCTTTTTTCGGAAGGCGCAGCAGAAAGCCCCGGCAGGAGTGGAATCCGGGCTGGATTCTCAAAATCCTGTACACCCTGGGCGCCACTGCCCTGTCCGTGCTGAAAATCGCGGTGGGCGCCGCCGCTACCGTGGTCATGATCGTACTGGTCTGCGGCGTGATTTTTGTGGGAACCCTGGGGGACTATCTGCAAAACGACATCCTCACCGAGGCTGCCAGCTGGTCCATGGACGACTATGACCTGGAGGAGACCTCCTTTGTGTACTACGTGGACAGAGACGGCAACATCCAGCTGCTGCAGCAGATATACACCACCACCGACCGGCAGTGGGCCACCCTGGAGGAGATCCCCCAGTCCCTGATCGATGCCACCGTGGCCATTGAGGACAAGCGGTTTTATGAGCATCAGGGCGTGGACTGGATCACCACGGTGAAGGCCTGCGTGAATATGTTCTTCGGCGGGGATTCCCAGTTCGGCGGCTCCACCATCACCCAGCAGCTCATCAAAAACGTCACCGACGAAAACAGCGTCACCGTGCAGCGGAAGGTCATGGAGATTTTCCGGGCCCAGATGTTTGAGAAGGAATACGACAAAAACGTCATCATGGAGCAGTACCTGAACCGAATTTATCTGGGCAAGGGCTGCTACGGCGTCAAGAGCGCGGCGGCGGCCTACTTCGGCAAGGAGCTCCAGGCCCTGACCCCCGCCGAGTGCGCCAGCCTTATCAGCATCACCAACAACCCCTCCCTGTTTAACCCTTACTCTACCAATGAGTTTACGTACAAGGGCGAGGTGCGGGACGGCGCGGGGAGAAACCGCTACCGCCAGCTGAACGTCCTCAGCGAAATGCGTAATCAGGGCTACCTGACCGAGGCTGAATACCAGGAGGCCGTTGCCCAGGAGATGGTATTCAAGGAGGGCATCGACAACGCCGACCGCTGGGCGGTGTGCGACCAGTGTGGCTATCAGGGCACCGTGAGCACCTTCACAAACGAAGGGGATAACTACTACTGCCCCCAGTGCGGCAGCCTGACCCATGTGAGCGTGGACGCCAGCCAGCACGTCTACTCCTGGTTCGTGGACGCGGTGCTCATCGACGTGGCCGGGGAGCTGGCCAGGCTGGACGGCAGGGAATGGGACGACCTGGACGAAACCACCCGGAACTACTACCTGGAGCGGATCCAGAAGGGCGGCTACCATATTTATACCACCCTGGATATGGACGTTCAGGAGCAGGTGGACAAAATCTACACCGACCTGAGCAATATCCCCACCACCCGCAGCACCCAACAGCTCCAGTCCGGCATCGTGGTGATCGACAACACCACCGGAGACATTGTGGCCCTGGCCGGCGGCGTGGGGGAGAAGGACACCTTCTTCGCCTACAACAAGGCCACCCAGGCCAAGCTCCAGACCGGCTCCTCCCAGAAGCCCATTTCCGTATATGCCCCCGCCTTTGAGAAGGGGGTCGCCAGCCCCGCCACCGTGGTGAAGGACCTGCCCGTGACCTATGAGGGCGGCGCCTGGCCCAAGAACGACAACCGCAAGTACAATTACTCCCGGACGATTTTCAACGGAATCGTCTACTCGGTGAATACCGTTTCCGCCCGGACCGTGGAGATGGTGGGCTATGACTATGCCTTCAACTTCGCCAAATACAACCTGGGCCAGTCCTACCTGACCGAGGATTACCCCCTGGCCAACGGACAGAGCCTGAACGACCTGGGCCAGTCCCCCCTGGCTCTGGGCGCGCTGACCGTGGGCGCCACGGTGCGGCAGATGGCCCAGGCCTACGCCACCTTCCCCAACAACGGCGTGTTCCGGGAGGCACGGCTCTTTACCAAGGTCTACAACGGCCAGGGTCAGCTGGTGCTGGACAACACTCAGGAGAGCAAACGGGTGCTCAGTGAGAAAACCGCCAACTATATGAACTACTGCCTGTACAACGCGGCCAATGTGGGCACCGGCGGCGCGGCGATTTTCAATGGACAGTATATCGCCGGAAAGACCGGTACCACCTCCAGCAACCGCGACCGCTGGTTCTGCGGCTATACCAGCCACTACACCGCGGCGGTCTGGTGCGGCTACAACCAGCCCGAGGAAATCCGCCTCACCGGCAGCACGGCAAACCCCGCTGCCCGGCTGTGGAAAATGGTCATGCAGCCCATCCATCAGGGCTTGAACTCCCAGCCGCTCTATAACGGCAACGCCTTCCGCACGGTGGCGGTGTGCCTGGATTCCGGCAAGCTGGCCACCGATGCCTGCCGTTCGGATGTCCGGGGAGACCGGGTGGCCTATGTGAACTGCTATCCCGAGGACGCGCCCACGCAAAGCTGCGACAAGCACGTTTTTGTGGATTACTGCGTCACCGGAGGCGGCGTGGCCACGGACTACTGCTATATGTATCCGGACGCGGATGTTCAGAGCCGCTCCCTGGTGAAGCTGAACCAGGAGGAGGTCAACGAAATCCGCAGCGCCCTGGCGGTGGGGCTGCTGGATGTTTACGGCGATGACGGTTATGTGTACCTGGTGGACCGGGACGGGGACCCCGTCAGCTGGTACGGCTTCAACGGGAACGCCAACTCCGGCTATGACGCGCCTTACCTCATGTGCCCCCTCCACGGGGAAGCCTATGACGACCCCTTCGGCGGGGAGAATCCCGATGATCCCTTTGGGGGAGACGATCCCTTCGGGGGAGACTCCGACTGGCCCTGGGGAGATAACGACGGCGTCGGCTGATAGAGAAGGAGAAAAAGCCTATGCTTTGGATTTCCGATGAATGGAAGGACTATGAGGTTCTGGACGCCTCCGACGGGGAGCGGCTGGAGCGCTGGGGGAAGTATATCCTGGTGCGGCCGGACCCCCAGGTGATCTGGAACACCCCCCGCACCGCAGACCAGTGGAAGCGCTACGACGCCCGGTATATCCGCTCCAACACCGGCGGAGGCCGGTGGTCGGAGCACACCCTGCCGGAGCGCTGGCAGATTCGCTATAAGGACTATCTGACTTTTAACGTCAAGCCCATGAATTTCAAGCACACCGGGGTATTCCCGGAGCAGGCCGCCAACTGGGACTTCATCCGGGAGAAGGTGGCGTCGGCAAAGCGGCCCGTAAGGGTTTTAAACCTCTTTGCCTACTCCGGGGGCGCCACCCTGGCAGCCGCGGCTGGGGGCGCGGAGGTGTACCATGTGGATGCCTCCAAGGGCATGGTGGCCTGGGCCAAGGAAAACGCCGCGGCTTCCGGCCTGGCGGACAGGCCCATCCACTGGATCGTGGATGACTGCGGCAAGTTCATCCAGCGGGAAATCCGCCGGGGCCGCCGGTATGACGGCATCATCATGGACCCGCCCAGCTATGGCCGGGGGCCCAGCGGGGAAATCTGGAAGATGGAAACCAGCTTCTACCCCTTCCTGCTGGAGACCGCCAAGCTGCTCACCGATAACCCCCTGTTTGTGATTATCAATTCCTACACCACGGGCCTTGCCCCTTCGGCGGTTTCCTACGCGGCGGACGTGGTGTTTGGGAAACTCCACGGCGGCCATACCGCTGCCGGGGAGTTGGGCCTGCCGGTGAAGGAATCCGGCCTGGTGCTGCCCTGCGGCGCAACGGGCAGATGGACCCCCTGAGAGGATGTGGAGAAAATTGAGTGAAATCATTTCTGTGGAGCACCTGGCCTACAGCTACCCGGGCCCCGAGGGCACCGAGGGCGGCTCCAACGGCTGCGGAAAATCCACCCTGGCCAAGCATTTTAATTCCATTCTGCTCCCCTGCGGGGGCAAGGTGTATGTCTGCGGCATGGACACCTCCCGGGAGGACCTGGTGATGGCCGTCCGCCGGAGGGTGGGCATGGTGTTCCAGAATCCGGACAACCAGATTGTCGCCAATGTGGTGGAGGAGGATGTGGCCTTCGGCCCGGAGAACCTGGGCATCGCCAGCCCCGAAATCCGCCGCCGGGTGGACAATGCCCTGAAGCAGGTGGATATGTACAATTACCGGGAGCACGCCCCCCATCTGCTCTCCGGAGGACAGAAGCAGCGGGTGGCCATCGCGGGAATCATCGCCATGGAGCCCAGGTGCATCGTCCTGGACGAGCCCACCGCCATGCTGGACCCCCGGGGCCGCCGTGAGGTTATGGAAACCGTCGGACGGCTGAATCAGGAGAAGGGTATCACCGTGGTGCTGATTACCCACCACATGGACGAAGCCGCCAAGGCTGGGCGGGTGGTGGTGCTGCACAGGGGCCAGGTGGCCGCGGACGGAACACCCCGGCAGGTGTTCTCCCAGCCGGAGCTGCTGCACGAGCTGGGGCTGGCGGCACCCGAAACCGTGGAGCTTTGCTATGAACTGAACAAGGAAGGCTTTTCGCTGCCCCTGGACGCTTTGGAGCCGGAGGAGTGCGCGCAGATACTCTACGAAGCCGTGAGATCTGACCCGTAGGAGGAAGAAAAATTGGAACCGATTCTGCAGGTGAAGAACCTGAACTATATTTACAGCATTGGCACGCCCTTTGAGCACCAGGCTCTGAAGGACGTGTCCTTCTGCGTCCATCGGGGGGAGTTTATCGGCATCATCGGCCATACCGGCTCCGGGAAATCCACCCTGATGCAGCAGCTCAACGGCCTTTTAAAGCCCACCTCCGGCAGCGTGATTCTGGATGGGCAGGATATCTGGTCGGACAAGAAGCTGACCCGGCAGGCCCGGTTCCGGGTGGGACTGGTGTTCCAGTACCCGGAATATCAGCTCTTTGAGGAAACGGTGTACAAGGACATCGCCTTCGGTCCCGGCAACATGGAGCTGCCCCGGCAGGAGATCGACCGCCGGGTCCGGGAGGCTGCCGGTTTCGTAGGGCTGACCGACGAGCAGCTGAAGGCTTCCCCCTTCGACCTGTCCGGAGGGCAGAAGCGCCGGGTGGCCATTGCCGGCGTCATCGCCATGGAGCCGGAGGTGCTGATCCTGGACGAGCCCACCGCGGGCCTGGACCCTGCCGGAAGGGCGGAGATTCTCGGCAATATCGAAAGCTACCGCAAGGCCAAGAACGCCACCATCATGATGGTCAGCCACTCCATGGAGGATGTGGCCAGACTTACTGACCGGCTTCTCGTCATGAGCGGCTCCCAGCTTGCCATGGATGGAACTCCCGGGGAGATTTTTGCCCAGGCGGAGCGGCTGGTGGAGATGGGACTGAGCATCCCCAAGGTGACCCAGGTATTCCTGTACCTGCGGAAAATGGGGCTCCCGGTGGAAAACGTCTACACCATCGAGCAGGCTGTGGAGGCGCTGAAAGCGCTGAAAGGAGGCCCCGCCCATGCTTAAAGACATTACCCTGGGCCAGTATTTCCCGGGCCATTCTCCCATCCACCGCTTAGACCCCAGAACCAAGCTCATCGGCCTGATGGGCTACATTGTGGCGCTGTTTGTGGCGAAGAGCTGGATTTCCTACGCGGTGATGCTGGTGTTCCTTGTGACATTGATCCGCGTCTCCTCCATTCCGCCCAAGTCCATCGTCAAGGGTATGAAGCCCCTGGTGATGATTCTCATTTTTACCGGTGTGCTGAACCTGTTCTTTACCGGGGGCGAAACGGTGCTGCTGAGGATATGGAAGCTCACCATTACCAAAGAAGGCCTGACCCGGGCAATTTTCATGATGGCGAGAATCCTGATGCTGATTACGGGCACCTTCCTCATGACCTTCACCACCTCGCCCATCTCCCTGACGGATGGCCTGGAGTCGCTGATGGGGCCGCTGAAAAAGCTCCATATGCCGGTGCATGAGCTGAGCATGATGATGTGCATCGCCCTGCGGTTCATCCCCACCTTAATTGAGGAAACCGACAAGATCATGTCCGCTCAGAAGGCCCGGGGCGCGGATTTTGAGACGGGAAGTCTGATCAAACGGGCCAAGGCGTTGGTGCCGATCTTAGTGCCCCTGTTCATCAGCGCCTTCCGCCGTGCCGACGAGCTGGCAACCGCTATGGAGTGCCGCTGCTACCAGGGCGGCGAGGGCCGCACCAAGATGAAGCTGCTGCGCTATACCCGGCGGGACTTCGGGGCCTTCGCCGTGATCGCGGCACTGCTGGCGCTGATCGCGGTGCTGGCGTCCTTCGGACTGTGAGGAAGAAATGCGCAACATTGCCCTTGTACTGACCTATCTGGGAACGGCCTATCACGGCTGGCAGGTGCAGAAGAATCTGCCCACCGTGGCGGAAACCATGGAAAAAGCCGCCGCTGCCGTGGTGGGCCACAGCGTCCATATGACCGGCTGCGGCCGCACCGACGCCGGGGTTCACGCCCGGTGCTATGTGGCGAATTTCCGGACAAGCTCCACCATCCCCGTGGAGCGGCTGCCCTACGCCCTGAATACCCACCTGCCCTGCGACATCGTGGTGACCAGGGCCTTTGAGGTGCATGAGAATTTCAATGCCATCGGCTCCTGCAGGCGGAAGGAGTATACCTATCAAATCTACAATTCCCGGCTGAAGGACCCGTTTTATGTGAACCGCGCCTGGTTCTACCCCCGGCACCTGGACGAAAACGTGATGCAGCGGGCGGCGGACAGGTTTGTGGGCACCCACGATTTTGCCGCGGTGAGAAGTGTGGGAACGGATGTTAAATCCACCGTGCGCACCGTATACTACTACAAAGTGGAGCGGCAGGGGAATCTCGTCACCCTGAAGGTCTGCGCCAACGGCTTCCTTTACAACATGGCCCGGGCCATGGCGGGCACCGTGGTCTATGCCGCCGAAGGAAAGATCCGCCCGGAGGAGATCGGGGAGATTCTGGACTCCGGCAACCGCACCGCCGCCGGACCTACGGTTCCCGCCGGAGGACTGTACATGACGAAGCTGTGGTACGACGACGGAATCGAAAGGTTTGAGGTAGGCAGCGACTGGACGCGGTGAAATGAATTGACAATTGACAATTGAGAATTGACAATTTTGGAATCCCTTCGGGATAAAAATAAAATACCAGTGTCCAAAAACAAGACGTGATATTTCAAATCGTCCCGTTTATGACACAATAATTGTCAACTGTCAATTCAGCGAAGCGTGTTATTGTTTATAGTTTGTTTTCCCTTTTTTCGGAGGTTTGTGATATACTGCCCCGAAAGGATACTGTTCCTTGGGTAAGGAGTGAAAAGAATGCAGCCTAAAATGTGCAGCAAATGCAGAAAGAATATCGCGGTGGTTTTTATCACCAAGGTGGAAAACGGCGTGACCCTCAACGAGGGCTACTGCCTGAAATGCGCCCGGAGTCTGGGAATTCCCCAGATTGACCAGGCGGTGAAGCAGATGGGCATTTCCGAGGAGGATTTGGACCTTCTCAGCGATGAAATGAGCAGTATGTTCGGCCAGCGGGACGACACGGATCAGGAAGAGGACGAGATCGACAGCCAGACCGCCACCTTCCCCCTGCTGAACCAGCTCTTCGGCAGCAGCGGGAATATGCCCGCCCCCCAGCCCCGGCCCCCCAAGAAGGAGGAGCCGCCCCAGAACGAGGGCAAGGGGAAAAAGAAGAACCACAAGCACAAATTTCTGGACAGCTACTGCATGGACCTGACCGGCAGGGCCAGGGACGGCAAGCTGGATAAGGTCATCGGCCGGGAGGTGGAGACGGAGCGGGTCATCCAGATTCTCAACCGCCGCCAGAAGAACAATCCCTGCCTCATCGGCGAGCCCGGCGTGGGCAAAACCGCCATTGCCGAGGGCCTGGCCCAGCGCATCGCCGCCGGAAATGTGCCCTACAAGCTCCGGGACAAGGAGGTTTTTCTGCTGGACCTGACCTCCCTGGTGGCGGGCACCCAGTTCCGGGGCCAGTTTGAGAGCCGGATGAAGAGCCTCATCGGCGAGATCAAGGAGTGCGGCAACATCATCCTGGTCATTGACGAGGTGCACAACCTGGTGGGCGCGGGAGACGCCGAGGGCAGCATGAATGCCGCCAATATTCTGAAGCCCGCCCTGTCCCGGGGAGAAATCCAGGTCATCGGCGCCACCACCTTCGCGGAGTACCGCAAGTACATCGAGAAGGACGCCGCCCTGGAGCGCCGGTTCCAGCCGGTTACCGTGACGGAGCCCACCATCGAGGAGGCCAGCCAGATCATGCAGGGCGTGGCCAGGGCCTACGCCGAATTCCATGGGGTATCCATCTCCCCGGAGATTGCCCGGCAGTGCGTGGTGCTGTCGGAGCGGTATATCACCGACCGGTTCCTGCCCGACAAGGCCATCGACCTGCTGGATGAGGCCTGCTCCGACGTAAATCTTCAGAACAAGGAGATTTCCCGGCTGGCGGAGCTGAAAAAGGAGCGGGACGACTACGAGCTGGAGCTGAGGATGCTCACCGAGGACACCGAGAGCCAGAATTACGAGCGGCTTGCCATTCTGAGGAGCAAGCTGATGCAGCTGGCGCCCCAGATCGAGGAATTGGAGCAGCTGCCGCCTCCCCCCGTGACCATGGAAAATCTGGCCCGGATCATTGAGATGTGGACGAAAATCCCCGCCTCCAAGATCAAGGCCCAGGAGTACCAGCAGATCAAGGGCCTGGCCGACCGCCTGAAAACCCACATCGTGGGCCAGGACGAGGCGGTGGAGGCCGTGGCCCGGGCCATCAGGCGCAGCCGGGTGGGCATCAGCCCCAAGAAGCGGCCCGTGTCCTTCATCTTCGTGGGGCCCACCGGCGTGGGCAAGACGGAGCTGGTCAAGCAATTGGCCGACGACCTCTTTGACAGTGTGGATTCCCTGATCCGGCTGGATATGTCGGAGTATATGGAGAAGCACACGGTTTCCAAGCTGATTGGTTCCCCTCCGGGCTATGTGGGCTATGACGAGGCGGGCCAGCTGACGGAGAAGATCCGCCGCAGGCCCTACAGTGTGGTGCTCTTTGACGAGATCGAGAAGGCCCATCCCGACGTGCTGAACGTGCTGCTGCAGGTGCTGGACGACGGGCGGATCACCGACGCCCAGGGGCGGGTCGTGAATTTCGAGAATACCATCATCGTCATGACCAGCAACGCCGGCTCCGAGGGCCGGGTGGGCGGTCTGGGCTTCGGCCGCACCGAGGGCGACATGGTGAAGGAAAAGACCATGGGGGCCCTGCGGGAGTTCCTGCGTCCGGAGTTTATCAACCGGGTGGATGAGATCATCACCTTCAATCCTCTGTCTAGGGAGAACTTCCTGGGCATCGCGGACATCATGCTGGGCGAGCTGCGCGGGAGTCTGGCCGCCCGGGGCCTGGACCTGAGCTGGGACGAGGAGGTTCGGCAGGCTCTGGTGCAGGAGGCGTTCTCCGCAGTCTACGGCGCCCGGAATCTGCGCAGAACCATCCAGCGCCGCCTGGAGGACCCCATCAGCGAGGCCATTATCGACAGCTTCGAGACCCCTATTTCCTCCATCCGCGCCCGGATGGAGGGCAAGGACGTGAAGCTGGATATCCAGTGATTTTTCCCGCGCCGGAGCCCCGGCGCGGGATTTCCATGCCATTGACAAGCCTGAAACGGTAGGATACAATGGGGAAAAAGGAAAGATAAATTGTTGTTTGAAAGTGCGCGTTACAAATTACCTGTCATTGCGAACCAGTCCGCAGACTGGTGTGGCAATCCCCCGGTTAGAGGGGAAATGTACCGATAAGCATCCAAAAAAGTGGGGATTGTTACGGTTCTTTGTGGTAATCGTTACCTGATTCCATTCAACCGGGGGATTGCCACGCCAGTGTGCGCACTGGCTCGCAATGACAGCACAAAATATGCAAACAACAATTTATCGTTCTATTCCGAACAATGAGAGGGCGGGATTTTTATGGAGCGAAAGAGTGTCCGCGTGAATATCTACAATTTCATCCGGATGTCCCACACGGAGCCCAGCCGGTTTATTTGGGACGATTTTGAGACCCTGCGGCAGGAGATTCTGACGGTGAAGCAGTATGGCTTTCCGGGAACCTACGCCCTCAAGTATGACGCGCTGATGGAGCCACGGTATCAGGCGCTTCTGCGGGAATGGCTGGACGAGGGGGACGAGATTTCCGCCTGGTGGGAGATCACCCGGGAGCTTTGCGACCGCTCCGGGGTTCGGTTCCGGGACAGCGCCCGGGCGGAATGCTATGACGACCGGGTGAACAGCGCCTACTCGATCGGCTACACTCCCGCTGAGCGTAGGCTGCTGGTGGACGGGTACATGGCGGATTTTTATACCGTTTTCGGGTTTTATCCCAGAAGCATCGGCTCCTGGGTGCTGGACAGTGTGACCATGGCCTATGCCGCCGAAAAATACGGTGTGGAAGGCTTTGCCGCCTGCCGGGATCAGATTGGCGTGGACGGCTTCACCCTCTGGGGCGGCTATCCCAACGGGGCTTACTACCCCAGCCGGATGAACGAAAACATCCCCGCACGGCACCCGGATAATCAGATTCCGGCCCCGGTGTTCCGGCTGCTGGGGCCGGACCCCATCTACAATTTTGAGGCGGAGGTCCGGCAGGGGCTGGCGGGGGTCTATACCCTGGAGCCCTCCTGGCTCACGGGCCGGGACCCAAAGTGGATTCGATGGTTTTTCCGGTGCCTCACGGAGGAGGATACCGTCGGTCTGGGCTATGCCCAGGTGGGGCAGGAGAACAACTTCCTCTGGGAGAACATCCGCCCGGGCCTTGCGCCCCAGCTGGAGGAATTGAAAAGCCTCTCGGCGGAAGGGAAGCTCCGGGTGGAAACCCTGGCGGACACCGCCCGGTGGTTCCGGAAGCAATACCGGGTCAGTCCGCCCATGAGCTTTCAGGCGGGCACCGATTGGGCCGGGGGGCTTTCCTGCCAGTGGTACGCCTGCGCCCATTACCGGGCGGGGCTGCTGGGGGAAGCGGGGCACCTTCGCATCCGGGATTTGTTCCTCTATGATGATAATTACCCCTCCCGGTATCTGGAAGGGCCCATGAAAGGAACCAAGAGCAATTTTGACGCGCTGCCGGTGCTGTATCCCCAGCTCTGGAAGGAAAACGGGGGAGAGCGGCCCTGGATTCGCCTCCGGGATGCCCGGGGCCGGGAGCCGGAGGGACGGATTGTATACGGCAGCCTGGGAAAGCTGGGGGCTCAGGCGGAGCTGGACACCGGGAAAGAGCGGATTCGGCTGCTGATGCAGCCGGAGGGAATCCGGATAGAGGGAAATTGCAGCCTGGTGATGGACGCGCTTCCGGTGTTTACGCAGCAGCGGGAACGGCGGATTTCCATGGTTCATGAGGGTTTTTCCTATTCCTTTGCCGTGGCCCGGGGACGGATTCTCCGGGCGGGAAAGGACGGTGTGGAAATCGCTCCCGAGGGTGGAGAAATCTTCCTGCAATTGGGTGAAAAACAGGAGGAGCAGGAAATTTTCCTACCGGAAAACCGGGGGGAGGAACGCTCCTCTGTTTTCCGGCCCAAAATTCCGATTCCCGCTGCTGCGCCGGAATTTGTGCCGGGGGACAGCGTGTTCCCCTGGGGAACCGTGGGGGTGGTGTCTATTTCCGCCCGGGAGCCGGGGGAAATCCGCTATACTCTGGACGGAGGAGCGCCGGACGCCCATTCCCCGGTGTACACGGGGCCGTTGGCATTGGAGCGGGACTGCGTGCTCCAGACCAGGCTCTTTACCCCGGATGGGCGGCAGAGCGAGGTGAACCGGGGGGAATACAGGTTTTCCCTGAAAAACATGACGCTGGAAAGCCCCACGGCTTTGGATCAGCGTCCGGTATTCCGGGGAAACGGAATGAAGGACCTGCTGCTGGAGCGGCGGGGAAGTCTGGACTACCTGGACGGGGCCTGGCGGGGGAGCCTTCAGGATTTGGACGTAACCTGCACCCTGGCCGGTCCGGAACGGATCGGGACGGTTTCCATGGGCTTTCTCAGCCACCACCGCAGCGGGATTGTGTACCCCGAGCGCGTGGAGCTGTATGTGGGGCAGGACCGGGAGCACCTGGAGCTGCTGGAAAGCCGGGAGCTGCCCCACGGCCCCGGAAAGCGGGAGATCGAAAAGCTGGATGCGGCGTTTAGGGTTCACAGAACCATCGGCGCTTTCCGGATCGTGGCCAGACGGTACAAAAAGATGCCCCAGTGGTGCGCCTACCGGGGGTCGGAAAACGTATTCACCATGGCTGACAGCCTGATCGTCACGCCGGAGGAATAGAGTCCGCACACGCCCTTGGGCTAACGGATAAATTGTTGGGCACCTCTAAAAACTCCTTTTTGGCTTTTGTGCGGATCTTTTGCCCTCACAATGCGTTTTGAAAATCCAGCAATACATCCAGTATTCCGGAATTTTCAAAACTTTTGTGAGAACAAAATCTCTCGCCCAAAACCTCAAAAAGTAGTTTTTAGAGGTTGCCTGTTGTTTGAAAGTGCGCGTTACAAATTACCTGTCATTGCGAACCAGTCCGCAGACTGGTGTGGCAATCCCCTGGATAGAGGGGAAATGTACCGAAAAGCACCCAGAAAGACGGAAGTCGCTGCGATTTTTAGCAGCAATCGTTACCTGGTTCCATTCAACCGGGGGATTGCCACGCCAGTGTGCGCACTGGCTCGCAATGACAGCGTTTTTTGAGCACACCCTTTCAAACAA
>SFHI01000065.1 GCA_004555705.1 Clostridiales bacterium | reverse complement strand
GATTCCCTGAGCCCCGGCGGAAACAGGGATCCACAGCAGGCAGTACAGCGGGCAGATCTGGCCCAGGAAATTGCCGACCCGGTCCCTGTAATCCCAGACCGCGTAACCCCGGTTCACCAGCAGTCCCGCGGCCAGCTCCACCAGGGTGATGATCCCGGCCCCGAGAATGGCCCGCAGGGGCAGGGAGAGCTTCCGGTTCAGTTTTCCCAGCAGCAAAAAGCACACCCCGCCCGCCAGGAACATGCTGTAGTGGCTTCTGCCCCGCCACAGGAGTTCCAGCCCCACATATCCCGCGCCTCCCAGCGCAAAGAGGGCGCATTGTTTTTTTGCGTTCATGCTTCGTCACCTCCCGGAAAGTATAGCCAAAAATTCCTGAAAAAAACCGAAGGAATCTATTGACAAACCGGGATTCCTTGGATATAATGACTAGGCTGATTTCGGCGGTGCCGGAATCCTTTGACCACATATGGCGAATCAGATTGCCGCTACCAGGCCCGTTGGTCAAGCGGTTAAGACACCGCCCTTTCACGGCGGTAACATGGGTTCGATTCCCGTACGGGTCACCATGACAAAAACTCCGATCCATTTGGATCGGAGTTTTTTCATACCCAGAGCGGTTTGACGCTTTGTCCCAACATTTCCTGTCATTGCGAGACCAGTCCGCTTAAGTGGTCGTGGCAATCCCCCGGATAGACGGGAAATGTACCGAAAAGCACCCGAAAAAGCGGGGATCGTTACGGTTCCTGGTGGTAATCGTTACCTGGTTCCATGGGGCCGGGGGATTGCCACACCAGTGTGCGCACTGGTTCGCAATGACAGGTAATTTGGGATGTACACCGCCAAACCCCAAGTTGCCGCGGGGCGGTGGATGTTTTGACTGTCTTATGGCTGCAAAAAGAGATTAAAAGAGAATGAAAAATAATCATATAAAAGCTATTGACAATCATATGACCATATGATATAATCCAATCACCGTAAAGAAAGGAGGCACACAGAATGAACTGGACATTGCCCGGCACCACCCTCCAGGCCCGGCGGGAGGATGCGATGACCGTGGAGGGGCTGTTCCGGTCCCTGATGCTCACGGGGGGACTGACCCTGGGCCAGGTGGCCACCATCACCGGGCTGGAGCCCCATACCGTGCAGAACTGGGTGAAGCGGGGGTTCCTGCCGCCGCCCCGGGGGAAGCGCTACGACATGGAGCAGCTGTGCCGGATCATCACCATCAATATGCTGCGGGGGGCGCTGCCTCTGGAGAAGATATGCTCGCTGCTGGGCTACATCAACGGCGACCTGGCCGACGAGCGGGACGACACCATTGACGATACCCTGCTGTACTTCACCTTCGTCCGGCTGGCGGCGGAGGCCCGGGAGCTGGATGACCCGGATAGCTGGCAGAAGGCCCTGACCGTGGCCCTGGAGGGCTACCGGGAGCCCGTTCCTGGGGCCCGGAAGCGGATCGAGCAGGTGCTGCGGATCATGCTCACCGCCTGGATCGCCACCCGTATGCGCCAGGAGGCCGAAACCATGCTTGCCAGCCTGGGCTGAACGCTGAAAGATAAATTGGTGGGCACCTCTAAAAACTCCCCTTTTGGGTTTTGGGCGGATCTTTTCCCGGGGGGAAGCTGTCAGGCGAAGCCTGACTGATGAGGATCGGCGAAATCTGTTTTCTTCCCATGCAGTCCGGAAAAACGCAGCATGTTTGGACTTATCCCAACAATTTGAGTTCATATGGCAACAAAGCTGTCGCCGTTCCTCATCCGCCCCTGCGGGGCACATTCCCCCCGGGGGAAGGTATTTCCGCAAGCCCTCAGTCTTTCAAACAACAATTTGTCAAATTGAAGCGCATAACTGTCAATTCTCAATTGTCAATTGTCAATTCTAAAACAAGGAGAGATTCACACCATGGATGAAAACGGAACCTACCGCTGGCCGGGGAACAGTCCCCAGCCCAGGAAGAACGGGAACTTCAAAAAAATCCTGAAAAACGTCTTGCTGATTCTTCTCGCGATGATCGTTGTGGCCGGGGCCTCCAGCTGCTTCTACACCGTGGACGATAAACAGCAGGCCGTGGTCACCACCTTCGGCAAGGTGACGGATGTCACCGATGCCGGCGTCCACTTCCGGCTGCCCTTCGGCATCCAGCAGGTCCGCAAGGTGGACGTGAACGTCTATCAGAAGATCGAGCTGGGCTACAACTCCACCGGCAGCTCCTACACCGTCAATGACAACGAAAGCTCCATGATCACCGGCGACTACAACATCGTCAATGTGGACTTCTTCGTGGAGTACAAGATTTCCGACCCGGTGCGCTACCTCTACTCCTCCGATAACCCGGAGCTGATCCTGCGCAACCTGATCCAGAGCCAGGTCCGCAACGTGGTGGGCTCCTCCACCGTGGACGCGGTGCTCACCGACGGCAAGGAGAACATCCAGCGCCAGGTCAAGGAGCTGGTGATGGCCATTCTGGAAGAATATGACATCGGCCTGACCCTGGTGGATGTGAAGATTCAGGACGCGGAGCCCCCCACGCAGGAGGTCATCGAGGCCTTCAAGGCTGTGGAGACCGCCAAGCAGAAGGCCGAGACGGTGATCAACGATGCCAAGGCCTACCAGAACGCCCAGCTGCCCCAGGCCCAGGCCCAGGCGGACCAGCTGATCCAGAACGCCGAGTACCTGCGCCAGAAGCGTGTCAACGAGGGCGTGGAGCAGGTGGCCATGTTCACCGCCATGTACGAGGAGTACGCCCGCAATCCCCAGATCACCCGCTACAGAATGTACTACGAAGCCATCTCCCAGATCCTGCCCGGCGTGAAGCTGTATGTGAACACCGGCAGCTCTGAAAACTCCGACCTGCAGATGCTGCTTCCTTTGGAACCCATCGCCCAAGTACCGGGAGGTAACGAATAATATGAAAAAGACAATCATTATCGCGGTCATCGTACTGCTGGCGCTGGTGGTGCTGTCCGCCTCCGTGTTCACCGTCCGGGAGAACGAGTACGCCTGCACCGTCCGTTTCAGCAAGATCATCGATACCACGTCCGAGGCGGGCCTCCACTTCAAGGTGCCCTTTGTGGATTCGGTGAAGTATTTCCCCAAGGCCACCATGCTCTATGACATTCCCCCCAGCGAGGTGCTGACCTCCGACAAGCAGAACATGACCGTGGACTGCTACATCCTCTGGAGCATCTCCGACCCCAAGCTGTTCTACCAGACCCTGGGCACCACCGGCGTGGCGGAGCAGCGGCTGGACGCCCTGACCTACAACGAGCTGAAAACCGTCATGGGCACCCTGGCCCAGGCGGACATCATCAACATGGAGGACGGCGGCAAGCGCAATGACATCTACGCGGGCATCGCCTCCGATGTGGACGAGCTGGCCCGGGTCTACGGCATCCATGTGGAGGACGTGAAGATCAAGCGCTTTGACCTGCCTGACAGCAACCTCCAGGCCGTGTACAACCGGATGATCTCCGAGCGGAACCAGATGGCCGAGAAGTACACCGCCGACGGCAACTACGAGGCCTCCATCATCCGCAACCAGGTGGACAAGCAGGTGAACATCCTGGTGTCCGACGCCCGGGCCGAGGCCGCGAAGCTGGAGGCCCAGGGTGAGGCCGAGTATATGCGCCTCCTGGCCGAGGCCTTCGACACCCCGGACAAGCAGGACTTCTACGAGTTCACCCTGGCCCTGGACGCCCTGAAGGCCAGCCTCACCGGCGACGAAAAGACCGTGATCCTGGACGCCAACTCCCAGCTGGCAAGGATCCTCATGGGTGTGGAATAACCCCCAATCAAGCGAAAACCGCCCCTTGCGGGGCGGTTTTTCGCGTAGTTGACAGTGGACAGTTAAGGAGTCCCTTCGGGACAGAATCGAAAGAGTCGGTACATTTCTCCTCTAACGGGGGGATTGCCACACCAGTGTGCGCACTGGTTCGCAATGACAGGTTATTTGCAATGCTCCCTTTCAAACACCAATTTGCCGTACTCTTTTTGAATTGTCCCGAAGGGACTCCTTAGCTGTCAACTGTCCACTGAAAAACGCCGGGGCGTGTTTGCGCTCCGGCGTATTTTAGCGGAAGTGAATGGGCACCCAGCGCTCTACCATGGCGCGGCGGGTGCGTTCGTCCATGGCGTCGGCCACCTCGGACAGGAGCTGGGCCCATTCCGGGGCGGTGCGGCGGCCCTGCACCCGGGTGATGATGTAGGGGCACTGCTCTAAGCGGCGGAGGCCGAAATTGGCGGCGAAGGGCTTGATGACCCCCAGGGCCAGGGCGTAGGGCGCCAGCTGGAAGAAGTAGTCCGGGTCCTGATCCAGGAGCCGGTTCACGTCCTCCTTGCTCACCTTCTTCAGGTAGGCCCGCAGGCCCAGGATCAGCGCCGCGTCGTGGCGGCCCGCGTCGCTGCGGCGGCCGCCGTAGGCGGCGAAGTAGCCGAGAACATACTGCCCCAATGCGCTTCCCAGGGGAATCCACACCTGACCCGCCAGAAGCCCCAGCACGATCCAGATGGCAATGCACACAAGGCCGATGTACACCGGAACCTTGCCCCGCAGGTGGGTCCGGTAGGCCATTTCCTGGATGAGCCAGGCGGTCACCGCGCCCAGAACGCCCAGAAGGATGGCCAGGATCACCTGCAGCACGGGCACCCCCGTCATATTCATGGCCACGCAGATGCCGCAGAACACATGGCTGACGCAGCACAGCCAGCGGAACAGCTTCATATTGCCGGAGCTGGAGCGGTAGAGGGCCTTCTCCCCGGGGACCATCCCGGCCACCTTCCGGCAGAGCTTGGCGTAGGCGCTGCCCGTGGCGTCGATCACATTCCGGGAGGCGAACAGCAGCTTGAACACCCGGGTCTCAAAGAGGCTGCGCTCGTTGCCCATTTCCATCCGCTTGTGGAGCATCACCCGGCCCCGGTCGTCCAGGCGGATGACGATATAGCCCAGCTGGGCCCAGGTCATGACCATCATGCTCAGGTCCCCTCCGGCCAGGGTCAGGCGGCAGCCCAGCTCCCCGGCGGTGATGCCCTGGGGCGGGGAGACGTTCCGGGTCCGGTGCAGGGGCCAGGTCCGCAGGAACAGCAGCCAGTACAGCAGCGCCGCGCCGATGAAGATCAGCATGGGCTTCAGCTCGGGGTTGCCCTCCCGGATGTAGATGTTGACCCCGGGGAACATATCCGTGGGCACGTCCAGGGTCATGGTCACGGCCTCGTGGTCGTTGAGCTGGGCCTTGGTGGCGCCGGTGATCATGTTGCCGTTGCGCACATAGGCCAGGTCCGAGTCGATGCCGGTCTGCCGGTAGGTACTGACAAAACGGGGATTCACCGTGGCGGCGGCGGGCAGCACCACCACGAAGGAAAGATAGTCCACCGGGTAGGAAAATCCGCTGATCAGCGGAAGCTCCAGCTGCAGCGACCGCTCCCCGGTTTTCTCGTCGGTGATGACCTTCACCGCGTCGGGGACGGTGTAGTCGATCCGCAGGGAGAATTCGCCCACCAGGCCGCTGACCACACGGCTCACGTCCACGTCCACGGTGGAGCCGGTTTTGGAGGTCCGGGCTCCGGCGCCGTTCAGGGAGATGTCGGTGGCGTTCCCCGGCAGGGGGAAGTAGAGGCTGTCCTGGGCGGCTTCCAGCCGCAGCGTCACGGTCAGGTTCACCTGCACGTCGCCGTCGGTGTACACGGTGCAGTAGGCGTCCACCCGGGAGGCGGTATTCTCCGCGGACGCCGGCAGCGCCAGCGTGGAAAGCAGAAGCGCAATGGTGAGGATTACGAACAATCTCCGCTTCAAACCCGTCCCCCCTTTCAAAAGAGCATAAATTTCATTTCACCATGTTACCATAAGCGTGGGGAAAAAGCAAGAAAAGATTCCCACGACACGGGAAAGGGGGCAAATTGGTGTTTGTCGAATACTTGCTGTCATTGCGAGCCAGTGCGCACACTGGCGTGGCAATCCCCCGGTTAGAGGGAAAATGTATCGACAATTGCCCTACAGAGCGGGAAACCTTGCGATTTTTGGTGGTAATCGTTACCTGGTTCCTCTCAACGGGGGGATTGCCACGACCAGTGTGCGCACTGGTCTCGCAATGACAGGAAACTTGGAGCAAATCGACAAACACTAATTCGCCTGCCTGCCGTCTCAGGGGGGCCTATGAATTTTTCTTGAATTTCTTTTGAATTTCGCTTCGGGGGGTGGAAGTTTGGGACGCTTTATGGTATAATGCGACCAAGTATACCATATTGGAGAGAGCGCGTATGATTGAATTACTATCCCCGGCGGGGTCCATGGAGGCCCTGCGGGCGGCGGTGCAGAATGGAGCGGACGCCGTATATCTGGGCGTGGGCGCCTTCAATGCCCGTCAGAGCGCCAAGAACTTTACCCCCGAGACCCTGCCCGAGGCGGTGAAATACTGCCACATCCGGGGGGTTCAGGTGCACCTGGCCATCAACACCCTGGTCACTGACCGGGAAATCCCCAAGGTGGAGGAGCTGATCCGCCAGGGGGCGGACTGCGGCGTGGACGCCTTCATCGTCCAGGACCTGGGCGTTACCCAGCTGTGCCGCCAGATCGCGCCCAAAATCCCCGTCCACGGCTCCACTCAGATGACCGTCCACTCCCTGCCCGGGGTGCAGCTGTGCGCCGCCATGGGCATGAAGCGGGTGGTGCTCAGCCGGGAGCTGAGCCGGGAGGAGATCCGCTATATCTGCGCCCAGTCCCCCATTGAGATCGAGGTATTCGTCCACGGGGCGCTGTGTATGTGCTATTCGGGCCAGTGCTACCTGTCCGCCGCCATCGGCGGCCGCTCCGGCAACCGGGGCCGCTGCGCCCAGCCCTGCCGCCAGAGCTACGGCTACGGCCACTGGCAGGAGAAGTACCCCCTGAGCCTGAAGGACAACTGCCTGGTATCCTATCTCCAGGAGCTGGAGGCCATGGGCGTGGCTTCCCTGAAGCTGGAGGGCCGGATGAAGCGGCCGGAGTATGTGGCCACGGTGACCGCCGTGTACCGCAAGGCTCTGGATGAAATGCGGGTAACCCCCGCCATGATGGAGTTACTCACCTCCGCCTTTAACCGCCAGGGCTTTACCGACGGCTACTACATGGGCAAGGTGGACAGAGATATGTTCGGCATCCGGGAGGAAACGGAAACCGATGCCAAATTCCTCCAGGCCGCCCGGAATTCCTACGAGGCCGGGGAGACCCCCCTGGTGGACGTGCGGTTCCGGGGCGTCATCACTTCCCAGGGCAGCAGCCTGACGGTGACGGACCCGGAGGGCCGGATGTGCCGGGTGGAGGGCCCCATGCCGGAGCTGGCCCGGAACTTTGTCCTCACCGGGGAGGCTCTGGCCCAGCGCATCGCCAAAACCGGGGGCACCCCCTACCGCTGCGTGGAGGTCCGCACCCAGGTGGACCCGGGGCTAATCATTCCCGCCTCGGCGGTGAATGCCATGCGTCGGGATGTGCTCAATCAGCTCACCGCCCTGCGGGCCCGGCATACCGAGCACGCCCTGCGGCGGTCCAAGCCCCTGCCCAAGTACCCCAACCCCAAGGGCCTGCCGGGGCTGACCATCCAGGTCACCACCCGGGAGCAGCTGACCCCCACCCTCCTGAACAGCTCCTGCGCCATGCTGTATGTGCCGCTCCACGTCATGGCGGCCAGCCCCCGGCTGGCCCGCTCCCTGATCCAGCGGGGCCGGGTGGCGGCGGCGCTGCCCCGTGTGGTCCACGACCGGGAGCTGCCCCAGCTGACCGCCCAGCTGCGGGAGCTGGCGGAAATGGGGCTGAAGGACGTGCTGGTGGGGAATCTGGGCCTTCTGATCCCCGCCCGGGAGCTGGGGCTGCGGATTCACGGGGATTTTGGCCTGAACATCTTCAACTCCGCCTCCATGGAGGTGCTGAAGAATCTGGAGCTGGCCTCGGCCACCGCCAGCTTTGAGATGACCCTGCCCCAGATCCGGGACCTGGGCAAGGCGGTGAACACGGAGCTTCTCTGCTACGGACGGCTGCCGCTGATGCTTACGGAGCAGTGCCTGATCCGCAACCGCACGGGCAAGTGCTCCTGCGAAAATGTCCAGGCCCTGCCCAAGCTGACGGACAAGACCGGGGCGGAGTTCCCCATCATGAAAGACGGGAACAGCTGCCGCAGCGTGCTGCTCAACGGCAAGAAGCTCAGCTGGCTGGACCGGCAGGACGACCTTGCCAAGCTGGGACTGTGGGCCCTGCGGCTGTACTTCACCACGGAAAACGGCAAGGAAGTGGACCGGGTGCTGGCAGAGTACCTGAATCCCGTCCCCTTCGACCCCGGCGCCTGTACCCGGGGGCTGTACCTCAGAGGCGTGGAGTAAACGAATTTACAATTGACAATTGACAGTTGACAGTTGACAATTCCGTGGTGCGGAAAATTGGTGTTTGGCGGGATGCGTCCCAAATTACCTGTCATTGCGAACCAGTCCGCAGACTGGTGTGGCAATCCCCCGGTTGAACGGAACCAGGTAACGATTACCACCAAAAATCGCAACGTTTTCCCACTCTATAGAGCAATTTTCGATACATTTTCCCTCTAACCGGGGGGATTGCCACGCCAGTGTGCGCACTGGCTCGCAATGACAGCATATATTCGACAAACTCCCAATTTGTCTGGCAGATTCGTTTTCGATTTTTCATCCCGGTGGGGAATATCATAATTGTCAATTGTCAATTCTCAATTGTCAATTGTCAATTCACACCAGAAAGGATATTATCTACTATGCACCTTATCTTAGCGTCCGGGTCGCCCCGGAGGAGGGAGCTTCTCTCACTATTCGGGATTCCCTTCATCATCCGGGCGGCGGACATTGACGAGACCATGAACCCCGCCCTGCCGCCGGAAACGGAAGTGGCCCGGGTGAGCAGATTAAAAGCCCTGGCCGTCCCCCGGGAAGAGGAGGACGTGGTTGTGGCGGCGGACACCATCGTGGTCTGCGGCGGCCGCGTGCTGGGAAAGCCCCACTCCCCCGATGAGGCGGAAAAAATGCTTCGTCTCCTCTCCGGCCGGGAGCATCAGGTGATGACCGGCTGCACGGTCTGCGCCCCGGGAGGCACCGAAACCTTCACGGAGATCACCGCGCTCCGCTTCCGGGAGC
This sequence comes from Clostridiales bacterium, assembly GCA_004555705.1. Taxonomy (GTDB): domain Bacteria; phylum Bacillota; class Clostridia; order Oscillospirales; family Oscillospiraceae; genus Faecousia. The sequence goes on along the minus strand of SFHI01000065.1, from coordinate 10,025 downwards.
TTTCCGACGCGGAAATCCGCCGCTACGTCGCCTCCGGCGAGCCCATGGACAAGGCCGGCTCCTACGGCATCCAGGGGGGCGCGGCCCTCTTCTGCGAGGGGATGCAGGGCGACTATTATAATGTTATGGGGCTGCCGGTGTGCCGGCTGGGCCAGGTGCTGAAAACCCTGGCGCCCCAGCTGATGGAGGATACCCAATGAGACATTTGTTCAGTACCAAGCTGCGCATCATCCTGGTTGTGGCGGTGCTGCTGTCCGCGGCCCTGGCCGTGGTGGCGGGCGTCACCAACCAGACCCTGCCCGGCATGATCGTCCAGGGCGTCCTGGCTCCCTTCCGGTCGGCGGTGAACGGCCTGACCAACCTGGCGGAGCAGTATTACAGCTATATGTTCCGCTACGAGTCCCTGGCGGCGGAGAACCAGAAGCTGAAGGCGGACATGGCCCAGATGGAGGACGTGGCCCGTCAGGCCGACGCGGTCTCCCGTGAAAACGAGCGGCTGCGGGAGATGCTGAAGCTCCAGTCCACCCACGAAAGCTACAAGACCGTGGACGCCTATATCATCGGCTGGAGCTCCAGCGATTTTTCCAACACCTTCACCATCAACCGGGGCACCACCGCCGGGATCCAGGCCAACATGGTGGCCATTACGGAAAACGGCCAGGTGGTGGGCCTGGTCACCGAGGCGGGGCCCAACTATGCCGTGGTGAAAACCGTGCTGGACTCCACGCTGGAAATATCCGCGACCATCGCCTCCTCGGGCTATAACGGCATGGTGTCCGGCGGCTATATCAACGGCCAGGAGACGCTTCTGCAGATGAATTACCTGCCGTCCTCCTCCATCATCCGAAACAAGGACCAGGTGGTGACCTCCGGCTCCACCGTGTACCCCCGGGGCCTGATTCTGGGCTATGTGGTGGACGCGGGCTTTGAGGAGACGGGCGTGGCCAAGTACGCCCTGCTGAAGGCCGCCGCGGACATCAGCTCCCTGGAACAGGTGTTCATCCTGACGGACTACACCACGGAGGTGGAGGGCGCCGCGTCCACCGCGCCCACGGAAGACACCACCCCCACCACCCCCACCACCCCGTGAGGAAGCTTTATGGCACGAGAAAGAAGAAAAAATTCCCCCTCCTTTTCCCTGCCCAAGTTCCTCCGGAAGCCGGAATTCCGCAAGGATTCCCTGGGCACTGGCTTTCTCAAGAAGCTCTACTTCACCCGCCAGCAGCGCCTTACTCTGCTGCGGTGGGGGAGCTACGCGCTGCTCTGCGTTGCAGCCCTGGTGCTCCAGGACACCATTATGAGCCGCATCCCCATTTTCGGGGCCAGCACGGACCTTCCCGTGGCGGCCATGCTGCTGATCACCGTGCTGGAGGGCACGGAAACCGGCAGTGTCTTTATCCTCATCGCCTCTACCATCTACTATTTTTCCGGCTCCGCTCCCGGGCCCTACGCCGTGGCGCTGCTCACGGTGCTGGGCATCTGCGCCAGCCTGTTCCGGCAGGTCTACTGGCACCGCTCCCGGGGCTCCATATTGCTCTGCGCGGGGCTTGCCGTCATGGTCTATGAAATCGCCGTGTTCGGCTTCTCCATCTTCTCGGGGCTGACCCACTGGGGCAGGTTTCCCCGCTTCGTCGTCACCGGCGCCCTTAGCTGGGCGGTGATGCTTCTCCTATATCCGCTCACTCTCAAGCTCGGCCAAATCGGAGGTCACACATGGAAAGAATAAGCCGTGTCCGGGCTGTCGCGCTGCTGCTCCTGTTCTGTCTGGTTATTTCCCTCTTCGCGGGGAAGCTCTTTTCTCTGCAGATCATCGAAACCAAGGGCGACACGGACAATACCACCGTTTATACCACCGTCACCACCGTCCGCGCCGCCCGGGGCGATATCCTGGACCGCAACGGCATCGTGCTGGTGGGCAACCGGGCCAGCTATGACCTGGTGTTCAACCATTACGTTATCAAATCCGCGGACAACCGCAACGAGTACCTGCTGAGGCTCTACCACAAGTGCCTGGAGCTGGGGGTGGAGTACATCGACCATTTCCCCATCACCAAGAGCCGGCCCTTTGAGTACACCCTGAACGAGTACTCCACCGCCTGGCAGAACTACTTCCAGAACTTTATGCGGGACCGCGGCCTGGATTCCGACATCTCCGCGCCGCTGCTGCTGGAGAAGCTCCGCTCCCGCTACGAAATTCCCGACAACTGGTCCGACGAGGAGGCCCGGGCCGTGGTGGGCATGCGCTACGAATTCGACCTGCGCGGCGTCACCAACCTGCCCACCTACACCTTCATCGAGGACGTCTCCGACGAAAACCTCAGCGCCATCCTGGAGCTGAATACCCCGGGCCTCATGGTGGAATCCTCCACCGTCCGGGAGTACCACACCACCTACGCCGCCCACATCCTGGGCTACATGGGCGGCATGGATGCCGCCGACTGGGAAAAGTACGAGTCTCAGAACTACTCCATGGACGCCTACATCGGCCAGTCCGGCTTCGAGGAGGCCTTCGAGGAATACCTCCATGGCATCGACGGTACCCGTGTGGACGTGGTTTCCAAGGACGGCACCATCATGAAGCAGTACTACAAGAAGGACCCCATCGCCGGGGCCAACGTGGAAACCACCATCGACATCAACATCCAGATGATCGCCGAGGACGCCCTGGCGGAGGTCATGGCCAACATCACGAACCCCGAGATCAACACCGAGGAGGGCGGCCTGGGCCTGGACGCCGAGGGCGCCGCGGTGGTGGTCATGGAGGTCAAGACCGGCCAGATTCTGGCCTGCGCCAGCTACCCCAGCTTTGACCTGGCCACCATGAACGAGGACTGGGACGCCATTGAGTCCGATCCCCTGAAGCCCTTCTTCAACCGGGCCTTCGGCGCCAACTACGCCCCGGGCTCCACCTTCAAGATGTGCACCCTGACGGCCGCCATGCAGAACGACCTTTATAAGTACGAGGAGATCATCGTGGACAAGGGCGTGTTCACCGAGTACGAGGGCTTCGCGCCCAAGTGCTTGCTGTACTCCTCCGTCCCCGGCGCCACCCACGGACCCATCGACGCCACGGACGCGCTGAAGGTCAGCTGCAACTACTTCTTCTACGAGCTGGCCAACCGCTGCACCTGGCAGATGCTGGACGCCACCGCCAAGGGCTTCGGCTTCGGCGAGCCCACCGGCATCGAGCTGGTGGAGAAGATCGGCTGGCGCTCCAACCCGGACAGCAAGGCTGCCTCCTACTCCGGCGCCAACGCCCGGTGGGGCGCAGGCGACCGTGTTCTGACCGGCATCGGCCAGGCCGAAACCCGTGTGTCGCCCCTGCAGCTGTGCGTCTACGCCTGCACCCTGGCCAACCAGGGCACCCGCTACCGGGCCACCTTCTTAAACCGGGTGGTGTCCTCGGACTACCGGGAGCTGCTGCTGGAGACCCAGCCGGAGATCCTGTCCACCATGGACATCTCCTGGGAGAACTATGACATGTACATCCGGGGTATGCGCAAGGTGGTTACCGAGCTGGGCGGCACCGCCCGGAGCGGTCTGCGCCAAGACGGGAACCGCGGAGCACTCCTCCGGCGGCTCCGACCACGGCGCCTTCGTGTGCTTCGCCCCCATGGAGGACCCCGTCATCGCCGTGGCCCTCTACGGCGAGAAGGTGGCCCACGGAAGCTCTCTGGCCCCGGTGGCGGAGAAGATTCTGGAGGAATACTTCGACACCATCTACGCCAGCGAGGTCTTTACCTACGAAAACCAGATCGGGTAATTTCAATTGACAATTCACAATTGACAATTGACAATTCAGCAATCCCTTCGGGATATCTTTACCGGAATGACAAATTGGTGTTTGTAGGGATGCGTCCCAAATTACCTGTCATTGCGAACCAGTCCGCAGACTGGTGTGGCAATCCCCCGGTTAGAGGGAAAATGTACCGACAAGCACCCGGAAAAACGGGGATTGTATCGGGTTTTGGTGGTAATCGTTACCTGGTTCCTTTCAACCGGGGGATTGCCACACCAGTGTGCGCACTGGTTCGCAATGACAGCGTTTACCCTGCAAACACCAATTTGCCGCGCTGGTTTCACCGGGGAAATAAAGGAGATATTCATGGAACAGAAATTTGCCCTTGCCTGGGCGGCGGCCCGGGAGAGGGCTTTGGAGCTGGGGGTGCGGATGCGCCCTGTGCAGGAGGGGGAGGCCCTGGCCTCCGCCGGGCGAATTCTCTCCGGCGGGAGGGTCAGCGACGGCTTCTGGGAGCTGGCCCGGAAGGGACGGCTGGATTTATCCCTGGAGGCCCTGGCCGTGGACAAGCGGTTTACGGCCCTGTTCACCGACGACCAGGCCAACACCGCCCTGAACCGCCTGCTGGAAGCGGGCTACGGGTGGAAGAAGTGAACAATCGAAAAGGGCGTGCCGGGATTTTCCCGACACGCCCTTTGGGGTTGTCCGACAAATTGGTGTTTGTAGAACAAACGCTGTCATTGCGAGCCAGTGCGCACACTGGCGTGGCAATCCCCCGGTTGAATGGAACCAGGTAACGATTACCACCAAGAACCGTAATAATCCCCGTTTTTTTCGGGTGCTTTTCGGTACAATTCTCCTCTATCCGGGGGATTGCCACGACCAGTGTGCGCACTGGTCTCGCAATGACAGGAAACTTTAACACGAAGCGCCAAACACCAATTTCCCCGTCACCCCTCTGCTCGTTCCGCGGCCAGGATGGGGGTGAACATGGGCTTTTGGAAGCGCTCCACAAACCGGGGGCACTTGACCAGGAAGGCGTAGTACACATTGTACCCGCAGCCCAGCATGGTCTCGGCGTTGCCCATGCCCTTGGCGAGGATCACGTCGGATTCCCGGATGGCCCGGTGGGCGTCGCTTCCCAGCCGGTCCAGGGGGAAGCCGGCGATGGTGCTGCCGCTGTCGATCACCGGGAAGGGGATGCCCATAACCTCCGCGTCCTCCCGGGTGGCGTCGTTGGCCGCGATGCCGCCCCGGACGCAGAAGGTGATGGAAAGCTGGGGGTAGGCCCGGGCCAGCTCCTCGGCAAAAACCCGGTCAAAGCCGATCTCCCCGGCGTTGTCCGTCAGGTAGAGGAGGGTTTTCGCCTCCGCCAGCTCCCGGCGCAGCCGGTGATAGGTGCCAGCGTCCAGCTCCATTTCCAGGGCGGAGCGGAGCATTTCCCCCAGTTTTTCAAAGGAGACCTTCCCCTGCAGGGCGGAAAAGTCCAGGTAATTTCCTAAAATAGCCATCTGCAGTCCGGCAAACACCGGGTCCGGGGCGGAGCGCACCGTTTCCCGGATGGTATCCAGCCGCTCCAGGACAAACCGGTTGGACTGGAGCTTCTCCTCCCGGAACCGGTCAATGGGCAGACCGTACATCCGGTTTAACAGCTCCGACACCTCCGGCCCCAGGTAGGGGGAGGGGGCGCTCTCCGGCAGAGCGCAGATCAGGCCCATCAGCTCCCGGGCGAAGGCCGTGGCTTTGGCCTCGTCCCCCAGGGGCCGTACCAGCTCCAGATTCCGGCGCAGATAGCACTGGATGCACTGGGTATCCATGGGAATGCTCATGGGAAATCCTCCTTGGTTGGGAAAGGTAAGCAATACCTTCCCCCGGGGGGAAGGTGCCCCGAAGGGGCGGATGAGGAATGGCGAAACCTGAAATTTTCCGCAGCGGTTGGAATTACGGTACAACATTTGGATGAATTCCGAAAAATTGGGACGCCTCGGTAATCTACAGCGGTCGCCGTTCCTCATCCACCGCTGCGCGGTCCCCCTTCCCCCCGGGGGAAGGTATTATTCCACCAACATCCCTACAAACACCAATTTTCGCTTGCTTTTCTGTCCGTCCCGAAGGGACACCTTAACTGTCCACTGTCAACTGTCCACTGATCCACAATTCGCTTCTTTACCGAAAAATCTCCTCCAGGTCCTTGGGGCTGTCCGCTCTGGCAATCCAGCCGGTGGGCTCCCCGAAGCCGTAGGAGGCCCAGACGAAGGGAATGCCCGCGTCCTTGGCCGCGTCGGCGTCCCCCTGGGTGTCTCCGATGTAGGCCGCCGAGGTGATGCCGTGGCGCTCCATCAGAATCCGGATGGTCTCCCCCTTGGGGGCCTGGGTGTCGCCGAAGCAGAGATGCCCGGAAATCAGCTCGCCCAGCCCCAGCTTCTCCATGCAGACCTCCGGGTAGCCCCGTTGGCTGTTGCTGACGATGAAGAGCCTATGGTTCCGGGACAGCGTTTCCAGAGTCTCCCGGATGCCGGGGTAGCCCACCAGGCAGGGATTTTCGTGGAGGTACCGGTTCTCCCGGAGCATACACCGCTCCATGAGGGGGTAGCGCTGTTCCGGGGGCAGGGTGGGGAAGAGGGCGTCGGCAATGTCCGTCATCACCTTGCCGAAGAGGGACTTGAGGGTTTCCGGGTCGGTGCAGAACCGCTCCAGCCCCTCGTCCCGGAGCTGAATATTGTAGCCCTCGGCCACCAGGCTGCGGGAATCCCACAGCGTTCCGTCGATGTCAAAAATCAGGCTTTCGAACCGCATAGCCCCTCCGATCCCTCCAGGTGCCGCTGAATGGTTAACATAATCATATCCAGGGCCACGGCGTTCTTGCCCCCCTCGGGGACCACAATGTCCGCGAACCGTTTGCTGGGCTCCACGTACTTTTCGTGCATGGGCTTCACGGTCTGCTGGTATTGGGTGAGCACACTCTCCAGGGTCCGGCCCCGCTTGTTCACGTCCCGCTTGATCCGGCGGCACAGCCGCACGTCCGCGTCGGTGTCCACGAAAATCCTGATGTCCATCAGGTCCCGCAGCTCTTTGTTCTCAAAAATCAGGATGCCCTCCACAATGATGACCCGCCGGGGGACGATGAGCGTGGTTTCGTCGGAGCGGTTATGGACGGAGAAATCGTACACCGGGCACCGGATGGACTCCCCCCGGCGCAGGGCCTCCAGGTGACGGGCCATCAGGTCCGTTTCCAGGGCGGCGGGTTCGTCATAGTTTAGCTTGCACCGCTCCTCGTAGGGCAGCTCGTCGTGGCGCTTGTAGTAGTTGTCGTGGCTCAGCACGGTCACATCGCCCGCGAACCGGGCGATCAGGTTCTTCATCAGGGTGGTTTTTCCGCTGCCGGTGCCCCCGGCAATGCCAATGACCAGGATTTTGTTGTCCATTCAAAACCTCCAAATGCGCTGACAGTGGACACAGGTCAGCAGTTTCATAAATTGGTGTTTGTAGGTGTGCACCACAAATTTCCTGTCATTGCGAGCCAGTGCGCACTACATTTCCCCTCTATCCGGGGGATTGCCACACCAGCGTGCGCGCTGGTTCGCAATGACAGGAAATATGCAGCGCACTCTTTCAAACACCAATTTGTCGAAATACTTTTTATTTCATCCCGAAGGGATGCCACAGCTTTCCACTGTCCACTAGATTTCCAGCAGTTTTCGGGAGAGGGCAATGAGCGCCGGGGCGGGGCTGCTGTTTTCCAGAAGGACGGCCCCTTCCCCGTTTTCCAGAAGGCCCGCTTCGGCAAGCCGTCTGCGGGTCTCCCGGGCGGTGCCTTCGCCCCCGTCCAATAGGGCGACCTCTTCCCCCAGCACCCGGGAGATGGCCCGGGCCGCGAAGGGGTAGTGGGTGCAGCCCAGGACCAGGGCGTCCAGCTTCCCCCGCAGGGGGCCGAGAAGCTGCTCAAGAAGGGCCAGGGCCTCCGGGGAATCGGCCTTGCCCGCCTCCACCAGCTCCACAAGACCCGGGGCGGGCAGCTCGTAAATCCGGCAGGCGTGCTCGTAGCGGTGCTCCAGGGAGGCAAACTTCTCCTCCCGCAAGGTCATGGGGGTGGCCATGACCCCGATACGGCCCCCGGGGAACCGGTCGCAGGCCAGCTTCAGCGCCGGCTCGATGCCCACCACGATGAGGCTGGGGTAGACCCGGCGCAGCTCGTTGATGGCCGCCGAGGTGGCGGTGTTGCAGGCCACCACCAGGGCCTTGATGCCCCGCTGGGTCAGCCTTTCCGCCGCCGCCAGGGTAAGCGCACAGACCTCCGCCCGGCTGCGGGTGCCGTAGGGGGCATTGGCGGAATCCCCGAAATAGAGAAACCGCTCCCCCGGCAGCTGCCGAATCAAATGCCGCAGCACGCTGATGCCGCCCACGCCGGAGTCAAATACGGCGATGTAATTCTCTTTCTGATTCATAGTACCCCCCGGGAGAGTTGTGAGTGGACAGTTGACAGTGGAAAGTGGACAGTTGTGGTATCGCTCCGCGATCATTCCGATAAATTGGTCTTTGTAAGCGTGCGCTTAAAAACGCTGTCATTGCGAACCAGCGCGCACGCTGGTGTGGCAATCCCCCGGTTGAAAGGGACCAGGTAACGATTACCACCAAAAATCGGAACGACTCCAATGCTCCAGGGCACTTTTCGGTACATTTCCCCTCTATCTGGGGGATTGCCACGCCAGTTTGCGAACTGGCTCGCAATGACAGCATAAATTCGAAAAACGCCAATTTATCGTTCTCTTTTTGATTGTCCCGAAGGGACTCCTCAACTGTCCACTGTCAACTGTCCGCTGTCAACTGAAATCACTTCGTGCCGAAAATCCGGTCGCCGGCGTCGCCCAGGCCGGGGACGATGTAGGCGTGCTCGTTGAGCTTCTCATCCACGGCAGCCAGATACAGCTCCACGTCGGGATGGGCTTCCTGGACCACCCGGATGCCCTCGGGGCAGCCGATGATGTTCATCATGATGATGTTGCGGCAGCCCCGCTTCTTCAGGAAGTTGATGGCAGCCACGGCGCTGCCGCCGGTGGCCAGCATGGGGTCCACCACGAACACCTGCCGGTTGGCGATGTCATCGGGCAGCTTGCAGTAGTATTCCACAGGCTGATGGGTCTCGGGGTCCCGGTACAGGCCGATGTGGCCGATCTTGGCGGAGGGAATCAGGTCCACCATGGTGTCCACCATGCCCAGGCCCGCCCGCAGCACGGGGACGATGGCCAGCTTCTTGCCCGCCAGCGTCCGGCACTTGGCGGTGGCCACGGGGGTCTCCACCTCCACCTCCACGGTGGGCAGGTTCCGGGTGGCTTCGTAGCACATGAGGCCCGCGATCTCTCCCACCAGCTCCCGGAATTCCTTGACGCCGGTGTCCTTGTCCCGGAGGATTGCCAGCTTGTGCTGAATCAGGGGATGATCCAATACATGAACGTTTGCCATAAGTTTTGATCTCCTTTTCTGTATGTACATATATATGGAAACAGGCCGCGCCTGCTTCGGGCAAGATCAATTGACAATTGACAATTGGACAATTGACAATTGCGGTGTCCCCTTCTGGGACGGATGGACAATTTCGGCAAATTGGCGTTTGCAGGGATGACGGAAAGCAATACCTTCCCCCGGGGGGCAATGTCATCAACTTAAGGATTCCATTTCAATGTGTCAAAATAATTGTTGAAATATTGGTGAAAATGCCAATTGACAAATCAAAAATCGCTTCAAAATCAAGATGAAATCTCGATTTTGGAGGGATTCTTATGAAATCCACGAAGTTTTACCTTGAAATAGTCCCTTTTCTGCACTACATTATTTACGATGACTATTTTTGCCGCAGATCTACAAAACGGCAAATGGATTTTTCGAGGATGCGTAAGATGAGTTTTACTGACTATATTTTTGCAATTATTCGGGGCACAAAAACCAGTTTGCAGGCTGGTCTAAATGCTTTTTTTGACGAGCAGAAGAATAATCAAATCGAGTACAGCAAGCAGGCCTTTTCAAAAGGACGGCAGCGGATTAAGCCAGAAGCATTTCAGGAGCTTTTTCAGGCTGTAGTAGACAAATTCTACGAAAAAGTCGAACTATCTTCCTGGTATGGCTATCATTTGTTCGGCATTGACGGTACTCGTTTGAATTTGCCCTGCACCAGCGAATTAAGTGATCTTTACGGAGAGCAAACAAGTCAGGGAACCCCGCAGGTGCAGGCGTTGGTTTCATGCTTGTACGATCTGCTCAACGGAATGATCGTTGATGTTCGGTTTGAACA
>SFHI01000064.1 GCA_004555705.1 Clostridiales bacterium | reverse complement strand
TGCCCATGTGAATACCGCTCTGCCAATCCGCTCTCTTCGCAAAGATGGCCTTTTGGCAATTTGACGATTAGGTCCAATGTTTTAAACTAACACGAAATTGAAATAAGGGTGTCAGAAAACGCCACATTTACGCAGAAATTTAACGTTATCCGATTTTATCATTTTTTAATCGTCCCGAAGGGACACCTTAACTGTCCACTGTCCACTGTCCACTCGGCGCAGCCCTACAAACACCAATTTGCCGATTAGCTTACGAAAGCCGCTGGCTTATCACGGGATTTGCCGGAGCGGGCGTGTTGCCAGGGCAAGGACAAAGGGCAATCCGCAAAACGCGCAGTAGATGTAGCGCAGATCACAGGCAACGGGAACGCCCAGAATCAAAGTCTGCGCCACGCACAAAACGGGGACACACAGGATCGCGCCCACTTTATCCTTCCGTATCAGGCAAATGAAGGCCGAAACCAGGTAGGCCCAAACGAAAAGACCGGTGCATATCGTGATCTGAAGAAAATAAAAATCGTCAAATGCTCCGATATAGCGGTCAAAGAGCATATTCAGCATTGGCACAGACTTCGTCAAATGCAGGCCAAGATTGTTTTCGGCAATAAAATTACACCAGGGAGCGGCTGCATAACCGCTGTTCCAGTAGCCGCAGGTAAGATCAACAAACGCTTTTGCGTAGGTTATCGGATGACGAAGGCCCAATTGAAACCACAGCTTTGCAAAGGACAGCATCTGGCGCGGGCTTATGGGATTGCCCTGCAGGGTGGTGTGAATCAGTGCCTTGATGGGATCGGACAATCCGGGGTTATAAGTCTGGGAGAGCATCGACACATTCATAATCGGGTCTAAAACCGCGAATTCCTCCGGTGTCAGATCGTTATGGTCTATCACCGTTCTGGCAATCTGCTGTGTCGGAAGGGAAAGGCTTTCAAACACATCGGACTGAGGTATTTCCAGAGCGTTCAGCACCGGACGCTTGACGAAGATACACAGCAGCACCGACAGAAGCAAAATCAGAAGAATCCGCTTGTTTTCCTTTTTGCAGGAGAAGAAATACACCAGGATAAAGAACGCAAACGCAAGGATTCCGTTGTTTCTCATCATGCAGAAGCCGACAGAAGCCGCAAGAAGAAAGAAGTAATCCCTTTTCGGCCCATTGGGCTGTTCCAGCAGGCGGTACAAGACCAGGCAAAACAGCGTGATGCTGACAGAGAACAGCACATCCTTGGAATGGCCGATGCTGAACATAATGTGATAGGGCATGAGCGCGTAGAAAAGAACGGTGCCAATCAAAAGCCAGCGGGGTGCTTTCAGTTCCGCCAGGGTTTTCACCACACAGGCAAACGCAAAAGCCACAAAGATCGCCTGCACGGCAAAATACATGGCGGCGCACGCATTGATGTCGTCAAAAAGCGCCATGCCCACTGCCACGAAGGGCCTGATGATAAGTGTGGAAAACAGGGGATTCCGGTTGCTGTATTCTCCGGTCAGGCACTCACGAAACTGTACAATCGTATCGGATTCAATTAAGCCGGGATACTTGATCAGGAACAGGATAAACAGATAGACAAACGCGATTGAGAAAAAACTGAAAAGGAACAGATTCCTGGGCTTCCGGATTTCAGCTTTCGGACAGACGGCCTCCCGCCATGTGATTCTGTCGGGGCGGAGCGAAATGCAGCGGAAGATGGCATGGAACACAAAAAAGCATCCGCCGCTGATAAAGAAGAACATTACGAAGCCATAGGCTGCCCGCAGGACTGCCGGTGTACTCTCACCGAGGGAGTACTCCAGCCAAAGCGGATAATTTGCTCCACTGACCAGAACCGTGAAGAAAACCGCCGCGATATTGCAAAGCTGCCGCTCCCGATCCGGAAGCGCGGTGCTGCCGCTGCGCCGGAGCTCGTCTTTGTACAAGGACACTGCGGCCAGTAAGCCCAATGCGTAAACCAGCAAATAGGGCGCGAACAGAGCCTCTGAGTGGGTCAGCTGCATCAATGATTCAAATATCAAAACGAGCTGAAGAAGGAATTTGCAGTGAATAGCGTGTGGGCCGCCGCGCTTGGAGGTAGGATTGTTCTTCATAACGGATCTCCTTCTATGCGTTATTTTGGAAAGCGAGCATTGCTGAACTAAGTTTATTGCTATTAGCAATTATAATAGCAATACTTTGTGTTTGTCAACTTCACTCTTAGGTAAACTAATAGTGAAGGACGGTGACAGCAAAATGCGTGTTAAGAAGGAAATCAATATTCAGATTGGCGAGCAGATTAAAAGGGCAAGGGAGAAGGCAATGCTGACCCAGGAGCAATTTGCGGAACGCATCGACGTTTCTCCCCAGTATGTTTCCGATCTGGAGCGCGGTGTTGTGGGTGTTTCCATTGCGACGCAGAAACGAGTCTGTACCGTTCTCAGTGTATCCAGTGATCAGATTCTCTTTGGCTTTGAAACGGAAAACCGCGCCGTCGCGATTGCCGAAAAATGCGAGTCTCTGTCCGAAAACCAGTATATGCTGCTGTCCAACATTGTCAGCAAATTTGTTGAAGCTGTTGAATCCGCAAATTCCATTTAAAAAAGTCTGTCGGGTTAACCCAGCAGCGCGGCAAATTGGGGATTGGGGGGCAGATACGCTGCGCACCCCTTGCCCCCCCTCGTTTGAGGGGGGAGGGCCCGAAGGGCGGGGGGAGTTTGCCGCAGTACGCTGATTGCCGGTGCTCAAAATAACGGAATTTCCCACCTATCAGGGACAAAAAGTACGTATTCGCCCTGGACGGGTTGTGTCGAAAGCGGTGCCGCAAACTCCCCCCGGCAAGCCGTCCCCCCTCAAACGAGGGGGGCAAGGGGCGCGGTGCAAATCAGACCGCCAAACACCAATTTATCGGGCAGCTGAGTAAAACCGATAAGCACATTTTGATTTGTTGTTATCCACACGAAACGCTTTTGCCGCGATGGATGCCGGGATAAAAAAGAAGGAGCGGATAATTCCGCTCCTTCTCAGGTTTTGGGGTTTCAGCGCTTCGGCTTGATGGCCTTGTGGTAGTGGGCGTAGGTGCAGGGGGCGCCCTTTCCCAGAGCCTTGCTCTCGGTGACCTGGCCGATGAACAGCATATGGCTGCCGAGATCAATTTTGTGCTTTACCTCGGCGGAGAACATGGCGTTCACGTTTTCCGTCAGGTAGAGGAGGCCATTGTGGCTGCGCTTCACGCCGGGGAAATCCGCGAACTTGTCCACGTCCCGGCCGGACTGCATCCCGAAATGCCGGATGGTCTCGAAGGGCACATCCTCTGTCAGCACGCTGACATTGAATTTGCCGGTCTTTTCGATGATTTCCCGGGTCAGGTTGCCCATCTGACAGGAAATGGCCAGCCTTGTGGGGTTCGCGCCCACCTGCACGCAGGTGTTCACGATGCAGCCGTTATCCTTGTCCGATTCCCGGCTCGTCAGCACAAACAGACCATACGTCAGATTGCGCAGCGCCGCGGGGTCTTCAGCAGGTTTCTCCTGCTCAGCGAAAGTAGCGCTCCAGCAGGCCCTTCAGAGCCTTGCCGTGACGGGCCTCGTCCCGGGCCATCTCGTGGACGGTGTCGTGGATGGCGTCCAGGCCGTTCTTCTTGGCGCACTTGGCCAGGTCGAACTTACCGGCGGTGGCGCCGAACTCGCAGTCCACACGCCAGGCCAGGTTGTCCTTGGTGGTGGCCTTCATGTTGGGCTCCAGGTCCTCGCCCAGCAGCTCCGCGAACTTGGCGGCGTGCTCGGCCTCTTCATAGGCGGCCTTCTCCCAGTACAGGCCGATCTCGGGGTAGCCCTCCCGATGGGCAATCCGGGCCATGCACAGGTACATACCCACCTCGCTGCACTCGCCGTTGAAGTTGGCCATCAGCTGCTCGAAGATGAACTTCTTGTCCTCGTCAGAGATGTCGGGGTTGTTCTTCACGGTCTTGGCGTAGATGCCGTACTCATGCTCGGCAGCGAGCTTCCCCTCTTCCATGACCTTGAACTTGGCGCCGTCCACCTTGCAGACGGGGCACTTGAAGCCTTCGGGGATGGACTCGCCTTCGTAGACGTAGCCGCAGACGGGGCAGACAAACTTTTTCATGATAAATTCCTCCTAAAAATATAATATAAAATTGCTTATGAATTGGAAAAATAAATTGGCGTTTTTGAATTGACAATTGACAATTTACAATTGACAATTATGGAATCCCTCCGGGATGAATTAAAAATATGTCTGGCGAAAACACAGGACATTATTTCAAAATCATGCCATAGGGGTACAATAATTGTCAATTCTCAATTGTCAATTGTCAATTCGGCAAAGCCGATTACTCCTGCTCCTCGAACATATCGGGGCCCACGCCGCAGAGGGGGCACTCGTAATCTTCGGGCAGCTCCTCACCCTCGTAGACATAGCCGCAGACGGTGCATACAAACTTCTTCATGACAATTCCTCCTGATGATTTTGTTGGCAGCTGGGGCAGACCCCGGAAAAGGTCAGCTGACAGCCGGTGATATGGCAACCGGAGAACTGCTGTGCTTCGGCTTCCAGACTTTGGGGAAGGGCCAGCTCCGGCAGGTCCAGGACCGCGCCGCAGCCGGTGCAGATGAAATGAACATGGGGACTGGTATCAGCGTCGAAACGCTCGACCCCATCCACGGCCCCCAGGCTCCGGATCAGGCCCTGCCGCTTGAACAGGCTCAGGTTCCGGTAAACCGTGGCCAGGGAGATGTCGGGGTGTTCCGCCTGGAGCATCCGGTAAATCTCCTCCGCCGAGGGGTGGGCGCGGGTGCAGCGCAGGCAGGAGAGGATGGCGTTTCGTTTCCGGAACTGCTTGCGGGATGCTTCCATAGCCGCCTCCTGTCTGTGTAGTTAAGAATGATTCTTGTTTATGAATATAGGATACCACACAGGAGCGAATTTGTCAAGATTAAATAAGAATGATTCTTATTTAAATTTAATTTTCCCATTCATGCGACAAATTGGTGTTTGAACGGCTTCGCCGAATTGACAATTGACAATTGACAGTTGACAATTATTGTGTCCCTACGGGACGATTTTGAAATAAAACGCCTAATTTTTGACCATCAATATTTTATTTTTCATCCCGAAGGGATTCCTTAATTGTCAATTGTCAATTGTTAATTGTCAATTATAAACAACAATTTATCGGACTGCGGGGTGAAAGCGGCAAGCGGCTTTCTTTCCGGATTGAAATTTCTATGGAATGCGGAAAACCCCCTCCGGTGCCGGAGGGGGCGTGCTTTGAGGCAAATTACATGGTAAACTGAATGGCGCAGTAGGCGACGTAGATGGCCAGAAGCAGGATTCCCTGCCAGCGGCGGAGCTTGCCGTCAGTAAGCGGGGGCACGGTGAGCAGCAGCATGACGCCCAGCATCACGGGGATGTCCAGCACCAGGGAAGCGTTATGGCCCAGGAACTGGCTGGCGGAGGGCACCTCGAAGGGGGCCAGAGACACGCTGACGCCGGATACCAGCACCAGGTTAAACAGGTTCGCGCCGATCACGTTGCCCAGGGACAGCGAGCCGTGGCCCTTGGCCAGGGAGGTGATGGCGGTGACCAGCTCCGGCAGGCTGGTGCCCAGGGCCACGAAGGTCAGGGCGATGACGGTTTCGGGGACGCCCAGCTCCCGGGCGATGAGGGTGCCGTTGTCCACCAGCAGCCGGGCGCCCACGGCGATGACCGCGGCTCCCGCCACCAGCAGCACCAGCTCCTGCCAGAGCTTGCGCTCCTTTTCCTCGCCCTCCTCCTCTTCGGCTTCGGCGGGGGACTTGAAGCCCTGACGGACGGTGATGACCATATAGACCACGAAGATGGCCAGCAGCACGAAGCCCAGGGGACGGCTGAAATAGCCGCTCAGGTAAGCCGTGCCGCAGTACAGGGCCGCCGCGCCGAAGAAGAACAGCACGGGCAGCCGCAGGGACTTCCGGTCCACGGTGCCCGGCCGGACGGCCAGGGTAATGGCGGCGATGAGGGAGGTGTTGCAGATGACGGAGCCGATGGCGTTGCCGTAGGCCATGGACCCCAGGCCCTCCATGGCTCCGGTGGCGGAAACCATCACCTCGGGCAGCGTGGTGCCGATGGAAACCACCGTGGCGCCCACGATGATCTCGGGAATCCGGAACCGCCGGGCAAGGCCGGTGGCCCCGTCCACGAACCAGTCGCCGCCCTTGATCAGCAGCACCAGACCCAACACGAACAGCAGTACGGGAATGAGCATAACAATTCTCCTTTTTCAGATTCCGGGACACGGCGGAAGCCACCCGGTACAGATGGGAAACATGATACCATACCCTCCGTTTTCAAGTCAACGGAAATCCGGGATTTTACAGAAAAACCTTATGGATGATACTGATTTCCATAAGAAATAATTATACCTTTGCACAAGTTTCCTGTCATTGTCATGAAAAAAGCTGTCATTGCGAACCAGTCCGCTTTCCTGGTGTGGCAATCCCCCGGTTAGAGGGAAAATGTGCTGACAATTGCCAGGAAAAACGGGGTTGTTGCGTTTTCTGGTGGTAATCGTTCCCTGGTTCCATTCAACGGGGGGGATTGCCACGACCAGTCTGCGGACTGGTCTCGCAATGACAGGAGAATTTAAAGCGCAGCGTCAAACACCCATTTCCCAATCCGCTGAACTGGGCCGTTCGCAGGGGGCCAGATTGTCAATGGAATCCCGGTGATTTTCCGGAAGGGGGGCGGGCTTTAGGGCTTTTTATATCGATATAAATATATTTTCTTCGCGTTTTTTGGTTATTCTGCCATATTCGTGTGGACAAAAGTAAAAAAATGCGTTATGATGGAATCCGGAAAAAAGCGGCTTCGTTCCGCAGAAACTAAAAGAGGTGAAGTTCGATGGCGTTTTCTTTTTTTGGGGGCATTCACCCCAAGGAAAACAAGTGGTACACCTGTGACCGGGAAATCGAGGAATTCCCCGAACCGGACGTTCTGGTGGTTCCCATGTCCCAGCATATCGGCGCGCCCTGCAAGCCCCTGGTGAAAAAGGGGGATCCGGTGACTGTGGGTCAGAAAATCGGCGAGTGCCAGGGCCTGGGCGTCCCGGTGCATTCCCCGGTCTCCGGCAAGGTCAGGGCCGTGGAGATGAAAGCCCACACCAGCGGCACGTCGGTGATGAGCGTGGTCATCGAGAATGACCACAAAAAGACCCTTTCCCCCGAGGTTCAGCCCCGGACCCAGGACCAGGTGGACGCCCTCAGCCCCCAGGAGCTGATGGACATCATCCGCGAGGGCGGCGTGGTAGGCATGGGCGGAGCCACCTTCCCCACCCATGTGAAGCTGTCCAGCGGCATTGGCAAGGTGGATACCATCATCGTCAATGTCAGCGAGTGCGAGCCCTACATCACCGCCGACGACCGGCTGTGCCGGGAGTATCCGGAGGAAGTGATCTCCGGACTGCGGGTCGTGATGAAGGTTCTGGGCCTGCAGAAGGCCCACATCGCCGTGGAGGACAACAAGCCCGAGGCCGCCCGGGCCCTGAAGCGGGCGCTGGCAAATCAGACGGGAATCCGGGTGGACACCCTTCCCGCCAAGTACCCCCAGGGCGCGGAAAAACAGCTGATCTACGCCGTCACCGGCCGGGAGGTCCCCTCCGGCGGACTGCCCGCCGCCGTGGGCTGCGCGGTGTTCAACGCCGCCACCTGCAAGGCCATCCACGACGCGGTCTACAAGGGAATGCCGTTGGTCAAGCGGGTGGTGACGGTCTCCGGCGACATCGCCATGGACCCCAAGAACCTGATGGTCTGCGTGGGCACCCCCTTCCTGGCCCTGATGGACAGCGTGGGCATCAGCGAGAATCCCTACAAGGTCCTCTCCGGCGGCCCTATGATGGGCGTGACCCAGTACGACCTGATGGTGCCCGTCATCAAGGGCGTCAACGCCGTGACGCTGCTGGGCCGGAAAAACAAGTACGCCGTGGACGAGCCCCGGTGTCTGCGCTGCGGCAAGTGTATCGAGGCCTGCCCCATGCGGCTGATGCCCGTGCTGATGTACAAGGCCATGCAGACCGGCTCCACCGAGGAGATGAAGGCGGTCAACCTGATGGACTGCATCGAGTGCGGCTGCTGCGCCTATGTGTGCCCCGCCGGGGTGCCCCTGGTGCTGGGCTTCCGGGCCGGCAAGCAGCGCCTGCGGGATGCCGCTGCCAAGGCGAAAGTATAAAGGAGGCGGCGATCTATGGAAAAGAAAATGAAACTGGCCCGTCCCAGATACTTCTATGAGGTGACCATCTCCAGCTCCCCCCACGTCCACTCCCCGGTGACCACCCAGACCATTATGCGGGACGTGCTCATCGGACTGCTCCCCGCCATGGTGGGCGCGGTGTACTTCTTCGGCCTGCGGGCCTTGGCTGTGACATTGGTTTCCGCCGCGGCCTGCGTGTTCTTTGAGTACATCTGGTGCGCCCTGACCCACACCCCCTGCCATGTCCACGACCTGTCCGCCGTGGTCACCGGTGTGCTGCTGGCCTTCGTGTGCCCTGTGACCATTCCCTACTGGACCATCATTCTGGGCGACTTCTTCGCCATCATCGTGGTCAAGCAGCTTTTCGGCGGCCTGGGCAAGAATTTTGTCAACCCGGCTCTGGCGGCCCGGGCCTTCATGTTCAGCTGGCCCTCCGCCATGACCAACTGGACGGCCCCCGGCTTTGAAAACGGCCCGGACATCATTATCAAGACCGTGGACGCGGCCAGCTCCGCCACGGCGGACGCGGTTTCCATCGCCACCCCCCTGGCGGCCATGCACACGGGCCAGCTGCCCAGCTGCAGCGTGTCGGACCTGTTCCTGGGCAACGTCAGCGGGTGCCTGGGCGAGACCTCCGCGCTGCTGCTGCTGGTGGGCTTCGGATATCTGCTGGTCCGGAAGGTCATCACCGCCCGGATTCCTGCGGCGTACCTGCTGACCGTGGCGGTGCTCAGCTTCCTGTTCCCCCGGGGGAACAACGGGGCGGAGTGGATGTGCTTTGAGCTCTTCGGCGGCGGCCTGATGCTGGGCGCCATCTTCATGGCCACGGACTATGTGACCTCCCCCCTGACCCGCCATGGGCAGATCATCTACGGCATCGGCTGCGGCGTGCTCACCATCCTGATCCGCTATTTCGGCGGTTTCGGCGGCTACAGCGAGGGCGTCAGCTACGCCATTCTGGTGATGAACACCTGCGTGGTGCTGCTGGACCGGATGGGCAGACCCACCCGCTTCGGCGCACCCAAGAAGGAGGCGGTGAAAAAATGACCAAGAAGCAAACCGCGCTGTATGTGGCCCGGCTGGGCCTGACCCTGTTCCTCATCACCGCCCTGGTGGCGGCGGCCCTGGCCGCGGTCAATCACATCACCGCCCCCCGGATCGCCGCGGAGAAGGAGCGCAAGACCCAGGAGGCCATTGAGAAGGTGCTGCCCGGCGGCGGCAAGCTGGTGGACCCCGGCCGCTACGACAACCAGGACGGCCTGGTGGCCAATGTGTATGAATCGGACGCCGGCTACGCCGTGGAGGTGACTCCCACCGGCTTTGACGGGACCATCACCATGATGGTGGGCGTGAGCCCGGAGGGAAAGGTGCTGGGCATCAGCATCATCTCCCACACCGAGACCGCGGGCCTGGGCGCCGTGGCCGCGTCGGATACCCCCGACGGCGAGAGCTTCCGGAATCAGTTCAAGGGACTGTCCGGAGAATTGACCGTGAAGAAGGACGGCGGCACCATTGACACCCTCAGCGGCGCCACCATCACCTCCCGGGGCGTGACCCGGGGCGTCACCGCGGCCCTGAAGTGCGTCGCCGGTATGGGCTAAGGAGGCGGAAGTATGAATTTCAAAAAACAGTTTACGGAAGGCCTGCTGACCAAGAACCCGGTCACCGTGCAGCTTTTGGGTATGTGCTCCACCCTGGCCATCACCACCAGCCTTTTCAACGGCCTGGGCATGGGCATCAGCGTTACCATCATCCTGATCTGCTCCAACGTGCTGATCTCCGCCCTGCGGAAGGTGATCCCCTCCCAGATTCGCATCGCCGCCTACATCGTCATCATCGCGGGCTTCGTCACCATTGTGGACCTGCTGCTGCAGGCGTACCTGCCGGACCTGTCGGAGAGCCTGGGCGTGTTCATCCCACTGATCGTGGTCAACTGCATCATCCTGGGCCGGGCGGAGGCCTTCGCCTCCAAGAACGGCGTCCTGGCCTCGGCGGTGGACGGACTGTGCCAGGGCATCGGCTACACCGTGGCGCTGGTGGTCATGAGCGTCATCCGGGAGCTTCTGGGCTCCGGCACCTTCGGCGGCGGCCTGCTCAACGGCGGCCTGGGCTATACGGTCATCCCCGACCCCTATCCCGCCATGAAGATCGTGATGCCCGTGGGCGGCTTTCTGACCCTGGGCGTGGTCATCGCCTTCTCCCAGTGGCTCATTTCCCGGCTGGAGAAGCGGAATAAGAAGAAGGAGGCGGCCAAGGTATGACCTATGTACAGACCCTGCTGGGCATTCTCATCAGCGCCCTGCTGACGGAGAACTTTATCCTGGTAAAATTCTACGGCATCTGCCCCTTCATGGGCGTTTCCAAGAAAATCGACACGGCCCTGGGCATGGGCATGGCGGTTACCTTCGTCATGGCCATCGCCTCCGCCGCCTGCTGGGCGGTGTACCACCTGATCCTGGTGAAGCTGAGCCTGGAGTACATGAAAACCGTGGCCTTTATCCTGGTCATCGCCGCCATCGTTCAGGTGGTGGAGATGTTCCTGAAAAAGGCGGTGCCCGCCCTGTACAAGGCCCTGGGCATCTACCTGCCGCTCATCACCACCAACTGCGCCGTGCTGGGCGCGGCCCTGGTGAACGTGCAGAATAACTACGACTTCTTCCAGAGCGTGTTCTTCGGCTTCTGCGGCGGCCTGGGCTTCACCCTGGCCATTGTGCTCTTCGCCTCCGTTCGGGAGCGGGTGGAGAAGGCGGATTGCCCACAGTGCTTCAAGGGCTTTCCCATCACCCTGATCAGCGCGGGACTTCTGGCCCTGGCCTTCATGGGCTTTTCCGGGCTGAAGCTGTTCTGAGGAGGGCGTGCATTATGGAAATTGTAACAGCCATCGTCATTCTGGGAGGCCTGGGGCTGATTTTCGGCCTGGTGCTGGCAGCGGCCTCCAAAATCTTCTATGTGGAAACCGACCCCCGGCTGGAGCAGCTGAACGCGTGCCTCCCCGGCGCCAACTGCGGCGGCTGCGGCTTTGCCGGCTGCGCGGGCTACGCCGAGGCCGTCCTGAAGGGCGAGGCCCCCATCGGCAAGTGTGCCTCCGGCGGCAACGAGGCCGCCCAGGAAATGGCCGCCATTATGGGCGTGGAGGCCCAGGCCGTCACCCGGAAGGTGGCCCTGGTCCGCTGCTCCGGTGAAAAGCACTACGACAGAGACGGCAACCTGACCAGCGGTGCCAGAGTAAAGGCGGAGTACGAGGGCTTTAAAGACTGTCTGGCCGCCTCCAAGGTGGGCGGCTACGGCCCCCTGTCCTGCAAATTCGGCTGCCTGGGCTTCGGCACCTGCGTCAAGGCCTGCAAGTACGGGGCCATGAGCGTAAGGGACGGCGTGGCCCATGTGGACGAGGACCTGTGCGTGGGCTGCATGGCCTGCGCGGAGGTGTGCCCCCGGCACCTGATCGTCCCCGTGGAGCCGGACCGGAACGTGGTCATCGCCTGCGCCTCCCTGGCCAAGGGCGCGGTGACCACCCGGGGCTGCACCACCGGCTGCATCGGCTGCGGCCTGTGCCGGAAAATCTGCCCCAAGGACGCCATCACCATCGAGCGGAACCTGGCCTCCATCGACTACTCTAAGTGCGACAACTGCGGCATGTGCGCCACGGTCTGTCCCAAGCACCTGATCAAGGACTCCAAGGTGGAGACCCTGGGTGAGCCCGTGGTCAAATCCATCAACGGCCCCGAGGTCAAGGTCTGAAAGCACATCCCCAAATGCCCTCCCGAACCCGGGAGGGCATTTTTGATGCAGCGGACAGTTAAGCGCCCCTTCGGGACGATGAGTTGAAACGCAGCGACAAATTGGTTTTGAAACGCATTACGTTCCTATCGTAGGGGCGGCTATTAGCCGCCCGCAACCTTTCGTCTACCAAAGCGCCCTGTTCTATCGAAAACGCTCAAAAACTGAAACGTTTCGGGCGGATAATATCCGCCCCTACGGTAGAAACGTAAGGTATTTGAAAACTGTAAACAACAATTTGTCGGTTTGCTGAGTCAGGTCGATAAGTATTTTCTCTTTGCACTCCCTGTTTTTCGCGGGTTGTTGCATTCCTCCGCCTGCCGTGCTATAATAGGCTCAAATCAAAGCGATATATGTCGATTTGCGGAAGAAGAAATGCCAATTGCCGGTGAAACGGCCTCGCCGAATTGGCAATTTGCCCTTTTCGGAATGCACCCAATTTATTTGTCAATACAGCGGGCGGTTTGGCCCGCAAACGGAAAGAGGATTGATGGCAATGGAAAACCGATACACAGAACTGTTTCGTCTGGAGCCCGGAACCCACCAGAACGGCTGCCCCGTCTATCTGGAGGCCGGAGCGCTGCTGCGGGACAACGCCGCCCAGAAGGTTCTTGCCCAGCTGAAACTGAAAAACCTGGCTGCGGGGAGGGTGGTTTCCTGCACGGTGGAAATCCGCGCCGCCGCGGTGAACGGAAGTCCGCTGGAGGGGGTTACCTTCCAGTATGCGGATCTGTCCGTGGAAAACGGCGCCAGCTTCGCGGAGAGAATCCCCATTCTGCTTCCCGACGGCAATACCCGCAGAATTCAGCTGGTCATCCGGGAGGTGGTTCTGGAGCCCTTCCGGGTCTGGACCGCCTCGGACGAGGAAGCCCGTCCCCTCCCACAGCCGGAAAAGCTGGAAAACCTGCTTGGAGACGAACGCTGCATCCGGGAGTATTCCCAGCGGGTGGGAAAGCCCTGTGTGTACATCCCCAAGTGTGAGCAGGGCCTGTTCCTGTGCACCTGCGGCAGGGTGAATCTGGCGGAGGAGCAGGTCTGCGGAACTTGCGGCTGCAGCTTTGGGGAGCTGCAGGCCAAGCTGGACCCCGAGGCCATCCGCGAAGAGGTGGACAGGCAGCTTCAGGAAGAGGAAGAAGCCCGGCAGGAGGCGGAGCGTCAGGAAGCCGCCCGGCGGGAGGAGGAACGCCGCCGGCTGGAGGAGAGGAACCAGGAGCGCCGGCTGAAGCGGGAGAGAACCCGGAAAAAGCTGGTCAAAGCGATGCTGCTTCTGCTTTGCCTGGTTCTGGTCGGCACGCTGGGGACCCTTGCGGTCACGAGGATTGCAATCCCCGCCATGGAGCAGAAAAAAGCCTACCAGGCAGCGGAGGAGCTGTTCGCCGCCGGAGCCTACGGCGAGGCCGAGGAGGCCTTCCGCGCCCTGGGCGAGTATAAGGACGCCCCGGAACGTGCGCTGCAGAGCCGTTATCAGACCGCCCAGGTTTATTACGAAAGTGGAGATTTTGAACAGGCCATCGCGGTCTGGGAGGGCATGAACGGCTATTCCGACAGCGCCGACCGGGCGGCCCAGGCCCTCACCGATTGGAAGGAAGAGGACTATCAGAGCGCCCTGGCGCTGAAGGGGGAGTCCCGGTTCCTCGATGCCGCGGAGGCGTTTGCTGCTCTGGGGGATTACAAGGATTCCGCGGTCCAGCGGGACGAATGCGTGGAGCTGCAGAATGACGCGGATTACACTGCCGCGGAGGCCGCGATGTCGGACGGCGACTACCCCACGGCCATTGAGCTGTTCCAGAAGCTGGGGGATTATCGGGATTCCAACCAGAAATACCTGCAGGTCTGCTATCTTCATGGCGAATCGCTGTATGACGGCGGCTCCTATATGCAGGCGGTTACCTGGTTCCGGGCCGCCGGAGAATATGAGGATGCTTCCCAGCGGGCCATTGAGGCTACCTACCAGTACGGCTGCCAGCTTCTTGCGGAGGAAAAGTTCACCGATGCCATCCGGGAATTGAGCAAATGCGCGGACTATTCCGATGCCGCAAAGAAGCTTCAGGACGCGAAATTCGGCTATGTGAATGCCAATCTCAAGACGGATAACCAGACCACCCAAACCTACCTGAAGGAACTGATCGATGCCCGTTATCCCGGTGCCCAGAAGGTACATGATGAGCTGTACGCCTGGAAGGTGGAGATCATTGCCTTCAACAACAGCCCTTACGACACCAGCTTCAATATGACCAGCCTGAGTAAGTACCAGTATATGTGCGTTCACTTCAAGCTGACCGGCGGAGAGCCCGGCGCCACCACCAATATCCGTACCTCGATCACCCTTCCCAGCGGATATTCCGGAAACATTCCCCATCCCAACGTGTCCGCCGGTTACATCGGCTGTTCCTACGGATGGTACGATAATCCCGCCTACAGCCCGGCGGGCACCCTGACCTTCCGTGCCTATGACGAAAGCGGAAAGCTCCTGCTGACCGCTACCGTCCCCGTTACGAATTAAGGCCGCAGTGACCTTTCCCCACGGTGCCCTCCCGGAACGGGAGGGCATTTTCATGCAGCATTAAGGCCTCAGCCCCGGACCACAGCGACATATTGGTGTTTGTAGGGATGTGTCCCATGTTACCTGTCATTGCGAACCAGTCCGCAGACTGGTGTGGCAATCCCCCGGTTAGAGGGGAAATGTGCCGAAAAGCACCCGGAAAAACGGGGATTGTTGCGATTCTTGATGGTAATCGTTACCTGGTTCCATTCAACCGGGGGATTGCCACGCCAGTGTGCGCACTGGCTCGCAATGACAGCATATATTCGACAAACACCAATTTGCCAGTGTGCTTAGTAAAGCCGATAGCCTAAACATCAATTTGTCTTTCTTCCGCGTCTTACGGAACTGAAGAAAAAATTCCCCACAAAAAACAGAGCGGCTTGCGCCGCTCTGTTTTTTGTTGGGTTCTGAAATTACATATCGAAGGGCTCCATGCTGAGGACGGGGTGGCCCACCTCGGACAGGTAGTTGAGCAATGCCTCGGGGTCCTCGGTGCAGATGGTCTCATCGGCGATCATATCGGTGAAGTTCTCCACGCCGTAGAGTTCCAGAGCGGTCTTGTCCAGACGCTCCCGCATCTGATCCTTCAGCATCTTGGGCAGCCAGACGATCCGGCCGGGGCCGCCTTCGGCGGCGATGAACTTCTTGGAGGCGATGAAGTGCTTGCCGTGGCCCATGAAGCCGGGGGTCTGCACGCCGCCGCCGGTCATG
>SFHI01000063.1 GCA_004555705.1 Clostridiales bacterium | reverse complement strand
AGCGTGGTGGGCATCACCCCGGACCAGGCGGAGGACATTCTGGACGCCGGGGCGGATGTCATCACCCTGGGCAACCACTCCTTCGGCAAGCGGGAGATTGTCAGGTTCCTGGAGGACAGTGACCGTATTCTCCGGCCCGCCAACTACGCCCCCCAGGCTCCGGGCAGGGGCTGGGCGGTTTATGAAAGCCGATTCGGGGACGTGGCCGTCATCGACCTCATCGGCCGGTGCGCCATGGACTACACCCCGGACAATCCCTTCCTGCTGGTGGAAAAGCTATTGAAGAAAATTACGGCCAAAATCATCCTGGTGGAAATCCACGCCGAGGCCACCTCCGAGAAGCTGGCCATGGGGTATCTCCTGGACGGGAGGGTCAGCGCGGTGTGGGGCACCCACACCCATGTGCCCACGGCGGATGCCCGGGTGCTGCCCAAAGGTACGGGGTATGTGACGGATTTGGGCATGACCGGTCCCCGGGAATCGGTGCTGGGCATCCGGCCCGACCTTTCCATCGCCAAGTTCCGGGGGGACCTGACGGAGCGCTATCGCTGGGCCGACGGCCCCACCAAGCTGGAGGGGGTGCTCTTCACCCTGGACGCCTCCACGGGAAAATGCCTCCGGGCGGAAAGGATTGACCAATGGGATTAAGACTCCTGCACAGCGGGGACTTTCATCTGGATTCCCCCTTCCGGGGGTTTGACCGGGAGCGGGGGGAGCTGCTCCGCCGGGAGAGCCTGGCCCTTCCCGGGAAAATCGCGGATATCTGCCGCCGGGAGGGCTGCGATTTGCTCCTTCTGGCCGGGGACATTTTTGACGGCAGGCCCACAAGGGAGTCCCTGGACGCGCTGAAAAACGCTCTGGAAGAAGCGGAGGTTCCCGCGTTTCTCACCCCGGGAAACCACGATTACGGCACTTTTTGGCAGTCGGAGCGGTGGCCCGGGAATCTGCATATCTTTGCCGGGGACTGGCAGAGCGTTCCCCTGCCGGACCTGGACTGCCGGGTGTGGGGCGCGGGCTATGAACAGATGGACTGCCCGGGACTTTTGGAAGGCTTCCATGCCCGGGGGCCGGAAAAGTACCAAATTGCCCTGGTTCATGGGGATGCCGTGACCCCCGGTTCTCCCTACTGCCCCGTAACAATGGCCCAGGCGCGGCAAAGCGGCCTGAACTACCTGGCTCTGGGCCATGTGCACCAGGCCGGCTCCTTCCGGGCCGGGGACACCCTCTGCGGCTGGCCCGGCTGCCCCATGGGCCGGGGCTGGGACGAGACCGGGGAGAAGGGCGTGTACATCGTGGATGTGGGGGAGCGGACGGAGGTATCCTTCCGGGCCGTCCCCGGCATACGGTTTTACAATCTGGAAATCCCCGCTGAGGAACTGGAAAACCGGCTCCCCGGCGGCGAAACCCGGGACTTTTACCGCATTACCCTCACCGGAGAGGGGGAGGGGGAGATTTACCTCCCGGGAATTCCCAATCTGTGGCTGAAGGATCAGCGGACGGCCCCCGGGGATATGTGGGAGCTGGCGGGGGAGGACACCCTGGAGGGGGTGTACTTCCGCCTTCTCCGGGAGCAGGCGGAGGCCGGGAGCGCCGCGGCAGCCCTGGCCGCCCGGATCAGCCGGGAGTTCCTGAAGGGGAAGGAGGTGTCCCTGCCGTGAGAATTCTGGAAATGACCGCCACCTTCGGCAAGCTGGAGCACGAAACCCTTTCTTTGGAGCCGGGGCTTAGCGTGATCCAGGCCCCCAACGAGTGGGGCAAGAGCACCTGGTGCGCGTTTCTATGCGCCATGCTCTACGGCCTGGACACCCGGGCCAAGTCTACGAAGGGGGCCCTCGCGGACAAGGAGCGCTACGCCCCCTGGTCGGGAAGCCCCATGGAGGGGCGGCTGGAGGTGCAGTGGCAGGGCCGGAACATCACCATCGAGCGCCGCACCCGGGGCCGGGTGCCCCTGGGGGAGTTCCGGGCCTACGAAACCGATTCCGGAATCCCTGTGCCGGAGCTGACCGCCGCAAACTGCGGGGAGTGGCTTACGGGAGCAGAGCAGTCCGTGTTCCGCCGGGCGGGGTTCCTGCGGCTGGCGGACCTGCCCGTAACCCAGGACGAGGCCCTGCGCCGCCGTCTGCGGGACCTGGTGACCACCGGGGACGAAAGCGGGGAAACCGCGCGCTTAGAGCAGAGCCTGCGGGACCTGCGGAACCGCTGCCGCTACAACCGTTCGGGGCTGCTGCCCCAGGCGGAGGACCAGCGGCGGCTTCTGGAGGGAAAACAGGCGGAGCTGGAGCGGCTTACCGGGGAGCGGGAAGCTGTGACCGGGCATCTCGCGGAGCTGGAGGCGGAACAGAAAGCCCTGGAAAATCACCTGGCGGCTTTAACCTATGCCGAGGCCGGACGGGTGGAGGCTCTGCGCCGGGAGGCACAGGACGCCCTGGAGCTGGCTGCCGCCCGTCGGGAGACCCTGGAGCGGCTGGCCCCCGACGGCGCCGGGGCCCGGCGGAAGCTGGACGAGCTCCAGGCCCTCCGGGAGGAGTGGCGGGTGCTGCGGCTGGAGCGGGAAAGGCTCCAAAAGCGGGGCCCCACGCCCCCGGCTTTTGGCGCTGCCTCCCCGGGAAGAAAGCTGGAACAGGACATTGCCCGCTATGAACGGCTGAAACCCCTACCCCTGCTGGCGGGAATTGCCGCCCTGACCGCCTGGATGGCGGGGGTGGCCCTGCTGGTCTGGGGAAAGTGGCTCTGGGGCGGCATCGCCGTGGGCCTGGGGGCGCTGGCCCTGGCCGGGGCTCTGCTGAGCCTGGTTTCCTGCAAGGGTATGGAACGGGACTACGGTTCCCGGGAGCCGGAACAGTGGCGGCGGGAGCAGGAGAACTGCCTCCGGGCCCAACGGCTGGAGGAGCGGAGCCGTTTGCTGCGCCAGCGGGGCGAGGCCCTCTGGGGGGAAAGACTTCCGGAGGAAGCGGAGGCGGATTGGCGGCAGGACCTGGAGCTGAGCCGGGACCTGGAGGAAGCCCGCCGGGAGGAAGCCCGGTGCCGGGCTCATCTGGAAGCCCTGGGGCAGGCCCGGGAAGCGCAGGCTCCTGCATCAGAGGACAGCCTGACCCTGACCCGGGAGGAGACGGAGGCCGCGCTGGAGGATATCCTCCGTGAGCAGCACAGGCTCCAAAATCTGCTGGGGCAGTACCAGGGGCGGATGGAGACTCTGGGCGACCCCGGAAGGCTGGAAACGGAGCTGGAGCGGGTGAACGGACGCATCCGAACGCTGGAGGACACCTACGCCGCTCTGAATGTGGCCCTGGACACCCTGAACCGGGCGCAGCAGGAGCTGCAGCGGCGGTTTGCACCCCGGATCACCCACCGGGCCGGGGAATTGCTCACGGCCCTGACGGGAGGCCGGTATGACAGGCTCAGCTGGGGGGAGGATTTCTCCCTGACGGCGGGGGCCTTGGGCGAGGACACCCAGCGCAGCGTCCTGTGGCGCAGCGACGGCACGGCGGACCAGCTGTACCTGGCCCTGCGGCTGGCCGTGGCGGAGGAGCTGACATCCGAGGCCCCGCTGATTCTGGACGACGCCCTGGTGCGCTTTGACGAAACCAGGCTGGAAGCGGCCCTCAGGCTGCTGCGGGAAGAAGCGGAACACCGCCAGGTGATCCTCTTCACCTGCCAGAGCCGGGAGAAGGAAATGCTTGCAGGAATGCAGCGGGGCTGAACAGTGCGGCAAATTGGTGTTTGGCGCACCAAAATAGAACTGTCATTGCGAACCAGTCCGCAGACTGGTGTGGCAATCCCCCAACAATTCAGGACGATTCGTTAGGGCGTTTATCCGTTTTTCGTACATTCCGGAAAAACCGGGGGATTGCCACGCCAGTGTGCGCACTGGCTCGCAATGACAGCGTTTTATTCAGCGCGCACCTTCAAACACCAATTTTTCACTGCGGTACGGAAAAGGAAATAATCTGTGAAACAAGGGAGATCATACATGAACAAGGGAATCTTTTACTGTGTGGGCGTGGGGCCGGGGGACCCGGAGCTGATGACCTTTCAGGCGGCCCGGATCATCCGGGAGTGCCCGGTGGCGGCGCTGCCGGCCAGTGGTTCCGGGGAGAATGCCGCCGGAAAAATCGCCGGGGACCTGCTCCGGGACAAGGAGCTGCTGCTGTGCGATATGCCCATGACCCGGGACCGGGCGGCTCTGGAAGCCGCCCATGCCAAGGCCGCCAGCCAGGTGGCACAGAAGCTGGACCAGGGGCTTTCGGTGGCCTTCCTCACCCTGGGAGACCCCTCCATCTACGCCACCCCCATGTACCTGCACCATATTCTGAAGGCGCAGGGCTACGAGACCCGGATGATTCCCGGGGTACCCTCCTTCTGCGCCGTGGCGGCAGCCCTGGATACGTCTCTGTGCGAGCGCTCAGAGCGGCTGCAGATCATCCCCGCCTCCTACCCGGACGCCGGGGAGGCCCTGAAGGAGCCGGGGAACAAGGTGCTCATGAAATCCGGCAGGAGCATGGGCAAGGTCCGCGCCCAGATCGACCGGGAGCGCTTCGACGCCATGGCCGTGGAGTGCTGCGGCATGGAGGGGGAGCGGATTCACAGAAATATCGACACCCTGGAGGAAACCGCCAGCTATTTCAGCGTGGTGGTGGTGAAGGAGAAGAGGGGCTGAGCGCCCCGGACCGCAGCGCCGCGATCGGGAAGGCAGAGCGACAAATTGGTGTTTGCTGAATAAATGCTGTCATTGCGAACCAGCGCGCACACTGGCGTGGCAATCCCCCGGTTGAACCGAACCAGGTAACGATTTCCACCAAAAATCGCAGTCAGGCTCACATTCCAGGGAACTTTTCGGTACATTTCCTTTCTAACCGGGGGATTGCCACACCAGTCTGCGGACTGGTTCGCAATGACAGGTGATTTGAAACGCACCTTTTCAAATTCCCAATTTGTCGTTTGAATATCTCATAAAACGGAAAACCGGAGCCTAGGTTGGCTCCGGTTTGTTTTTGTTTTTGGGGACTGTGAGGGAATAGAGGCCGCAGCCGAGGGCGCAGCCCAGAAGGTTCAGAATCAGATCGTCTACGTCACAGGTACCCAGGAGCGTGATCATCTGGCACAGCTCCACCAGAATAATGATCCCCGCCGCTGCCAGCAGCGCCCGCCAGGATTTCCGCAGCTTGGGGAACACCGCCCGCAGCAGATACCCCAGGGGGATGAACAGGACGATATTTCCCGCCAGGTTGACCACCGCCAGCCGCACCAGCGGGGGCCGGGGATGCCTCAGAAGCCCCCAGTAGAGCCGGATGGTCCGCAGGGGGGAGAGATTTATGTGGCGGGTGAGCTGCTCGAAATAGGGCGCGGTGCTTTCCGGCACCTCCCGGTGGAACAGCAGCACCAGCATCCCCAGGGCGTACAGCGCCAGAATCCATTTTTCAATTTTCCGGCGCTTGTCCATCATCGTCCCTCCTGTTACCGGCGCATTATAGCAGAAAAATACCCGGTTTGCAAGGGAATTGTGGGATATCCGCCCGACTGGCAAAGCGACAAATTGTTGTTTGAAAGGGCGCGTTGCAAAATATCTGTCATTGCGAACCAGTCCGCAGACTGGTGTGGCAATCCCCCGGTTAGAGGAAAAATGTATCGAAAAGTACCCAGGAGAGCGGAAATTGCTGCGATTTTTGGTAGTAATCGTCACCTGATTCCTTTCAACCGGGGGATTGCCACGCCAGTGTGCGCACTGGCTCGCAATGACAGCAAGTATTCGACAAACACCAATTTGTCTGTCTGGCTTTGTGTGCTGGAATATTTTGTTGGATTTGGGGTTGACAGGGGAGGTTTAATGTGTTAAACTTGCGGCATGAGGTTTAATATATTAAACTCCTATGGAGGGATGATTATGAACGTACCGAGGATTTTTGAAAGTGAATACCGTTTCTGCCTGATCCTGTGGGACAACGAACCGGTGAACTCCACGAAGCTGGTGGAGCTGTGCCGGGAGCACTTAGGCTGGTCCAAGGCCACTACTTATACCGTGATCCGCCGTCTGTCCGAGCGGGGCGTGGTGAAGAACGAAAACGCCACGGTGACGGCCCTGGTGTCCAAGGAGCAGGCCCAGCAGGCCAGACTCACGGAAATGGTGGAGGAAACCTTCGAGGGCTCCATGCCCGCCTTCATCGCGGCTTTCTCCCGGGGCAAGAAGCTGAGCAAGGAGGAAGTGGACCAGCTTCGCGCCCTCATCGACAGCTACTCCGGGGAAGAGGAATAACCACCCGGGAGGGAAATGGCGCTTTCGCTTACGAATTGACAATTGACAATTCACAATTGACAATTATGGAATCCCCTTCGGGGATGATTGAAAATGACAGTCAGGTCATCGCGGCAGTCTGGCAAATTGTTGTTTGTCGCACTCAAATAGAACTGTCATTGCGAACCAGCGCGCACGCTGGTGTGGCAATCCCCCGGATATTCCGGAATGTACAAAAAACGGACAAACGCCCTAACAAACCGTCCTGAATTGTTGGGGGATTGCCACACCAGGCTGCGGCCTGGTTCGCAATGATAGCTCTTTTTCAGTGCGCCAAACAACAATTAATCGCCCTCTTTTCTATTCGTCCCGAAGGGACACCTTAATTGTCAATTGTCAATTGTTAATTGTCAATTCGTTCCCTAAACAGTGCTTTTCTCGATTTACCATGAACGAGGTGATTTTGATGAACGAGTTATTTCGCAATATTCTGACTGCCAGCTTTCATGGCAGCATTGTGATTCTGGCGGTGCTGGTGCTGCGGCGGGCGCCGAAGAAATATGTGTGCTTCCTGTGGGTGCTGGCGGGGCTCCGGCTGCTGATGCCCTTTGAGCTTCAGAGCAGCCTGAGTCTCCAGCCCGAACCCATAGAGGTGGCCCCCATCCGTTGGGAACAGCCCGCCGACCAGTGGGAGCCGGCGGAGCCTGTACGGGACGCCGGGGAGCCCGGGGTGGAAGCGCCCACCTTTTCCGTTCCCACCCCGGCGGTGACAGAGCCCGCCCCGGTTTCCGTGGAAACGCCCGCGGCTCCCGCCCCGGCGGGGAAAGCGTCCTTCGACTGGAAAGCGCTGATCCCCTGGGCCTGGCTGACTGTGGCGTCGCTCTTCGGAGTCTACAGCCTGGTCTGCTACATAAATCTGAAACGAAAAGTCCGCCTCGCGGTGAAAATCCCCGGCGGCTGGGAGTGCGAGGGCATCGATACCGCCTTCATCCTGGGCTTCATCAAGCCGAAAATCTACATCCCCATGGGGATGTCCCGGAAGGAGCGGCGCTACATCCTGGCCCATGAGCGCACCCACCTGGAGAAGGGGGATCACTGGATCAAGATGCTGGGCTACATCGCCCTGGCGCTGCACTGGTTCAATCCCCTGGTGTGGGTCAGCTACCTCCTGCTCTGCCGGGACATTGAGATGGCCTGTGACGAACGGGTGATCCGGTTCATGGAGGCGGAGGAACGGAAGGCATACTCCGCCGCCCTGCTGAACTGCTCCGCCAACCGCGCCCACTACGCCGCCTGCCCCGTGGCCTTCGGCGAGGTGGACGTGAAGAAGCGGATCTTAAGCGTGCTGAATTACCGCAAGCCCGGCTTCTGGGTGAGTTTAGTCAGCGTCATCGCCATCATCTTTGTGGCGGTGTGTCTCGTCACCAGTCCCAAGGGGGAGCCGGAGAACGATGCTTCCGCCAATGCCCCGGAGGAAACCCTCCCGGCCAAGGAAACGGGCTTCGCCTCCAACCTGTCGGAAAGCGAGATCGCCTATACCTGTGAGCAGGCCATGAACGAGCTTCTGAGCCGGAACAGCTACAGTGTTCACCTGGACTGCGGCGGGTACAGCACCAACCCCCACTACGGCGTGTCCGCCTATACCGCGGCCCTGCAGAAGAGTGGGGAGAACTGGCTGTATCTGCCCCAGGAGGATGGCAGCGTTATCGCAGGTGCCGGTATGCTGGTGCTGGATGGCCGGACGGCCAGCTACATGGGAGATGCCTGGGCCTGGGAGGATTGGGACTACGACCCGGCGAGAATCCTTGCCGCCTTCTCCCCAGCAGGCAAGACCGTCACCTTCCCGGAGGGCTCCGGGGTACAGAGCGGGGACACGGTCTCCATGGCGGTGGAGTGGACGGTCCGGGAGCAGACCTATCAGGGCTTTTTGACCTACACCTTCCTGGAGGACGGAACCATCCAAAGCATCCTTTCGGATTATGTCTGCCTGCTGCCGGAGGAGGACGAGGACGGCGAGGTGCGCTACCACCAGGAGCTGACGCTTCTGGAGGAAACCCCGGATCAGATCGAGGGCAAAATCCGCTCCGTGGCGGAGGAAGTTCTCACCCAGGAGGAGCTGGAAACCTACCGGCTGCTGCAGGATCAGGTCACCGAGGTACCCAGCAACAAGACCGCCTATGATAAGGACTTCATGCTGGGCTCCGGCCAGATGGGCTGGAAATTCGCGGGCGGCGAATGGTTCTTCAAATTCGGCGCGGAGGATGTGACCCCCACCGGTGCCAAGCTGGTGGTGGAGTGCTCCATCCCCTACGGCAACGCCACCATCGAAAGCGGCACCATTCAGGCGGGGGACACCTACTTTATCGAACAGCTGGTGGACGGCGTGTGGACGACTCTGCCCCCAAAGGGAGATTTCAAGACCATCGCCCCCCAAACCCTTGGCAGCGGCAGCACCCAGACCATCCACTGGGAGGACAATTACGGTTCCCTTCCCGGAGGCTTCTACCGCATCGGCAACTACTACACCTTCACCTACGGCGACGGTCAGACCGATACCCAGGTCTGCTACGCCAAGTTCCGGCTGTATGATGAGGAGTACAAAACCCTGCTGGAGCAGTGCCGGGAGGCCTATGTGGATCTGCTGTACGGAGAGTACAGCCATATCTACAGCATCGAATGGAATACGGAGCTGCGGGATTCGGAGTACTACATGACCGAAGAGGTGTGGAAGAACGGCGCGGATTACCTGATGGATGTACGTTATGTTAACCGGGAGGACCCCAGCGAGCTGGTTGGACACACCGGCGGAATGTGGCGGGATGGCGTCACCTACAATCTGGAGTGGGCCGGGGACACGGTGGACAGCCCCCTGAGCCAGTGGAACACCAATACCTATATGGACCTGACCAATTTCCAGCTGTGGTCGTTCAATTACGAATGGTACGACGGCCAGGTGGAGGATGTGTTCCGGGATGGGAACAACATCGTCATTCAGTCCGTCTATGATTTCAGCGAC
>SFHI01000062.1 GCA_004555705.1 Clostridiales bacterium | reverse complement strand
TGGTATTCGTTACCTGGTTCCATTCAACCGGGGGATTGCCACGCCAGTGTGCGCACTGGCTCGCAATGACAGCGTTATTTTTGTAAACAACAATTTACCGGCTGGATTCTGAAAAAATTATGATTTACCTCTTGACTCTGACCTTACGTCATAGTCTATAATGACCATCACGGGGAGGGAGGATTATGAAAACCGTGAAGGAAGTCAGCCATGTGACGGGGGTAAGCGTGCGCGCGCTGCACCACTATGACGCCATCGGCCTGCTGAAGCCTACCCGGGTGACGGAGGCAGGCTACCGGCTGTATGACGAGGAAGCTCTGAGAAGGCTTCAGAGCATCCTGCTGTTCCGGGAGCTGGGGTTCCCATTGAAGGATATCCAGAAAATTCTGGATGCTCCCGGCTTTGATCCCATGGAGGCTCTGGAACGGCAGATCGGACTTCTGGAGCTTCAGCGGCAACGGCTGGACAGAATCATTGCCCACGCCCGTGAAATTCAGAAAACAGGAGGATTCTCTATGGACTTTACATCCTATGACAGAATCGATCTCGACCGCTACGCTGCCCAGGCCAAGGAAAAATGGGGGAGCACCCCGGCGTACCGGGAATTTGAGCGGAAGAATGACGGAAAAGGGAAATCGGAATAGGCCGCAGACGCAGATGCGCTGATGGCAATTTTCACCCGGATGGGTGCCATCCGGAACCAGGACCCTGGCATCCCGGAGGCCCAGGAGCTGGTGGAGGAGCTGCGCGGGTGCATCACGGAGCGGTACTACACCTGCACCCGGGAGATTCTCCGCTGCCTGGGACAGATGTATGCGGCGGGAGATGAGATGACCCAGAACATCGACCGGGCCGGGGGCCCGGGCACTGCGGAATTTGCCCACAGGGCCATTGAAATTTACTGCGCGGATTGAAAAGACGCCGCCTCACCAATGTGGGGCGGCACGTTTTTTGTCAGACGCAGGCTTTGAGCAGGCCAAAGGCTATGGCGATGAGGGCCAGAGGAATTGCCAGAAGGATACCCCCGGCGAACACCAGGCATCCGATCAGCATGGGCAGGGAAAGGGCAAGCAGCACGGTGGCGGCAATTTTGGCCGCGCCCCAGGCCACCCGGAAGAGAAGCCCCAGAGCCTTGAAGCCCAGCCAGCAAAACAGCACGATCACAAGAATTTGAACCATGGCGATACCTCCTTTTGAAGCAGTATAGCAAATATTTTTGGGAAAATGTGGATTATTTGTAACAATTTTGCCCGGCCGCCAGTTTAAGGGGTGGTAAGCGGGCGGGGAATGTGGTATATTAAGAGAAATAGAAACGAGCAAAGGGCTGTCGCGATAAATTGTTGTTTAGCGGCTTCGCCGAATTGACAATTGACAATTGACAGAGTTGACAATTATTGTGTCCCTACGGGACGATTTTGAGATAAAATGCCTTGTATTTGGCCATAAATATTTCTTTTTTATCCCGAAGGGATTCCTTAATTATCAATTGTTAATTGTCAATTGTCAATTCTAAACAACAATTTACCGTACTATTTGAATAGGATGTGGGAGCATGGAGTGGAATTTGAAAGAGGCAATGGAGTATTACGCGTCTCAGGGAGCGCCGGGGGAGCAGGGGGCGCTGGTGGCGCTGCTGCGGGAGGTTCAGCGGGAGCGCGGCGGCATTCCGGCGGAGGTTCCAGGGGAGATCGCGAAAGCCTACGGTGTGAAGGAAGGGCTGATTCTCGCCCTGATCAAACGGATTCCCAGCCTGAATCTGAAGGAAAGCCGCTGTCTGGAGCTCTGCGCCGGGCCCAACTGCCGGGGCGGAGCACTGGGGGCGTATGTCGAAAAGCGGTATCCCGGGGTGACAGTCAAATATGTGCCCTGTATGCGCCTTTGCGGCAAGGGGCCGAACCTTCGGTGGAAGGGACAGCTCTACCATGGGGCGGACAAGGAACTCATCGACAGCCTGATGAAATGATGTGCTTCTCCACTTGAGTCAGCAAGCCGGCAAATTGTTGTTTATACTACACGTTTCAAATATCCTGTCATTGCGAACCAGCGCGCACGCTGGTGTGGCAATCCCCCGGTTGAAAGGAACCAGGTAACGATTACCGCCAAAAATCGCAGCAGCTCCCACTCTTCCGGGCGCTTTTCGGTACATTTTCCCTCTAACCGGGGGATTGCCACGCCAGTGTGCGCACTGGCTCGCAATGACAGCGTTTATTTTGTAAACAACAATTTATCGGGCAGCTGGGACGAGGCTGTATGCGCACAAACAACGCCCCTCCCGGGGGAGGGGCGAAGGAACGTTACCGGAACTTGACCGCGGTGCCGTAGGCAATGACCTCGGCGGCGCCCTGCATCACGGCGGAGGAGCCGAAGCGGATGTTCACCACCGCATCGGCGCCCATGGCGGTGGCCTCGTCCACCATGCGCTTGGTGGCGATCTG
Source organism: Clostridiales bacterium (assembly GCA_004555705.1). Taxonomy (GTDB): domain Bacteria; phylum Bacillota; class Clostridia; order Oscillospirales; family Oscillospiraceae; genus Faecousia. The sequence goes on along the minus strand of SFHI01000062.1, from coordinate 8,305 downwards.
TCGGGCCTCCACCAGCATTTCGGTGTAGCCGGTGATCTCGCCGCCCACCAGGGTTTTCATGCCCGCCATGAAATCCTTTCCGAAGTTCTTGGACTGCACCACGGTTCCCTTTACGATTCCCAGAGCCTCCAGCTCCTTACCGGGGATGTGATCAATATTGACTAGCAGCATCTTCTTCTCCTCCTTCAATTTCCTCGAGCCTTGTTTTGTACAATATCCAGACGGGGACAATCATCCCCAGTTCCAGCAGCGATACGATGGTGAGAATCGTCTTCACCAGAGTGTTTTCCACAAAAATGGATGACAGCACCAGAAGCACGGCTCCGGACAGGGTCATCCAGAAGGACGATATCAGGGCACTTTGCAGAGCGTCCTTCTTCCGGCGGCGCTGGGCGGGGGAATCAGTATTTTTTGGCATCCTCTTCCTCACCGCTTTCCAGCTCCCGCAGCCGCTGGCGCAGGGCCGCGGCAATCCCCAGAATGATTGCCAGAATGATGACCCCGTAGATTAACAGAACGGCCCAGGCCACCCAGTCGGCGTATGCATCCGCCACCAGGGAAAACAGAAGCACGGCCAGCATCACCACAAAGAATCCAATTCCCACAGCGGCGCAGACGATTGCGCCGCGTTTTTTGTCAGTAGTGTTTCGCATCGTCAATTTCTCCTTTCCCGATTTCCCGGATGCGCTGGGCCAGGGCCAGCACCACGCCCACGCCAACGGCGGCGAAAAAGCCCACGATCAGCAGCAGTATCCAGATGGGCGGGGCCTGCTCCGGCTGGGAAAAGAAGGCCCACAGGAGCATGGAGCTTAAGGCGGTCATCAGCGCTACCATGAGGACGGTGACCACCACCGGGGCCACATAGCGCACCCGGATGTCCTGGGCGTGTTTGTCCTGGAAGGAGGTGCCGCCCTGCTCCAGCTGCTCCATTTTCGAGAGCAGCGCCTCGGCATCCAGACCGGACACGGGAATGTCCTGATTCTGCAACTCCCGGCACAGCCCGATGGACTGGTCCAGGTTCCGCCGCTCCCGCTCCAGGGTAATCATATGCCGCCGGATGCCGTCAGATACGGTGTGGGCTCCCGTGAGCATTTGACGGATTTCCTCGATGGGCACGCCCAGCTTCCGCAGAACCTTGATCCGCCGGAGCACCTCCACCTCGGCTTCGCCATAGTCCCGGTAGCCGTTCTCGGAGTTGCGCCGGGGAGACAGGAGCCCCTGCTCCTCGTAGAAGCGGATATTCTTTTTGGAGATCCCCGCCAGGGCCTCCACCTCGTTGATTTTCACCGGAACCACCGCCTTTCGTAAGTGCAGTATAAACCTTCCACCAAGGGGAAAGTCAAGGGGGGTTGGAAAATTTTTGGGTAGGGGAAAGGATAATTGTTGTTTACAGTCTGAATAGCGCACTGAAAAAGGACTGTCATTGCGAACCAGCGCGCACGCTGGTGTGGCAATCCCCCAACTTTTCAGGACGGTTCGTTAGGGCGTTAGTCCGTTTTTCGTACATCCCGGAAGATCCGGGGGATTGCCACGCCAGTGTGCGCACTGGCTCGCAATGACAGTGTTTTTTCCGAGTGCGCACGCGCAAACAACAATTGACCGCTCTATCGGGTCAGCAGCGGCCCAGGAGGCGGATGTAGAATTCTACGGCTTTGGCCACGGTTTCCACCCGGATGCGCTCGTTGTTGCCGTGGATGGTGGAGCGCTCCTGGGCGGTTAAGTCCATGGCGGAGAAGCGGTAGACGTGATTGCTGATTGGCCCATAGTGCCGGGAGTCGGAGCACTGCACCATGAGATAGGGGGCTACCACGCAGCCCCGCCAGGTTTCGGCAACAGAAGCGGCTACCTTGTCCCAGGCTTCGCAGCCGGTTTCGGAGACGGGGCTGGGCTCGAAGGATTCCAGGGCGGTGATTTCCACGGAATCGTCGGCCACGGTTTTCTTCAGGTAGTCCAAGGCGGAGGAGACGCTGTCGGAGGGGTTTAAGCGCATGTTGGCAACCATGGTGGCCTCCGGGGGAATCACGTTCCGGGCGGAGCTGCCCTGCATCTGGGTGAAGGCTACGGTGGTGCGAAGCAATGCGTTCATCTCTCCGCCGGACTTCTTTGCCAGCAGATCCAGCAGCCAGCCGAAGCACCAGAGATTGGCGAAGATCACCCGGTACAGGGGCGTGGAATACCGTCCCAGAGTGTCAAACATCTGGGCGGCAGGCCCCTGAATATGGGCCTTAAAGGGATGGTCTTCCACCCGCTTGCAGGCGGCGGAGAGCACGCCCACGGGGGTGTGGGGCTTGGGGGCGGAGGCGTGGCCGCCCTGGGAGCGGGTCCGGAACTGGGCGTTCATCATACCCTTCTCCGCGATGCCGATGAGGCCGCAGGGAACCTTCACTCCGGGGAAAACGTTCTCCACCACGGCGCCGCCTTCGTCCACCACCAGAGCGGGGTGGATGCCCTGCTCCCGGAACCAGGCGATGATATTGGGCGCGCCCAGGCCGTTGACCTCCTCCCCGCCGGAGAAGGCGAAGTATACGTCATGCTCCGGCCGGAAGCCCTGGGCAATCAGGTGGTTAGCGGCGGAGAGAATGCCGCTCAAGGTGACCTTGGTGTCCAGGGTGCCCCGGCCCCAGAGGACACCGTCCTCCAGAATGGCTTCAAAGGGGGGCTTGTCCCAGGCTTCCTCATTGACGGGCACCACGTCATAGTGGGCCATCATCACGGCGGGATCGCCGGGGGCCTTCCCCGGCCAGCGCAGCAGCAGCGCCCGGTCGGGAAGCTGCCGGAATTCACAGGTTTTCATAACATTGGGAAACAGCTTGGGCAGCAGGGAGATCAGCTTCTGAAACTCCCCCTCATCCTCCTGGGAGTGGTCGTTGTAGGACACGGTTTTGCAGCGAACCAGCTGGGCCAGAGCATCCACGGCGGCATCCCGGTCAAAGCTGACTTCCTCCTGGGAAAGCTGCGGCTGGGGCTTGGGGGTGAAGCGGAGGGTACGGACGGTGACCACGGCCAGAAAAACCACAATCAGCGCGGCAATCACAATACCAATCATTTACAGCACTCCTTTTTTATACAGAATCCGGGACACGGCGATGGTGAACAGCACACTGACCGGCACCATGATGCCCACGGTTCCGGCGTTGAGGGCCGGGACGAAGATGAAGAGGATCAGCATGAGAATCACGGGAGCCACAGCGATTTTCCAGTTCTTGCTGACGAAAGCCACCCCCAGGCCGCCGAAGAGGGCAGGGAGCATCTGGGCAAAGGCGGGCTCCAGCACCGGGGCCTCCAGAATAGGGGTCAGGGGCACAATGCAGATCACACCCACAAGGATAATTACCGTGGTAACAATGCTGGACACGGCGATGGCAATGGTGGAGATGATCTCCCCCTCCTCACTGGAGGCGCTGACCTCGTTCTGCTCCAGGGCGTTCAGGGCGCAGGGCAGCTTCAGGTTGGAGATGTTGCCGGTGACGAAGCTTAAGTAGGAGCCGCCCGCCCCCAGCATGGGAACGAAGGTAAAGGTTTCGATGATGCCCACCGCCCAGTACATGGGTGCGGTGGCGAGGAGTCCCAATGCCAGCGCGCCCCAGTCGGGAGCCGCGCCGAAGAGGAAGGCCACGCTGACGGGGAACAAAATCAAAAGCAGCATCATGCCGATGTTCCAGATTCGGCCGTCCCGGTGGACACTGTTCATGTAAGTATTGGTATCTCTCATTTTGCAGCCCTCCTTAACCCAGCCAGGCGGTGATGGGGATGGCGGAAGCCATGCCCAGGACCAGGCTGATGGGCAGGGCATAGTCGTTGACCCAGCTCCATTTCAGCACCTTCATGGCCAGGCCGCACAGCAGCATCACAAAGGCGGACACGGCCATGACACACACCGGAACCAGGCCGGAGGTGGCGCTGTAGCCCTCCACCGGGGTCCAGAGCCGGGAGAAGTCGCAGAACACATAGCCCAGGAACGCCGCAATCATGCCGATGAACATGGCGCTCTGGAAGATGTCCGCCCATTTGGCGTCCTTGGCACCCAGCTTGGACATTCCGCCCAGGAGTTTCTTGCACACCACGGGCACCAGCCAGATGCCCACCATAATGGAGATGGTCATGACCAGGGTGATGTTCACATACTGCTGGGCGGTGAGAGAGCCCACCTTGCCCAGCTCCAGACCCATGGCACCCAGGGCATTGCTGGCGGCAATGGCCTCGTAGCTTAAAGAACCTACCACGCTCAGGCGGAGCCAGGGCAGGGGAATGCCCAGGCTCTTGGACAGGGTGATGACGCTGATGACGATGGACACCGCCGGGGCAACGGTGAAAATGGCCGCCGTGCGGATGGTTTTGCGGATTTTCCCCGTATCCATGCCGATTTCCCGGCCACGGCGCAGGGCCTTGACCAGAAAGTAAACCGACTGAGCCAGAACGCCCACCACGGGAATCAGGGCCAGCAGGAACAGGATGGGATGATTGACAGAAAACTCCATAGAAACACCTCCGAGAAAAAGATAAATCCAGTATACCACGCCGGAGACGGAAACACAAGAAAAACCCCTGCTTACTGCAGGGGATCGGTGGGGGTGGAGATGGTTCTCTCAGTGAAATTGTTGTTTAGCGTAGCAATAAATGCTGTCATTGCGAGCCAGTGCGCACACTGGCGTGGCAATCCCCCAAGGTTTTAGGGCCGTTTTCGTTCCGTTTCCCCGTTTTACCGGGGGATTGCCACACCAGTCTGCGGACTGGTTCGCAATGACAGGAAATTTGAAACGTGTATTGTAAACAACAATTTATCTTACAAGTATTGGGCCAGGAAGGACAGGAGCACTACGGTGAGAAGGCCCGCGATGGTAAGGGAGAAGCTGCTGACGGCGCCTGCCATTTCCGACAGCTCCACGGCCCGGGAGGTGCCGATGACGTGGGAGGCGGTGCCGAAGGCTACACCCTGGGAAATGGGGCTACGGAGCTTCAGGAGCCTGCAAAGCCAGGGGCCGAGGATATTTCCCAGAGCGCCCGTGACCACAATGCAGGCGGTGGTGACCGCTGCGATTCCGCCCAGCTCCCGGCTAAGGGACAGCCCAATGGCGGTGGTGATGCTTTTGGGAAGCAGGGAAATCATCAGCGCCCGGTCCAGGCCCAGCAGCCTGCAGGAAGCCCAGATAAAGCCCAGGCAGCTCACCGTTCCCGCCAGGACCCCCAGCAGCACGGCGGGAAGGTGCTTTTTCAGGGTCTGGAACTGTTCATAGAAGGAGATGGCCAGGCAGATGGTGGCGGGGGTGAGCAGATAGCTCAGGATGCCACACCCGGCCTGATAGGTTTCGTTGGGGATGTCCAGAAGAGTCAGTACCCCCATGATCCCGGCTGCCGCCAGCACGATGGGGTTCAGGAGGGCGTAGCGCCACCGCCGCTGAATCATGGTGCCGAGAGCATAGGCGCACAGGGTCAGGGCCACAAAGAAATAGCCGCTGGGGCTCAGCAATTCATTCATGGCGATCTCCCTTCTTCACCAGGCCCTCAGTTACCAGGCCGGACACGGCAAAGCACAGCACGGTGCTGACGAAAACCATCAGCCCGATGCTCAGAAGCTGCTCCCGGATCAGTGCCCAGCAGTCCAAAAGGTTTACCAGCGGAGCCACAAACAGAAGCGACAGTATGGACACCAGGAAATCCCCGGAGGCTTTCACCTGCTCCACCCGGAGAATTTTGAACCACAGCGCCGCAAACAGCAGCGCCATGCCGTAGATGGACGCGGGAACAGGCCAGGGGATCAGGGCATGGAGCAGCTCCCCCAGGAAGGAGAAAAGAAAAATCAACAGAATCTGACGAAGATATTTCATACGAAAGCCTCCTTTTTGTATGCTTGCCGATAGGGGCCGGCGGATAGACAAATTGTTGTTTGAAAGGGTGCGTTACAAATTACCTGTCATTGCGAACCAGTCCGCAGACTGGTGTGGCAATCCCCCGGTTGAATGGAACCAGGTAACGATTACCGCCAAAAATCGTGAGGTTTCCCTACTCTGTAGGGCAATTGTCGATACATTTTACCTCTAACCGGGGGATTGCCACGCCAGTGTGCGCACTGGCTCGCAATGACAGCACATTTTGAATGCGCACTTTCAAACAACAATTTGCAAGAGTGCGGAGAAAACCGGATAAGCCTTTTCTGCATTATACGTCCAAAGAAAAAACCTGTCAATTCATATTGCCTTTTTGTCGGGAATCCGATATAATGGGGAGCGGTGATTTTTGGGGAAGAGAGGCTAGAGAGAATGATTCGCGAGGCTTTTGACAACGACCAATATCTGCAGACGCAGTCGCAGCACATCCGGGAGCGGATTGCGGCCTTCGGCGGAAAGCTGTACCTGGAGTTCGGCGGCAAGCTCTATGACGATAACCACGCCTCCCGGGTGCTGCCGGGGTTCCAGCCCGACAGCAAGCTGCGGATGCTGCTGCAGCTGAAGGAGCAGGTGGAGATGGTGATCGCCATCAACGCCGACGACATTGAGAAAAACAAAATCCGGGGAGATTTGGGCATCACCTATGACCGGGACGTGATCCGGCTGATTGACGTATTCCGCGGCTTCGGGCTTTACGTTTCCAGCGTGGTGCTGACTCGGTATGAGGGGCAGGCCATCGCCCGGGCGTTCCAGGCGCGGCTGGAGGCCCTGGGAGTGCGGGTATACCACCATTACAGCATTCCCGGCTATCCCTCCGATACGGCGAGGATCGTCAGCGACGAGGGCTTCGGGAGAAACGAGTACATCGAGACTACCCGCTCTCTCGTGGTGGTGACGGCCCCCGGCCCCGGCAGCGGCAAGCTGGCCACCTGCCTTAGCCAGCTGTACCATGAGCACAAGCGGGGCAATACCGCGGGCTATGCCAAGTTCGAAACCTTCCCCATCTGGAATATTCCGCTGAATCATCCGGTGAACCTGGCCTATGAGGCGGCTACCGCGGACCTCAATGATGTGAACATGATCGACCCCTTCCACCTGGATGCCTACGGGATCACCACGGTGAACTACAACCGGGATGTGGAAGCTTTCCCGGTGCTGGTGGCCATCTTTGAGAAGATCCTGGGCCGCTGCCCCTACAAGTCCCCCACGGATATGGGGGTCAACATGGTGGGAAACTGCATCGTGGATGACGAGGCAGCCCGGGAGGCCTCCCGGCAGGAGATTATCCGCAGATTCTATGTGGCTCTCTGCGACCAGAAGCAGGGCAAGGGCAGCGAGGAAACCGTCCGCAAGCTGGAGCTTCTGATGAAGAAGGCGGGGGTGACCCCCTCCGAACGCCGGGTGGTGGCCCCCGCGCTGAAGCGGGCGGAGGAAACCGGAAATCCCGCCGCGGCAATGGAGCTGCCGGATGGAACCATCGTCACCGGCAAGACTTCGGATTTGCTGGGCGCCTCCTCGGCGCTGCTGCTGAACGCCCTGAAGGCTCTGGCAGGCATGCGGGACTCCCTGCACCTGATTTCCCCGGTGGTTTTAGACCCCATTCAGCATCTGAAGGTGGATCACCTGGGCAACCGAAACCCCCGGCTCCACACCGATGAAACCCTGATCGCCCTGTCCATCTGCGCGGCCACCAACCCCCTGGCGGAGCTGGCCATGGAGCAGCTGAGCAAGCTGCGGGGCTGCGAGGTGCACTCCTCCGTGATCCTCTCGGCGGTGGATGAAAAGACCTTCAAGCGCCTGGGCGTAAACCTGACCTGCGAGCCAAGGTATAAGGACTGAGTGAATACGAAACCCTCCGCCCGAAAGTGCGGTGTTCATAAGACAGTTAACAGCCACAGTAGTATACACTGCTGTGGCTGTTCTTGTATTTTATGCTGTTTTGTGATAATATGGAACCGAACAGATCTATAAATCGGAATTTGGCGAATTGTTCTGCATGATTGTGTTATTCCAATCATAGGAACGCCAAACGAGGGGATGGTTTCGTGCGAAGAAAGACAGACAAGGATATTTTAAAAGAAAATAACTGGTTGATTATCGCTTCCGCACTTTTCATCATATTTGGTATTTTTGTTGCCATATTACCTCACATTACTCCTATTGTTAGTTATGATTCTTTACAAACAAAAGAGGTAACCATCAAAGTTTTTAAGCATTTCTATGGTGGCGCTCGTGGTGCCAGTTATGACTATATCCGAACAACAGATGGCGAAGAATACAATATATCAGGTGATTACCAGCGAGAACAATTGAAAGAACTATTGACAGAAGGCAGGACAGTAACCATTAAGTGGTATAAGAACAATCCGTTTTGGACTCTTTTGGCAGAAGAAATATATGTTGATGGAGAACGGGTTGTG
>SFHI01000061.1 GCA_004555705.1 Clostridiales bacterium | reverse complement strand
ATGTCCCGGGCCTCCAGAGAGGTGGCGTTCCACTTGGAGGTATCCAGCTGCTGGATCAGGGACTTGGGCACCCGGAACATATTCTCGGTCTCGTTGGAGATGACGGGGAAGCCCAGGCAGATGGCGCCGGCGCCGTAGGACACGATCTCGTCAGACAGGGGCTTGTAGGCGTTGACGAAGGCCCGGACACGGTCCATGGTGTACTTGGCCAGGGCGGGGAAGTCGCCGGGGGTGATGTTGCCGAAGATCAGGGCGGCACGGAGGGCAACGGAAACCACATGGATGACGGACTGCATCTCGTAGCCCAGAGGCACCACGCGGACGCTCTCGCCCAGCTTCATGCCGGCGTCATAGCAATGCTTGATGGACTCGCCGGTGAGGGAAACCAGGATGCCCTGGGCCTGGTAGGACTTGGCCAGAGCCACGGTTTCGGCGGGGTCCTCGGCGCCGCCGATGATGACAGCCACGCCGGGGATGTCGCCGGTGACCAGGGGCACGCCCAGGTTCCGGACGAAGGCGTCGGACAGGTGGCCCATCTCGGGCTCGGTGTAGGGGGTGGCCCCATGGATGTACTTCAGGGCCTCCAGGAACTCGGCGCAGAGGGCGGAAGCAATGCCGCTCTCAAAGGCGTCATGGAGCCGGTTGTTGCGGGTCATCTTGGCCTTGATGGTGGCCATGGCAGCCTTCATCTCGCCAAGATTGGTGATCTTCTCGCCGGTGACGGCGTAGTAGCAGGGCAGGCTGTAGGCGGTGTCGGGGAAGGACACTGCCTCGCCCTCGCCGTAGGCGGCGATGGCCTCATCAATGGCGGCTACGGTACGATCATAGTTGTAATCGTTGCCGCCAAAAACTCTTTCAAAAAGTGTCACAGTATTTCCTCCTATGTTTGTGTTTCGTCACGATCCAGAATTTCCTTGATTCGCCGGATATCTTCGATTGCCGTGGGGCTGAAGTCGTAGGGTGATTTGCCCTGCCGGTCAGCGTCCATGATCTCGGGATTGTAGTGGATAAAGCCCAGCAAAGCCTCCTCCGGGATGGCACCGCGGATGAAGTCCTCGTCCCTGGCGTCGCGCACCTTGTTGGCCACCACCCGCACCCGCCTGACGCCCAGGTCGGAGGCCAGGCGCTTGACGTTGCGGTAGGTCTGAACGGAGCGGGCGCCCGGCTCGATGACCACGATGAACTGGTCCATGTTGGCCGCGGTGCCCCGTCCCAGGTGCTCCAGCCCCGCCTCCATGTCCATGATCACCACATCGTTTTTGCGGTAGGTCAGGCTGGCGAGAATGCTCTTAAGCATCACGTGCTCCGGGCAGACACAGCCGCTGCCGCCCACATCCACGGTGCCCATGACCAGCAGCTTCACGCCGTTGATCTCCCGGCTGAAAGTGTCGGGGATGTCCGCCACGTAGGGATTGAGCTTGTAGAACTGGTTGGCGGCGGAGGCGCCGGTGCGCTCCTCTACCAGGGTGCGCATTTTGGAGATGGGGACGATGGAGTCCACTTCCTCCTGGCTAAGCCCTAAGGCCAGGCCAAGGTTGGCGTCCGGGTCCACGTCGGCGGCCAGCACGGTGCGGCCTTCGTCGGCGTAGAGCCGGGCCAGGGTGGAGGACAGGGTGGTTTTGCCCACGCCGCCCTTGCCGGTAATCGCTAGTTTCATTGGAAAAGACCTCGTAAATTTCAATTATGCTTTTCCGGGCTTGGAGGAAATTGACAATTGACAATTGTCAATTATTCCTTCTCGTAAGCTGCGGAACCTTTGTAAAACGCGGTGGGAAGAACCCAAATTCAAACGGTATTCTCCCAACAGAATTCCTCAATTGACAATTGTCAATTCGGAATTCCACCGCGCCGCAGATTCGGGAAACTTAGATGCCCAGGGCGGCGCGCTTGGCTTCGATGCACTCGATCATCTTGTCGCCCAGCTTCTCGATATCGGTTTCCACCACAAACCGGGCTTCGACCCAATCCTTGACGCCGTGCTCACCCTGGAGCAGCTCGGTGACTTCGCTGGAGCCCTTGGAGTAGGGATCCACGCCCAGGAAGGTCTCAATGCCGGTAGCTACCACGTAGTTGCCGATGGAGACGGCCTTCTCGGACATCCATTCGGGAGCGCAGCCCACCACGGGAACCTGGGAGATGTTGATGCCCCAGTCCTTGGCAATATCGGCGGCCAGGATCATCATACGGGAGATATCCACGCAGGAGCCCATGTGCAGAACAGGAGGAATACCGGCCAGCTCGCAGACCCGCTTCAGGCCCGCGCCGCAGTACTCCTTGGCCTTCTCGGGATCCATCAGGCCGGACTTGGCGGCAGCCTGGGCGGCACAGCCGGTGGTGATGACGATGATGTCGTTCTCCAGCAGCTTCTTCATCAGACCGATGTGGGCGGAGTCGGGACGAACCTTGGGGTTGTTGCAGCCGACCATGGCCACGGCGCCCCGGAGAACGCCGGAGTGGACGCACTCGATCAGAGGCTTGGTGGTGCCGAACTCGTCCAGCTGGGAGTTGGCCACGCCGTCCAGAACCTTCTTGATGGCCTCCACAGAGTAGCCCACACGGGCATTCTGCTTCAGGTTGGGAATGTTCACCAGCTCGGGCTTCCGGTTCTTGAAGTTCTCGATGGCCATCTTCACGATGGACTTGGCATTCTCACCGGCGTTGGCGGCGGAGAAGCGGACGAACTCGGAGTCGGGAATCCGGGCGATGGGAGAGGTGGTGATGAACTTGGTGTGGAAGCATTTGGAGAGGGGCCCCAGGGCGGGGAAGATGCACTGCACGTCCACCACAATGGCCTCGCAGGCGCCGGTGAGCACCACGTTCTCCTGGTTCAGGTAGTTGCCGGCCATGGGGATACCGTGACGCATGGCAACCTCGTTGGAGGTGCAGCACACGCCGGAAATGGTGATGCCCTTGGCACCCATACTCTTGGCGTAGGCGATCATCTCGGGATCATTGGCATAGTACACGATCATTTCGGAGAGGGAAGGATCATGGCCGTGAACCACGATGTTGACATTGTCCTTCTCCATGACGCCGATGTTGGCGGTGGTGTCGATGGGCTTGGGAGTGCCGAACATAACGTCACTAAACTCGGTGCCCATCATGGAGCCGCCCCAGCCGTCACTAAGGCCTGCCCGCAGGGACTGGCGGATCAGCGCTTCGGGGAGAGACGAGCAGCCCATATGGGTCATGTGCAGGGACTGGGAGACCTCCCGGTCAATGGCCCGGGGCTCAATCTCGGCGTCATGCCACAGCTTCTGGGTGTACTCGGGAGCCCGCTTCAGGAACCGCTGGGTGCCGAAGGGCTTGCCGTACTCCAGCAGACCGACCTCAGCCATCTCGTGGGCCAGGTCATAGATGTCCTTGCCCTCGGTTTCCACACCCCATTCCTTGGCGATGCGGATCAGCTTCTCGGGGTCCTTGACCTGATAGTTGCCGCCTTCCTTGGTCTGGTACAGGGTGTGCATGATTTCCCGGCCGTGGTCGGAGTGGGTGGCGGCGCCGCCTGCGGTGAAGCGCAGGTAGTTACGGCCTACGATGCCGTGAACGTCGCAGCCGCAGATGCCTCTGGGGCTCTTGGGGGTGATGCGGCAGGGGCCCATGGAGCAGATCCGGCAGCAGGTACCTGCTTCGCCGAAACCGCAATGGGGGGTCTGGTTCTTGACCCGCTGCTGCCAGGAGTCGGCGCCCACCTTCTTGCCGGTTTCCAGCAGAGAATTGGTGGCGGCTTCCATCTCCTCAACAGTGATTAAAGATGCCCAATCCTTCAAAGTGATTTCCTCCTAATCGATGATTCTTACAAAACGGATACGCGTCCCAAAAGGGAACTCATGGTGTATCGATATTATTCTACTAATTCCACACCGGAAAGTCAATTGCTGAAATCACGATTCTTGCGTATATTTTTTGTGACCCCCCAGGGGGGATGGGAAAATGAATTGACAATCACGAATATCGGACTGACCCAGCAGACAGACAAATTGGTGTTTGCTGATTTGTTATCGTAGGGGCGGATATTATCCGCCCGTAGCCTTTTGTCTACAAAAGCACTCCGTTCTAACGGAAATGCTCAAAATACGGAACGTTTCGGGCGGCTAATAGCAGCCCCTACGGTAGCAATGTGAAACAATTTGTTGTTTAGCTTACTAAAACCGATAGTCTGAACACAAATTTGTCCCCCGGGTTGCGTTTTCTTCTGAAATGGGATATAATCCGGGAAAAGCGAAGAAAAAGGGTGATTATATGGACTATACCTCCTGCCGCCTGTGTCCCCGGGAGTGTGGGGTGAACCGGGGCGCCGGGGAGCGGGGCTGGTGCCGCTGCCCGGATACCGCCCTGGTGGCAAAGCAGATGCTCCACTACTGGGAGGAGCCGGTTCTGGCGGGGGCCGGGGGCAGCGGGGCGGTGTTCTTCGGCGGCTGCACCCTGGGCTGCCGGTACTGCCAGAACGCGGCCATCAGCGCAGGGCCCACGGGAACCCCCGCGGACAGCGCCTCACTCCGGCGGATTTTTGAGGAGCTGATTGCCCAGGGGGCGGAGAACATTGATCTCGTGACCCCCACCCAATATCTCCCCACCATCCTCCCGGCCCTGGAGCCGAAGCTAAGCGTACCCGTGGTCTACAACTGCGGGGGCTACGAGCGGGCGGAGACCCTCCGGGCGCTGGAAAATAAGGTGGACATCTACCTGCCGGACCTCAAGTACGCGGACGCGGGGCTGGCCCGGCAGCTCTCCGGGGCGGAGGACTATTTCCCCAGGGCCCAGGAAGCCATCCTGGAAATGTTCCGCCAGGTGGGAAGCGTCCAATGGGCGGGGGAGCGGGTGACGCGGGGGGTCATTATCCGCCACCTGATTCTCCCCGGCCATGTGGAGAATTCCCTGAAGGTGCTGGACTGGATCGGCGAACACTTCGCCCCCGGTCAGGTTCTGGTGAGCCTGATGCGCCAGTACACCCCCATGGGAGGCCTTGCCGCCCCCCTGGACCGCCGGGTGACGGAGGAGGAATACCAGGCGGTGCTCAGCTGGATGTACCTGAACCGCCTGGAGGGCTTCACCCAGGACGCCGAAGCCGCCGACAGCGTGTATATTCCCGATTTTTGAACGCAGAAACCCGGGCTGCCAATGGGGCAGCCCGGGTTTTTGGTTTTAGTGGACAGTTCCGGTATCCCTGCGGGATGATGAAAAGATTGATCGGATTTTCCCGGAAGTTCGGCAAATTGGTGTTTGTACGTTTTTGCTGTCATTGCGAACCAGTGCGCACACTGGTGTGGCAATCCCCCGGTTAGAGGGGAAATGTAGCGACAAGCACCCAGAAAACGGGGATTGTTGCGGTTTTTGGTGCCAATCGTTTCCTGGTTCCATTCAACCGGGGGATTGCCACACCAGTCTGCGGACTGGTTCGCAATGACAGTTCTTTTTTGGTGCGCCATACACCAATTTGCCGCGCTGTTGGGGGGGGGATTCGGTCCTTCTTTTTCGCCCTTACCCCGGCGGGGTCAGTTGCCCTTCGGGCATTCGGCAGCTACGGCGCGGATGTATTTCTCCAGGTAAATTTTGTTGGTGACGGCGATGATGCAGTTTCGGAGCATGGTTTTCTCGTCGCTGGAATCTTCTCCGATGTTCTCCACGGTTTCCGTCAGGCCGAATACGAACAGGAGCATATTTTCCAGCTCGTCGCAGAAGTAGTCGTAGGCCCGCTGGGTGGTGTAGGTCCGCTCCTGGAGCCGGATGAACTCCCGCAGGTCCTCCAGGCTCAGCACACTCTTGGCCAGGGCGATGAACATCAGGTGGGCGATCTGGTCCCGGCTGTACTGCTTCTTCACCGGGTTTGTAATCAGGTCCTTTTTCACATAGTTGGTAATCATGGAGGGGGTCAGCGTCACCTCTCCCACAGGGGCCAGATACCCGCTGAGGTACTTGGTCACCTGCTCCAGGTAGAGCCCCACGTCGGGAATCTCCCGATACCGTGGCAGCCGGAAGTCCCCCACCCACCGCGCCAGGGCCTGCTTCTGTTCCTCTTTCATGGAATCCCTTCCCTCCTATCCTGCACTGCGCTGTAATGAATTGACAATTGAAAATTGAGGTATCCCTTCGGGATGAAAAAGTGCTTATCGGGTTTATTCAGCAGCCTGACAAATTGTTGTTTGTCGATTCGTGATCGTAGGGGCGGATATTATCCGCCCGCAACCTTTCGTTTACAAAAACGTAACGATTTTAACGGAAATACTCAAAAACCGGAAGGTTTCGGGCGGCTAATAGCCGCCCCTACGGTAGCAACGTGAAGTGTTTGAAAAATTCAAACAACAATTTGTCACTCTGCCGGAATTATAGCGGATTTGGGGGGCGGTGTCAACAGGGAGGGTTTTTCTTGACTTTATGGTGCTGCTCTGGTACAATTCAATCGGTTATTAAAAAACCGATAATAAGGTGTTCGGCTACGGTTCCGGAGAATTGTCAATTGTTAATTGTCAATTTTCTCCTCCTTCTCCTGCACCTTATAGGATCACTATGGATCGAGGTACTGCCATGGATATGAAAATTGTTGTGGACTCCTCCGCCAACCTCCCCTGGCTGGAGGGGGCCAATTTTGCCGCCGTTCCCCTGAAGATCGTCAACGACCAGCGGGAATACACCGATGACGAACGCCTGGACGTGGGGGCCATGGTGGAGGACCTTTCCCGGTATAAGGGCCGCACCGGCACCGCCTGCCCCAGCGTGGGGGAGTGGCTGGAGGCCTTCGGGGACGCGGAAGGGGTGTTCACCGTGGCCATTACGAGCAGCCTGTCCGGCGCCCACAACGCGGCGGTTCAGGCAGCCCGGGTATATGAGGACAAGCACCCGGACCGGCGGGTCTGCTGCCTGGACACCCTGTCCACCGGGCCGGAAATGGTGCTCATCGCGGAAAAGCTCCGGGAGCTGATTGCCGCGGGGCTTCCCTTTGACGACATCCGGGAGAAAATCCGGGCCTATATGGAGAAAACCCATCTGCTGTTCTTCCTGGAGAGCGTGGACAACCTGGCGAAAAACGGCCGGGTCAGTCCCCTCATTGCCAAGGCCGTGGGCTTTTTGGGCATCCGCATTGTGGGCAAGGCCAGCAGCCAGGGCACCCTGCAGCAGCTGCACAAGTGCCGGGGGGAGAAAAAGGGCCTGGAAGCGCTGCTGGGGGAAATGGAGAACCTGGGCTTCCGGGGCGGAAAGGTTCGCGTCGCCCATGTGCTGTGCCCGGGCCTGGGGCAGCGGCTTCGGGAGCTGGTGGAAGCCCGCTGGCCCGGCTCCGACGTTATGGTAACCCCCGCAGGAGGCTTGTGCAGTTTCTACGCCGAACGGGGCGGCGTGCTGGTAGGATTTGAGGAAATGTAACAGTCCGGCGCTGTTTTCCTATGGAAACCCGCTGTTTTCGGAAACGAAACTCCGAAAACAGCGGGTTTTACTTGACAAATCCAGGAAAAAGTATTACTCTATGCGGTGTGCGGCTCTTTGGGGACTCCCCGGGCCGCCGCGGATTCCATCCCAAAAGTAAGGAGAAAATGCGATGCGCAGCAGCGGCATTTTGATGCATATAACCAGTCTGCCCGGGAAAAACGGCGTGGGCACCATGGGCTCGGAGGCCTTCGCCTTTGTGGACTTTATGAAGAAAGCGGGCCAGAGCAGGTGGCAGCTTCTGCCCCTGACCCCCACCGGCTACGGCGACTCCCCCTACCAGTCCTGCTCCACCTTCGCGGGGAACCCCTACCTCATCGACCTTAGCAAGCTGGTGGAGGAGGGCCTGCTGAAGCAGGAGGAAATCGACTCCGTCACCTGGTGCAGCCGGGAGGACAAGGTGGATTTCGGCATTCAGTACAACAATAAAAACAAGGTGCTCCGGCTGGCCTACAACCGGTTTGCCGGCGGCGAGGAATTCGACCGGTTCTGCCTGGAAAACGGCAGCTGGCTGTCGGACTTCGCCCTGTTCATGGCCCTGAAGGATTCCACCGGTAAGAGCTGGTACGACTGGGAGGAGGGCCTCAAATTCCGGGACCCCGACGCCATCTGGAAGGCGAGAAACGACCTCCGGGACGACATCCGGTTCTACAGCTTCGTTCAGTATGAATTCAGCCGCCAGTGGAACGCCCTGCGGGCTTACGCGAAGGACGCGGGCATCTCCATCATCGGCGATGTGCCCATCTATGTGCCCTACGACTCCGTGGAGGTCTGGGCCAGCCCGGAGCTCTTCCAGCTGGACGCCTCCCTGCGGCCCACAGACGTGGCGGGCGTGCCCCCGGATGCCTTCACCGCCGACGGCCAGCTCTGGGGCAACCCCCTCTACCGCTGGGACGAGATGCGGCGCGACGGCTACTCCTGGTGGATTCGCCGCCTGGCCGCTGCCGGCAAGTGGTACGACACCGTGCGCCTGGATCACTTCCGGGGCTTCGAGAGCTACTGGGCCGTGCCCTACGGCGACCCCAACGCCCGGGGCGGCCACTGGGTCAAGGGCCCCGGCATGGATTTCATCTCCACCCTGAAAAAGGCCCTGCCGGACCTGTCCCTCATCGCCGAGGACCTGGGGTATCTGACCCAGGAGGTGCTGGACCTGCGGGACGATTCCGGCTACCCCGGCATGAAGGTGCTGGGCTTCGCCTTCGACTCCCGGGAGCCCTCGGAGTATCTGCCCCACACCTACACCGCGAACTCCGTGTGCTACACCGGAACCCACGACAACATGACCACCCGCCAGTGGTTTGACACGGCGGACGCCGAGGCCGTGGCCTACGCCCGGGAGTATATGTGCCTGACGGAAGCCGAGGGCGATGTCTGGGGCACCATTCGCACAGCCATGGCTGCCGTTTCCGACATGACCATTGTGCCCATGCAGGATTATCTGGACCTGGGCGCCCAGGCCAGAATGAATTTCCCCGGCACCCTCACCGATGCCAACTGGACCTGGCGGGTCAGCGCCGATGCCCTGACCGATGCCCTGGCCGAGAAAATTTACCGCCTGACCAAGCTCTACGGCCGTCTGGCCCAAGTCGAAGAAGAAACCCCCGCCGTGATAAAGGAGAACTGAATCCATGAACTATGATTGTGTCAACATTCTCAAATGGACCGAGGCCCAGCTGAAGTACACCTATGACGTGTCGTTGCAGGAGGCCACCGCCCAGGAGCTCCACGAGGCGCTGGGCGAAGCGGTGATGATGGCCATTTCCGACAACTGGAACAACTCCAAGCGCAAGCGCATGCACAACCGGAAGGCCTACTATATCTCCGCCGAGTACCTTATCGGCCGTCTGGTGTACTCCAACCTCTTTAACCTGGGCATCCTGGACGAGATGAAGCAGCTCTTTGCCGAGCGGGGCGTGGACCTGGCCATTCTGGAGGACATCGAGGACGATGCCCTGGGCAACGGCGGCCTGGGCCGTCTTGCCGCCTGCTTCCTGGACAGCGCGCGCCGCCAGCTGCAATATCCCCCTGTCCGGCTACGGCCTGCGCTACAAGTTCGGCCTGTTCAAGCAAAGCTTCGACGCCGAGGGCAACCAGGTGGAGAACGCCGACGACTGGACGAAGTTTGGCGATCCCTGGTCCTACCGCCGCTACAACCACACCGTGAAGGTCAAGTTCCCCGACCACACCGTGCTGGCCGTGCCCTATGACGTGCCCGTCATCGGCTACGGCACCAACAACGTGGGCACCCTCCGCCTGTGGCAGTGCGAGGCCGAGGAGGAGCTGGACTTCAACGCCTTCAACGATCAGGACTACCTGCGGGCCCTGGCTCAGAAGAACAAGGCCGAGGACATCACCCGGGTCCTCTACCCCAACGACTCCACCTGGGAGGGCAAGCGCCTGCGCATCAAGCAGCAGTATGTGCTGTCCTCTGCTTCCTTGCAGGATATGCTGCGGACCTACAAGACCGCCCACGGCAATGATCTCAGCCGGTTCGCGGACTTCTACGCCGTGCAGCTCAACGACACCCACCCCGCCATGTCCATCCCCGAGCTGATTAGGCTTCTGATGCTGGAGGGCATGGACTTTGAGCAGAGCTTCTCCATCGCCCAGCGGACCTTCTCCTACACCAACCACACCGTCATGAGCGAGGCACTGGAGAAGTGGCCCCTGGACCTGCTGCGCAGCGTGGTGCCCGAGATCGTGGACATCATCTGCCGCATTGACGAGAAGCTGAAGCGGGAGAACCCCGGCCTCTTCATCGTGAAGGACAACACCGCCCACATGGCAAACCTCAAAGGACGACTGCTTCAAGGACTGGTACCACATGTTCCCCCAGCGGTTCCAGAACAAGACCAACGGCGTCACCCCCCGGCGGTGGATGGGCCTGTGCAACCCGGAGCTGACCCAGCTCATTAAGTACCGCATCGGCGGCGACTTCCTGAAGGACCTGGATCGGCTGGCAAAGCTGAAGCCCATGATCGACGACGACATGGTCCGTCAGTTCAACGCCATCAAGCGCACCAAGAAGGAGCAGCTGTGCAAGGTCATCGCCGAGCACGAGGGCGTGCAGCTGAATCCCGACTTCATCTTTGATGTGCAGGTCAAGCGGCTCCACGAGTACAAGCGGCAGCTTCTGAATGCTTTGAGCATCGTGGACATCTACTTCCGGCTTAAGGACGGGGAGCTGCCCGAATTCCAGCCCACCGCCTTTATCTTCGGCGCCAAGTCCGCCCCCGGCTATGCCCGGGCCAAGGCCATCATCCGCTATATCAACCGCATTGCCCGGATGATTAACAATGATCCGGCGGTGGCAGGCAAGCTGAAGGTGGTCTTTGTTCAGAACTACAACTGCTCCTATGCCGAGCATATCATCCCCGCCGCGGATATCTCCGAGCAGATTTCCCCCGCAGGCACCGAGGCTTCCGGCACCGGCAACATGAAGCTGATGCTGAACGGCGCGGTGACCCTGGGCACCCTGGACGGCGCCAATGTGGAGATTGCCAAGGAGGCCGGTATGGAGAACGAGTATATCTTCGGCCACACCGTGTCGGAGATCAACGCCGTTCGCGGCACCTACCGCTCCCGGGACATCTATGATCGTGACGCCCACCTGCGCCGGGCGGTCAACACCCTGGTGGACGGCACCGTGCCCACGGACGACGCCCAGAAGGAGCTGTTCCATGCGCTGCTGGACGGCGCCAGCTGGCACCGGCCCGACCACTACTTCCTGCTGCTGGACTACAGCTCCTATATGGACGCCAAGCTGAAGGTGAACCGGGACTACGCCGACCGCCTGAACTTCGGCCGCAAGTGCCTGATGAACATCGCCTCCGGCGCCAAGTTCTCCTCCGACCGTACCATCCGTCAGTACGCCGAGGAAATCTGGCACATTACCCCCACCCAGTATTGATACTCTGCCGCCCCTGCCGAACCCCGGCAGGGGCGGCGTGTGTATGTATAGATAAGAGATAGAAGACAAGAGATATGAGATAATAGATAATAACTAAGGAATCGCATTGCGATGAAATAGAACGGTAAATTGGTGTTTGAAGATTTGGGACACTTTGCGTTGATACCGTAGGGGCGGATATTATCCGCCCGAAACGTCCCGATAACTGAGCATTTCCGATAAAAAACGGGTACTGTCGATACCGTAGGTTTGTGGGCGGATAATATCCGCCCCTACGGCAGAATTTTGCCAAACAACAAGTTACCGCACTGCATGGAATGAACGGAAATTGGTGTTGCAGATTTCCAAATGCACTGTGTTCTTACTGTAGGGGAGGGTCTTGACCCTCCCGTGAACGCGGTTCGTTTTCGCCGAAATGCTGAGAATATCGGAACCTTTTCCCGCCGGGAGGGTCAAGACCCTCCCCTAC
This sequence comes from Clostridiales bacterium, assembly GCA_004555705.1. GTDB lineage: Bacteria > Bacillota > Clostridia > Oscillospirales > Oscillospiraceae > Faecousia. Next base: position 11,157 of record SFHI01000061.1, on the reverse strand, counting down.
AGTGTTTATTAGGCGTTTCTGAAACAGACCGCCAAACTCCCGATTTATCGCACTGCATGGAATATTCTTCCGGGAAAATTTTTCTTGATTTCTGGGGCTGTTTCGGTACAATAGGGGAGTAAAGGAGTGTGCTGCCTTGGAAACGGGAAAGCTGTATTATGAGGACTGCCACCTGGCGCGGTTTTCCGCCCGGGTGCTTCGGTGTGAGGAAGAGAAGGACGGCTTCTGGGTGGTGCTTTCCGCCACGGCCTTCTACCCCGAGGGGGGCGGCCAGCCGGGGGACACCGGCACCCTGGGCGGCGTGGCCGTGCTGGATACCCGGGAGGAGGGCGGAGAAATCCTCCACCTGTGCCGTCAGCCTCTGACCGTGGGGGAAACCGTGGATGGAATCATCGATTACGACCGCCGGTTCGGCTTCATGCAGCAGCACACCGGGGAACACATGGTCTCCGGCATTCTCCACCGGCGGTTCGGCCTGCACAATACAGGCTTTCACATCGGCACGGAGGGGGTCACCGTGGACTTTGATGGTGTGGTCCCTCCGGAGCTCCTGCCGGAGATTGAGGAGGAGGCCAACCGGGGGGTGTGGCGGAATATTCCGCTGCATGTCTTCACCCCCGGGCCTGAGGAGCTGCCGAATGTCACCTACCGCACCAAGCGGGCCCTCCCCTGGCCCGTGCGGATTGTGGAGATTCCCGGCTTCGACAGCTGCGCCTGCTGCGGCATCCACTGCGCCGCTACGGGAGAGGTGGGGCTGGTGAAGCTTTTCTCCTCCATTCCCTTCCGGGGAGGAAGCCGGATTCTGATGGCCTGCGGCGGCTTGGCGCTTTCCATTCTGAACCGGGCCTATCAGCAGAACAAGCTGGTATCCCAGGCCTTTTCCGCCCCCATGGGGGAGACGGGAGAAGCTGCGGGCCGGATGAATGACCTGCTTTCCCAGCAGAAATACCGGATCACCGCTCTGGAGCGGCGGATCTGGGACGGCATTGCGGAAGGATACAGGGGGAAGGGAAACGTGCTGCATTTTGAGCCGGGGCTGGACGGCACCGGAATCCGGGAGCTGGCGGACCGGATCGCGATAAGCTGCGGCGGGGTAGCCGCCGTGTTCTCCGGGGAGGAGGGCAGCTTCGGCTTCTGCCTGGCCTCCCGGGCAGACGACCTGCGCCCATTGTGCAAAGAAATGACCCAGACCCTCTGCGGCCGGGGCGGCGGCAAGCCCCAGTTCCAGCAGGGTACCGTCAAAGCCACCCGGCAGGAAATCGAGGCATTTTTCCGGGAACAGCCCATGCCCTGCCACCCGGCAAGCCATTAGCCATTCATGGCTCCCGGAACGCAGTACGTTTTCGCCGAAACGCTGGGGATATCGGAACATTTCACCGCCGGGAGCCATGAATGGCTCCCCTACAGTGTTTTCTCAACATTTCCAAAACAGACTTACAAACACCAATTTGCCGAACCCCATGTTATTACAATACGCTTCATCCACCCCGCTACGAATACAGGAGGAATCCCTATGAGAAACAAAGCTGCCCTGCTTCTTTCCGCCCTGCTTCTGACGCTGCTGCCGGTATCCGCCCGGGCCACAGAGCTGATCCCCTTCACCGGGGACGAATTTCAGATGACCCTGTGGATCGTCCTGATGGCTGTGTCCCTGATTGCCATGCTGGTGCTGGTTTTCCTGATGCTGCGGAAAAAGAAATAACCCCCCAAAAACCCGTGCTCCCTCCCCGGAGCACGGGTTCCTTTTGGGGTTCGGACATACAAATTGGTGTTTGGCGAATTAATGCTGTCATTGCGAGACCAGTTCGCAAACTGGTCGTGGCAATCCCCCGGTTAGAGGAAAAATGTACCGAAAAGCACCATGAGGAGTGGAGACTGTTGCGTTTTTTGCGGTAATCGTTACCTGGTTTCTTTCAACTGGGGGATTGCCACGACCAGTGTGCGCACTGGTCTCGCAATGACAGCGTTTTTTGAGCGCCAAACACCAATTTTTCTTACCGGATCGGTTTCTCTTTCCCAACGCCAAATGTTTACAAAATCCTCTTTTATTCCCGGGGCGGTTGTGCTATAATACGTAAAATTGGCTTATTGTGTCCGGGGTGATGCAGCCCAGGCATTTCACACAATCAAACGTAAGGAGTAACTATGGGACTGATTACAAAACTGTTCGGAACTCGCTCTCAGCGGGAGATCAAGAAGCTCCAGCCCACCGTGGACAAAATCCTGGCCCTGGAGGAAACCTACAAAGCCCTCTCCGAGGAGGAGCTGAAGGGCAAGACTGCCGAATTCAAGGAGCGCCTGTCCCAGGGGGAGACCCTGGACCAGCTGCTGCCCGAGGCCTTCGCCGCCGTCCGGGAGGCCGCCGACCGGGTGCTGGGTATGCGGCCATACCCGGTCCAGCTGTTGGGCGGCATCGTGCTGCACCAGGGGCGCATCGCCGAAATGAAAACCGGTGAAGGCAAAACCCTGGTGGCCATTCTGCCCTGTTACCTGAACGCCCTCACCGGCGAGGGCGTCCATGTGGTCACCGTCAACGAGTACCTGGCCAAGCGTGACTCCGAGTGGATGGGCAAGGTCTACCGGTACATGGGTCTGACCGTTGGCCTGATCATCCCCGGCATGGAGCCTGCCCAGCGGCGGAAGTCCTACGCGGCGGACATCACCTACTGCACCAACAACGAGCTGGGCTTCGACTACCTGCGGGACAACATGGCGATTTATAAGGCCGAGCTTGTTCAGCGGGGCCACGCCTTCGCCATCGTGGACGAGGTGGACTCCATCCTCATTGACGAGGCCAGAACGCCGCTGATTATCTCCGGCCGGGGGGAGGATTCCTCCAAGCTGTACGAAATGGCGGACTACTTCGTTTCCACCCTGCGCAAGCAGATATTCGCCAAAACCGACGAAAAAGAGGTTCACGACGACTACGACTGCGACTACTTCGTCGATGAGAAGGCCCGGACCGTGTCCCTCACCGCCCGGGGCATCGAGAAGGCGGAAAAATACTTCGGCGTAGAGAACCTGGCGGACTCCGAAAACGCCACCCTTTCCCATCACTTGAACCAGGCCATGAAGGCCCGGGGCCTGATGAAGAAGGACATCGACTACGTGGTGAAGGACGGCCAGATCATCATCGTGGACGAGTTCACCGGACGGCTGATGTACGGCCGGCGCTACAACGAGGGCCTGCACCAGGCCATCGAGGCCAAGGAAGGGGTCACCGTGGCGGGAGAGAGCAAGACCCTGGCCACCATCACCTTCCAGAATTTCTTCCGGCTCTACCGCAAGCTCTCCGGCATGACCGGTACGGCCCTGACGGAGGAGGAGGAATTCGGCGCCATCTACGGCCTGGACGTGGTGGAGATTCCCACCAACCGTCCCATCGCCCGGGTGGACCACTCCGACGTGGTGTACAAGACCGAACCCGGCAAATTCCGGGCCATTATCCAGCAGGTAAAGGAGTGCCACGCCAAGGGCCAGCCCGTGCTGGTGGGTACCATCTCCATCGAAAAGAGCGAAATCCTCAGCAAACTTCTCAAGCGGGAGGGCATCCCCCACAATGTGCTCAACGCCAAGTACCACGAGCTGGAGGCCCAGATCGTGGCCCAGGCGGGCAAATTCGGGGCCGTGACCATCGCCACCAACATGGCCGGCCGTGGTACGGACATCGTGCTGGGCGGCAACGCGGAATTCCTGGCCAAGTCCGAGCTGCGCAAGGGGGACCTGCCCGAGGAGCTGCTGGCGGAGGCCGACTCCTTCGCGGAAACCAGCGACCCGGAGATTCTGGCCGTCCGGGCCAAGTATGAGGAGCTGCTGAAAAAGTACAAGGCCGAAATCGCCGACGAGGCGGAGAAGGTCAAGGCCGCCGGAGGCCTCTTCATCATCGGCACCGAGCGCCACGAGTCCCGCCGGATCGACAATCAGCTCCGGGGCCGCAGCGGCCGTCAGGGCGACCCCGGCGAGAGCCGGTTCTACCTGAGCCTCCAGGACGATCTGATGCGCTTGTTCGCAACGGATCGGGTTATGGGCATGATGGACTCCTTAGGACTGGACGAGGACACCCCCATCGACGCGAAGATTCTTAGTAATGCCGTGGAGAACGCCCAGAAGAACGTGGAATCCAGGAACTTCCGGGCCAGAAAGAACGTGCTGGAGTACGACAACGTGATGAACACCCAGCGGGAGGTCATCTACGCCCAGCGGCAGAAGGTGCTGGACGGGGAGGACCTGCGGGAGAACATCCTCTCCATGCTCCGCTCGGCTGTGGAGGGCTTCGTGTCCGACGACCTTGCCCAGGAGGGCGGCGCCGTCACCGAGGGGGCCCTCACCACTCTGGCCGCCCAGATGGAGGGCATCTACTTCGCCAAGGGCACCCTGGCCGCCCGCCGGGAGCAGCTGCTGAGCCTGTCCGCTCCGGAGCCTCATGCGGGAGCTGGAGCGGGTGGTCATGCTCCGGGTGGTGGACGAATACTGGATGGACAACATCGACGCCATGGACGACCTGAAGCAGGGCATCGGGCTGCGGGCCTACGGCCAGCATGACCCGGTGGTGGCCTACAAGGAAGAGGGCTACGAGATGTTCCAGGCCATGATCGAGGCCATCCGCCACGAGACGGTGCGCCGGATGTTCCTGGTCCAGGTGCGGCCCCAGCAGGAGATCAAGCGGGAGAAGGTTGCCAAGGAAACCGGCACCGCCGCGGCCACAAAATCCCAGGTAAAGAAGCAGCCCCTGCGCACCGCCGCGAAAAAAGTCGGCCCCAACGACCCCTGCCCCTGCGGCAGCGGCAAGAAGTATAAGAAGTGCTGTATGCAGAAGGAAAAAATGGAGCAGTAAGAGGCTTCGCCACGATATACGGCTTCGCCGTGTGATATATTTCCTTCGGGAATATTAAGGTGTCAGCCCGGGACGGATTTGAAACAGACAAATTGGTGTTTGTTGAATTAATGCTGTCATTGCGAACCAGTCCGCAGACTGGTGTGGCAATCCCCCGGATTTTACGGGAGCTTATGGAAACAGATTCCCAGTTTTTCGTATATCCTGGATATTCCGGAAGGTACGAACGCCCTAACGAACCGTCCTGAATTGTTGGGGGATTGCCACACCAGCGTGCGCGCTGGTTCGCAATGACAGTTCTTTTTCAGCGCGCCAAACACCAATTTGTCGGGATGCAGCGTTCTTCTGATAAGCACATTTCATAACTCTTTTGGTGAACACAATGATTGTAAAGAAAAATCTTACGCTTGAATACGAGGCATCGGAGGGAATTTTGGTGCCCCATGGGTTTACTACCCGCTTGGGGGGCGTCAGTACCGGGACGCAGGAGAGCCTGAACCTGGCCTTTGGGCGGGGGGATTCCATGGAAAATGTGGAAACCAATCTCCGACTTCTGGCGGGGGCGATTCCCTTTGACCCTGAAAAGCTGGTGATGACCCGGCAGACCCATTCCGACATTGTCCGGGTGGTGACGGGGGCGGACCACAGGGGGCTGTGCCACCGGGACTACCCCGAGTGCGACGCCCTGGTGACCGCCGACCCCGGCACGGCGCTGCTGGTATTCACCGCGGACTGCACCCCGATCCTGCTGTGGGACCCGGAAACCGGCGCGGTGGGCGCGGCCCACGCCGGCTGGCGGGGCACCGCCGCGGACATCGCCGGAAAAACCCTTCAGGCTATGGTCCGCACCTTCGGGACAAAACCGGAGAACGTCCGGGCCGCCATCGGCCCCAACATTGGCATTTGCCACTTTGAAACCGACGGCGACGTGCCCGAAGCCTTGGAAAACACCTTCGGCCCGGTGGTGTCCGGGTACATCCGCCCCCAGGGAGAGAAATTCTGCATCGACCTGAAAGCCGTCAACGCCCTGGCCCTCCGCCGCCGGGGGGTCCTCCATGTGGAGCAAAGCGAAAGCTGCACCGCCTGCGCCCCCGACAGATTCTGGTCCCACCGGGCCACCCACGGGGAGCGGGGCAGTCAGGGAGCGGTAATTGTCTGCGGAGGTGGCCTATGAAACGGTATCTTGCCCTGACCCTGGCGCTGTGTATGGCGCTGACCCTTCTTCCCGGCTGCGGAAAGTCCGACGAGGACGAGGTCTACGTCCCCACGGGAGATGCCCTGCTGATGGAGGGCCAGGACCCAGAGGATTTGATAACCGGGGAGACCGAGCCCCAGAATCTGACCCTGGCCTACAACCCGGGCCGCTCCATGAACCCCCTCATCGGCTACAGCTACAACAACCGGGTGCTGTTCTCCCTGATGTATCAGGGGCTGTTCGCCTATGACAGCAGCGGCAGCACCTACCCCATCCTCTGCTCCGGGTATCAGGTGTCCTCGGACAACCGGACCTGGACCTTCTACGTGGAGCCCCGGGCCACCTTCTCCGACGGCAGCACGGTGACCATCGAGGATGTGTACGCCAGCTACCAGGCCGCCAAGGAAAGCGACTACTACAAGGGACGGTTCCAATATTATGTAAACTCATTCGAGATTCAGAACGGGGCCATCGTGTTTTTCCTGACCAGCCCCTTTGAGAATTTCCCCATCCTGCTGGACATCCCCATTGTGAAGGCCGCGGATGTGGGTGCGGACTACCCCCGGGGCACCGGCCCCTATGAGCTGGCGGAGGGCCTGTCCGGCAAATACCTGCGCCGGATCATCGACTGGTGGTGCGGTAATGCCAAGGTGCCCGCCACCGACGACACCATCGCCCTGGTGGAGGCGGATACCGACTCCCAGATCCGGGACGAGTTCGAGTTCAACGATGTGGGCGTGGTGTGCACCAACCCCCTGTCCGACAAGTACGCGGACTACCGCTGCGACTATGAGCTGTGGGATGTGGACAGCGGCATGTTCCTGTACCTGGGCTGCAACGTGCTCTACAGCGACTATTTTGAGGACGGCGTGCTTCGCAAGGTGCTGACCTACGCCATCGACCGGGATACCATCATCGACCGGTACTACCATGGCCATGCCCAGAAGGCCACCCTCTGCACGCCACCCTCCTCCGTCCACTACAGCCAAAGCCTGGCCTCCAAATACGAGTTTGACTCCATGAAGTTCATCGATGCCATCAGCTCCTGGACCATCCCCAAGGACAAGGACAACCCGGATCGGAAGCTGCGGCTGCTGGTAAACTGCGACGACTCCGCCCGGCTGCGGACCGCCCGGTATATCGCCGATGCCCTGACGGAGTTCGGCATTCCCACGGGCACCCTGGAGTACGGCGCCACCACCAAGCCCACCTATGAAACGGTGCTCCGGGCCAACACCTTCGACCTCTACCTGGGCCAGACCCGGCTGGGGCCCAATATGGACCTCAGCGAATTCTTCCGGCTGTGGGGCAACCTGAGCTGGGGCGGCATTCCCAACGACAGCATCCTGTCTCTTTGCAAGGAATCCCTGGCCAACTCCGGCAACTACTACAACCTGATGCAGCTCATCGCCGACGACGGGCGGATCATCCCCATCCTCTTCGGCACCTACGCCATCTACGCCGAACGGGGACTGCTGCCGGACCTGAACCCCGCCCGGGACAATGTGTTCTTCTACACCCTGGACAAGACCATGGACAGCGTCCTCATCGACTCCCAGCCGTAGACAATTGACAATTGACAATTGACAATGCGAATCAATAGTTGAAATGTGCCAAAAATATCGGAAAATGTTGCGAGCAGGCGAAAAAAACGGTGTCATTGCGAACCAGCGCGCACGCTGGTGTGGCAATCCCCCGGCCCCATGGAACCCGGTAACGATTACCACCAAGAACCGCAACAATCCCCGTTTTTCCGGGTGCTTGTCGGTACATTTCCCCTCTAACCGGGGGATTGCCACACCAGTCTGCGGACTTACTTCGCAATGACAGAAAACCTGTGGCGCTACCAATTTATCTCTCTGCTGACGAATACTTATATTCTCTATTTCACATCAAACGGAAAGGAAGTCTTTTCAATGGAGAATCATAATCAGAGCGGGGGGCGGTTCCTGAGGGAGCCTTCCAAGCCACGCCGGAGCAGGACTCCGCTGGTGATCGCCCTGGCGGCGGTGCTGGTGCTTATCCTGGGCATCGGCGGCTTTTTCCTGCTGCGCGGCGGCGCGGAGGATGCCCGGCTGTCCCAGCCCCCGGTCACCGAGCTGCCCACCACCGAGCCGCCCACGGAGGCCCCCACGACGGAGGCCACCACCGAGCCTCCCACGGAGCCGCCTACCACGGAGCCGCCTACCACGGAGCCCCCTCCCGTCTACCGCAATCCCCTGAACGGGAAGCTGCTGGACGAGCCCTACACCGGCCGGATTTTCATCTCCACCATCAGCAATGTCCCCGATGCCCTGCCCCATGTCAGCGCCAACCAGGCGGATATTATCTTTGAGACCTTCGTCAACTATTCCATCATCCGCTGCATCGGTCTGTACTCCAACATCTCCCAGGTGGAGCAGATCGGCTCCATCCGGTCCACACGGCTGATGTTCAACGACATCACCCAGCACTACAATGCCATCCTCTTCCACGCCGGCGGCTCCAGCCAGGTGCTGACGGACGTGAAGGCCCGGGGCATCGAGAATTTCAGTGTGGACACCTGGGACGCAACCCAAGCGGGTATCTCCGTCCGGGACGAGTACCGCCGCAGAAACATCGGATGGGAGCACTGCCTGCTGGCCCTGGGCCCCACCCTGGAGGACTACGCCGCTTCCCTGGGCTACAGTCTGGAGGGGGACCCGGAGAAGGACTACCTGCTCCGCTTTAACGAGGACGGAACCCCGGAGGGCGGCGAGAACGCGGAGAATATCACCATCACCATCACCGAGCAGTCCAACCGGAAGGACACGGTGCTGAACTACAATCCGGAAACCGGCCGCTATGAGTACAGCCAGTACGGCAAGCTCATGCGGGACGGCATCACCGACGAGGTGGAGGATTACCGCAATATCATCGTCATGTTTGCCCAGATTTCCCGCCAGGGTATGTACCAGGTGGCGGACTTCTGCGCCGGCGGCGAGGGGCTCTTCGCCTGCGGCGGCAAGCTGATTCCCATTCAGTGGGGCTGCGACAGCGAGGATTCCCCCTTCTGGTTCAAGACCATGGACGGGGAGGAACTGGAGCTGGGCGTGGGCAACACCTACATCGCCATCACCCAGCCGGATTCCAAGATCGTCTACGAATAAAGCATCTCCCCCGGAGCACAAGCTCCGGGGGAGGTTTTTATAGGGGAATTGGCAATTCTCAATTGTCAATGCGAATCAATAGTTGAAGCAAGCAAAAAGCGCAAGGAAATGCGGTAAGCAGTTGAAAAAAGTCATTGTCATGAAAAAAGGTGAAATGTTTGTCATCCTGAGCGAGCGAAGCGAGTCGAAGGATCTACGCACTTCGTTCTCATTTGCATTTCATTCAGTGCCAAGATTCCTCGACTTCGCTTCGCTCCGCTCGGGATGACAGCGTAATTTCGGCATTTCAACTCTTGATTGGCATTGTCAATTATATTAGTCCAGCTTGTCGCCTTCGTCGCGGTAGGGGCTTTCCAGGGGAGAGGCGGTTTCGGCCTCGGACTGGTACTTGCCAACCACCTTGCTGGCCAGCTCCACGCTGAGCAGGGTGCCCGCGCCGGCGACGCAGCCTCCCGGACAGGCCATGCCCTCCAGCAGGTAGCCGTTGTATTTGCCGGCCTTGGCCAGAGTCATCAGCTTGCGGCACTCCCGCAGGCCCTCTGCCCGGGCGGTTTTCACATCGATGTCGGGATGCTCCTGGGCGATCAGGTCGGCCACGGCCTTGGCAACGCCGCCGGACACCGCGAAGCCCCGGCCCGCGGCGGTGCCCTCGTTGAGGCATTCCCCGTCTGGGATGTTGGCAAAGTCAATCTCCTTGGCCTCGAACATACCGTTCAGCTCCTCAAAGGTCAGCACGAAGTCCACATCGGAGCGGATGTCCGCACGAATGGCCTCCAGCTTCTTCGCGGCGCAGGGGCCTACGAAGACCACCTTGCAGCCGGGGAACTTCTTCTTCATCAGCCGGGCGGTGAACACCATGGGGGTCAGGGTCATGGAGATTTTGTCCTTCTCTCCGGGGAACAGCTTGTAGATCATGGAGTGCCAGGCGGGGCAGCAGGAGGTGGCCATGTAGTTCTGCTGGGCCGGCACCTTCTCCAGGAAGTCGTGAGCCTCCTCAATGGTGCACATATCCGCGCCCACGGCTACCTCCACCACCCGGTCGAAGCCCAGCAGCTTCATGGCGGTGGTGAATTTTTCCGGGGTGGAGTGCTTGCCGAACTGACCGATGAAGGCGGGGGCCAGAATGGCGATGACCTGATCCCCCTTCAGGATGGACTGGATCACCTGGAAAATCTGGCCCTTGTCCACGATGGCGCCGAAGGGGCAGCTGACCAGGCACTGGCCGCAGGAGACGCACTTGTCCTGGTTGATCACCGCCCGGCCGTGCTCGTCGGAGCCGATGGCGTCCATGCCGCAGGCCGCCTGGCAGGGCCGCTCCATGTGGATGATGGCATTGTAGGGGCAGGCCTTGGAGCACTTGCCGCATTTGATGCACTTACTCTGGTCGATGCAGCTCTTGCCGTTGACGAAGGAGATGGCCCCCTTGGGGCAGACCTTCTGGCAGGAGGCGGCCAGACAGTTCTGGCAGTTCTCCGTGACCCGGTACTGGTTGGTGGGGCAGGCGTGGCAGGCGTAGGGGATGATGTTGACCAGGGGCGGCTCATAGTACTGCTCGGCGATGGCCGCGTGGTCCATGCCCTCGGTCATGAGGCTGCGGGTCTGGACGGGCCGGATGGAAAGGCCCATGGCCAGCCGCACCCGCTCACCGGCGATGGCCCGCTCCAGGAAGATGCTCTCCCGGTGCAGGGGTTGGTCGCCGGGGACGATTTTGTAGGGCAGGTCCTCGGCCTGGGTGTAGTCTCCGCCGGCATAGGCCATGCGGGCCACTTCTGTGAATACATTTTTCCGGATGTCCGTAATCAGGGACGGGATTCCTCTCATTTTACCCACACTCCATTTGGATTTTTTTATACCCTGACAAGTATACTATAAGTTTTTCCTTTTGTCATCAGGAAAATATAAAAATTTTTCGTGTTAGTTTAAAACATTGGACCTAATCGTCAAATTGCCAAAAGGCCATCTTTGCGAAGAGAGCGGATTGGCAGAGCGGTATTCACATG
>SFHI01000060.1 GCA_004555705.1 Clostridiales bacterium | reverse complement strand
TCCCACCGCTCCCATTTTGGTTTGGGGCTGTGTATCGCGGCGGAAATCGTCAAGCTCCACAAAGGGAAGCTCTGGGTGGAGGATGCCAAGGGTGGCGGCGCGGCTTTTATCCTGGAATTGCCAATTCCTTAGAGGCCTCTTAGAGATTGAAGGTTTATACTGTGGTTATCTTCAATAAGGAGGAAAATGACATGATAGACAAAAAGCGAATCATCAGCATGATGCTAGCCCTGCTTGTACTGCTGGGCTGCCTTTCCGGCTGTGGGAAAGACCCGGAACTGTCGGTGGTGGAGGTTTCCCAGCCCGGCAATGCCAATGCCACAGGGCGGTATGTGGAGCAGAGCATTACGCTGCCGGACAGTGACTACGCAATGGACATGGTTATGCTTTCCACCGGGCACCTGCGGGTCGCCCTCATGAAGGCAGACGGGAATGTCCTGATTTGCACCGCAGGTACGCAAAGCAATACATGGGATACCTTTCCGCTGCCCGGAACCATCACGGAAAGTGGAAGCATCGGATCCGTTGCCCTGTCCCCGGATGGAAGCGTGTTTTGCAGCACCCTTCAGAAAATGGAAGACGATACCTACCAGCCCCACTTCTGGTTTCTGGATTCCTCCGGGAAAAGCCGGGAAATCCCTGTTACCTACGCCGATGTGGATCCTCAGATGGGATTCTTCGTACCCACCTGCGATTTTACCGCTGACGGACGGCTTCTGGCACAGTTCTATTCGAAGGAGGTTCGGGAGGTAAATCTGGAAACCGGGGAGCTGGGCAGCAATCTCAATGAGCTGGAACCCTCCCTGCTTACATTCTGCTGTGCTGGAGAGGACGCGTATATGCTGGGCTGGAGCCGCGGCAGCATCTGCCAGGACGGGGTAACAGACGCTCTCTCCGGCGTTCTGGGAGAACAGGTCGTGGCGTCCTTGCAGGCCACCGAGGGAAGCGATCCCAAGATCACCTTCTGGGAAAATTCCGATGGCTACCTGTTCTTCACCACCCATGACGGTCTCTATAGCTATGTTCCCGGAGGCAGCGTCACCGAGGAGCTGGTCAGCGGGGCCAGAACCTCCTTGGGTGACCCTACCTTCTGTCCGAAGGCTCTGACCGGGGCGGAGGACGGCAGCTTCTATGTGCTGGGCAACCAGAATGGGGAAAGCGCCCTGCGCTACTACGTTTACGACCAGAACGCCCCCACAACGCCGGATACCGAACTTCGCATCTACAGCCTGTATGAGGATGAAGACCTGCGGCAGATGATCTCCCAGTTCCAAGTATCCCACCCGGAGGTGGCCGTGGATCTGGAGGTTGGTGTCACCGGCGAGAACGGCGTCACCATGGAGGACGCCATTCGGATGCTGAACACCGAGATTCTGGCCGGCAGCGGCCCGGACCTGATCCGCTTGGACGGCTTTCACCAAAGGGCGTTTTGGCAGATATCAGCGGCGTATTGCGTCAGGCAGGTCCCCTGCTGGAGCAGGTGACGAACTGCTATGCCCAGGACGGCAAGGTATGCGCCGTACCCACAACCTTTGCCATTCCTGCCATGTATGGCGCGGAAAAATATGTTTCGCAAATCCACGATCTGGATTCCCTGGTGGCAGCGGCCAAGCAGGCAAAGCAGGAGAATCCCGACCGGGAGCGGATCGTCAATGCCATGTACCCCATCACGATGGCGGACCTCTACTACGACAGCTGCTCCGCAGCCTGGGTAAATCCCGATGGAACCCTGGACGCAGAAAAACTGGCAGCATTCTATGCCGCCATGAAGGAACTGTACGCTCTGGATGAAGACTTCCGTCAGGTGAACGCGGAGTGGATGGCGGAGTTTGCGGAAGAATATGAAAACGGGGAATACTTTTTTGCGCCCGGTGATTATACGGGGCTTGGCGGTGTAGCCTATATCTATGGAGATATCTGCTACCTTCCCACCGGTACGCTGGACGGTATGTACGCCTGGTCGTCTCGTGTTCTTGCCGGTGAGAAGGACTACCTCAGTGTCGGCTATCGGACTATTCCTTTGAGCGGACAGGCATCCAATGTTTTTCTGCCCCGGCGAATCATGGGCATCCTGGCCACTGCTGCCCATCCTCAAGCGGCGGAAACCTTCCTAACCTTCATGCTCAGTGACGCGGTCCAGGCCAAGGATCTGACCACAGGCTTCCCGGTGAACCAGGTGACCTTCCAGCGGGAACTGTCCGAGGACCGCTACGTGGATTCTGTCATCACTACGGGCAGCGCTGTGCAAGGTACCAGTGTTAGCTACAGTGCACAGTGGCCCAACACGGCACAGCGCCAGCAGCTGAAGGGCTGGGTAGAAGCGCTCACCACCCCAGCCCTGACCGACCGCACTATCCGCAGTAAAGTCATGGACCAGATGGTCGACTGCTGCAACGGAGTCATTACCCCTGAGCAGGCGGCAGACGCGGCTTTGCGTTCCCTGAATCTGTATCTGTCTGAGTAAGAAAATCGAAAACGCCACAGGAACCTTCCCTCACCGGGGAACGGCTCCTGTGGCGTTTTTAAGGTTCAATGAAAAAACCTGTGTGTATGTTGCGATGCTTCTGTAGGGGCGGCTATTAGCCGCCCGAAACCTTACGTCCTTGACAGCACCCCGTTATATCGGAAACGCTCAAAAATCGAAACCTTTCGGGCGGCTAATAGCCGCCCCTACTAGCCTGTAACACCTAAATCTTCAGATTTGTAAACAAATCCAAAAATGCTGTCATCCTGAGCCTAGCGTAAGCGAATTACGATCATCAGGATTGCCAGTGGCAATCCTACCATAGAAATGGCGATTATGCTCGCTCGGGATGACAGCGTTTTTCGTTTATCGTGGTGTGTGCACACATGATGATTGCAAAGTAAGCGCGCCGGCTTCCGTGGCAATCCCCCCGTCCTTCCGGGCGCTTATTGGCACATCTCCCTTCTAACCGAGGGAATGCCGCAGAAGGCCAATTCTGATTCGCTGCGCGACGCACCGCCCCCGGGGAAAGAATTCCCACAAGCCTTTGGCCTCCCCTTCCGCCGGGAAGGCCCCGGGCGGGTTGAAAATAGCTGGACGCGGCGGTATGAATTTGCTATAATGAACACGAAAAATCCCGGGCGGCGGCCCGGGCAAAAGGAGGTCATGGGATGGAACGCACACGATGGTACAAAGACCGGGTATTCTACCAGATATGGCCCCGGTCCTTTATGGACGGAAACGGGGACGGCATGGGGGACTTGTGGGGCGTGCTGGAGAAGCTGGACTACATCAAGTCTCTGGGCTGCGGCGGCATCTGGTTTTCGCCCCTGTACCCCTCCCCGGGAGCGGACTGCGGCTACGATATTGCGGACTACATGGACATCGCCCCGGAGTTCGGCGGCATGGAGGCCTTCCGGCAGGTTCTGGAGGGGGCCCACGCCCGGGACATGAAGGTGCTCATGGACCTGGTCATCAACCACACCAGCGACGAGCACGAATGGTTCCAGAAAAGCCGCCGGCGGATCGAACCCTACACCGACTACTACATCTGGCGGCCGGCGAAAAAGAACGGGAAGCTGCCCAACAACTGGGACTCTAACTTCGAGGGCAAGGCCTGGACCTATGACCAGGTCCGGGGGGAATACTACCTGCACCTGTTCGCCGTGAAGCAGCCGGACCTGAACATGGACAATCCCCTGGTGCGGGAGGAAGTGAAGAAAATCCTTCGGTTCTGGCTGGACCTGGGGGTGGACGGCTTCCGGGAGGATGTGATCACCTACATCTCCAAGCCCGAGGGGCTGCCGGACGACCACCTGTTCCCCGTGAACAAGGGCATGGGCCAGTATAACCACGGGCCCCGGCTCCACGAGTACCTGCGGGAATTCAAGCAGGACGTGCTGGACCACTACGACTGCATGACCCTGGCGGAGGCCCCCCTGGTGTCCCCCAGGAAGGCCCTGACCTACATCAATGAGGATTCCGGAGAGCTGGACATGATGATCCAGTTCCAGTGCGTGTGCGCGGACTGCCTGTTCACGGACTGGCTGCCCCTGCCCTTCTCCCTGCGGAAGCTGAAACGGGCCTTCTCCACCTGGCAGCGGAAGCTCCATGGCCGGGCCTGGAATATGCTGTACCTGGAAAATCACGACCACCCCCGGATCGTCTCCCGGTACGGAAGCGAGCGCTTCCGGGAGGAGAGCGCGAAAACTCTGGCCGCGGCCATGCTCTTCCAGCAGGGAACGCCCTTTTTGTACCAGGGCCAGGAGCTGGGCATGACCAACTGCCCGCTGGAAAGCATCGACGAATACCGGGATGTGCAGACCATCTGGAACTACCACCACTCCGCCCTGAAGAAAAGCCCCGAGGAAAGGCTTGCGCGGCTGCACCGCAGCAGCCGGGACAATTCCCGGACACCGGTACAGTGGAGCGGGGAACCCAACGCGGGCTTCACCACGGGCACGCCCTGGATTCGCGTAAATCCAAACTACACCCAGATCAACGCGGCGGAGCAGGAAACGCGGGAGGATTCGGTGCTAAACTTCTACCGCCGGGCCATCGCCCTGCGGAAAAGCCTTTCCTGCGTCCGGGACGGGGACTACCGGGAGTACCGGCATCTCTCCGGGAGCCACTATCTCTATTCCCGGGATGACGGGAAGCAGCGGATTCTGGTGGTCTGCTCCTTCCGGGACAGGGAAACCGCCTTCCGCGCCCCCCGGGGCTTCAATTTGGAGAAGGCGGAATTGGTGCTGGCCAATTACCCCACCCCCCAGCCGGACACCCTGCAGCCCTACGAATGCCGGGTGTATTTGTGGAAGTAAGCAGTTGCGCAAATTGGTGTCTATACGTTCTTTGCTGTCATTGCGAACCAGTGCGCACACTGGTGTGGCAATCCCCCGGATAGAGGGGAAATGTACCGACAAGTACCCGGAAAACGGGATTGTTACGGTTCTTGGAGGTAATCGTTGCCTGGTTCCATTCAACCGGGGGATTGCCACGCCAGTGTACGCACTGGCTCGCAATGACAGGAAACTTTGAGGCAAAGCGTCAAACACCAATTTGTCGATTCACCGAAGCCATTGGACATGAAAAATTCCCCAGCCGGAACCGGCTGGGGAATGTTTTATTTTTCCAGATCCATAACCTTGTCAATCCGGCGCTGGTGGCGCGCTTCGCCGGAGAAGGGTGTATCCAGCCACACATCCACCAGCTCCAGGGCCAGGCTGGGGCCCACCACACCGGCTCCCAGGGCCATCATGTTGGTGTCGTTGTGGAGCCGGGTCATTTTCGCGGACCACACATCCGACAGCAGGGCGCAGCGAATGCCGGGAATCTTGTTGGCGGCAATGGACACGCCGATGCCCGTGGTGCACAGCACAATGCCCTTTTCGCATTCCCCGGAGGCCACCGCCCGGGCCGCCGCGGAGGCGAAGTCGGGGTAGTCGCAGCTCTGGGAGGTATAGGTGCCGAAGTCGGAAACTTCAAAGCCCCGCTTTTCCAGGTGGGCCTTTACGGTGTTCTTCAGTTCCAGAGCCCCATGGTCACAGCCGATTGCAATTTTCATGTTTTCTCTCCTTTTGTTTTGTTGAAAGCTGCGGTATCCCCTTCGGGATGACTCAGCCGCTCGGTAACTTGGTATTTGACGGTTTGTCATCGTAGGGGCGGATAGTATCCGCCCGCAAACCTTCGTCTATGAAAGTACCCCGTTCTATTGAAAACGCTCAAAAGTAAGAACGCTGCGGGCGGCTAATAGCCGCCCCTACGGCAACATCGCAACGTGGTTGGAAGCTTCAAACACCATTTTGCCGCGCTGCGGCAAAACCTTCTACCCGATGGCATAGCCGCCGTCCACGTTCAGCACTTCTCCGGTGACAAATTCCGCCTCCGCCAGATACGCCATGGCCTTGGCCACGTCCAGGGGAACGCCGTTGCGGCCCACCGGGGCTTCCTCCGCCATTTCCGAAAGCACCTGGGGGTCCACTGCCGCGCACATATCCGTGAGGATCACCCCCGGGGCCACGCAGTTCACCCGGATGCCGCCGGGCCCCAGCTCCTTGGCCAGGGCCTTTGTCAGGGCGATCACCGCCCCCTTGGTGGCGGAGTAGGCCGCCTCGCAGGAGGCGCCCACCCGGCCCCACATGCTGGACACGGTGATGACGCAGCCCCGGTGCTCCCGGAGGAAGGAGGGCATGGCCGCGTTCACGCAGTGGTACACGCCCTTCACATTCACCGCGAAGAGCCGGTCCCAGGCTTCCTCCGGCATATCCCGCATCAGGCCGTAGTGGCAGATGCCCGCGCAGCAGATCAGCACGTCCACCTGAGGGATTTGGGCGAAAGCCGCCTCCACCTGCTCCCGGCTGGCCACGTCGCAGCACAGCCCCTTGGCTCCCGTGCGGGCCTCTACAGCCCGGGCGGCGTCGTGCTGCTTCTCATACAGAAAATAAACCCGGTCTCCCCGGGCAGCAAACAGCTCCACCGCCGCCGCCCCAATCCCCCGGGACCCGCCGGTGATGACAACGGTTGACATAATCTAAAACTCCTCAAAAAATCAGAGGAATTGACAATTGACAATTGACAGTTGACAATTTCCGGGCCATCCCATAATTGTCAATTGTTCAATTGTCAATTGTCAATTGGATTTATCTTCTTCTGCTCTTGGTTCTGTGGTCGGAATACTGCTTGATGGAGGAGATTTTGCTGTCGGACTCGGTCATGAAGGCCTTCAGCTTCTCTTCAAACAGCTGATCCGCGGTTTTGGGGGCAGCGGGCTGAAGGGGCTGCCTGTTCGCGGGCCGGGGGGCGCTCTGCCGCTGGGGATTCTGGCTCCGGACCCTCGGTCAGGTGCTGGCGAATGTCGCTGACATAGGCATTGGCCACCTCAGAGATATGTACCATGCCGGTCTTGTTCTCCGGCAGGGCGATGAACGCACCGAAATTGGTGATCGATTTGACCTTACCCTCTACAATGGCTCCAACGGTTAACTCCATACTGACTCTCTTTCCTCCATATTTTGACGCGATACTCTATTCCTCGGGCTGGATCACGACGGTGTTGGGGTCCACCAGACCCAGCTCCTCCCGGGCGATGTCCTGAACGCTCTGGACGGACCCCAGGTTGTCAATTTTTTTCTGGAGCTCCTGATTTTCCTGCTCCAGAGCGGCGGCCTCCCGCCGCAGGTCCTCCACCTGACTGCGGATGCTGCCGCGAACCCATGCCAGCGCGGTCAGCGCCGCCATAGAAAACACGATAAGCACCGTCACCACGATTTTCAGCGCGGGAGAGCTGGAACGCACCACCAGCCGGCGTTTGGGTTGTCTGCCCTGATTCATGGGGTTCACCTCCGGGGTACCGTCGGAATAGGCGACGGTTATTCCACTTTATTTTACCCCATTTTCCCCCAGATGCAACTATTTTTTTTGCAAATCTGAAAAAAATCCTGCCGGGCAACAGAAAAATTCCCAGTATTTTCCGGATAACGCTCCAAAGCTTCGCGAATACCGGCTCCAGGGGAATTCCCACCGTCCGGTCAAAAAGCAGCGCGCCGAGAAGCAGTCCCCCGCTGTAGCCTAAGCGCAGGTCACCCCGGCACACCGCGAAGCCGTGGTACAGCCATGCGCAAAAGGCCCCCAGCAGGAACAGCGCGTCAGCGGGGGCGCTGCGGCGGCGGCGCAGGGGCCGCAGAAGGGCGTACCACAGCCCCAGCCCCACCCCCAGCAGGCAGCCGATTCCGAAACGCTCCGCCGCCAGGGCAGGCTCCGTCATCCCTGCAGCCGCCCCCACCAGCCCCGGCGGGTCCTGGCCTCCTCGTAGATCAGGGCCGTCACCTCCCCGTCCACGGCCACCTGGCCCCCCTCCAGGGAGAGGGTTTTCAGCTTCAGCTCCCTGCCCTGCACCACCAGAGTGCCCAGCTCCGTCTGCAGCACCACGGTGCTCTCCTCAAAGCTCACCACCTCCGTCACGGCGTTCATGGTGAGCCGATTGCGATCCTCCAGCGTCAGCTTCTGGGTCTGTGCCATGCCCCATCCCTCCTGTCCGTAAAGGGTATGCGGCAGGAAGGAGGATATGACGGCTGTAACGAATTGACAGGTGCCCCGAAGGGGCGGATGAGGAATGGCGAAACCTGAAATTTTCCGCAGCGGTAGGAATTACGGTACAGCATTTGGACGAATTTCGATAAATTGGGTCAATTTGGTAGTCTACAGCGGTCGCCGTTCCTCATCCACCGCTGCGCGGTCCCCCTTCCCCCCGGGGGAAGGTATTTCCGCAAACCCTCAGTCTTTCAAACAGCATTTTTTCGAACCGGCGGTCCGACCCGGTTTGGAATCACCCCAAAGGGATACCATAATTGTCAATTGTGAATTGTCAATTCTTCACGATTTCCCGGGTTTCGGCGGCGTTGCGGAGGATTTCGGCCTTCAGCGCTTCCAGATCCGGGAATTTCCGCTCCGGGCGGAGAAAGCGCAGGAATTCCAGGCGGATTTCCTTTCCGTACAGGTCTCCCGCATAATCCAGTATCCAGGGCTCCACGGTGACGCCGCGGCCTTCCACGGTGGGGCGGGTCCCGATGTTGGTCACGGCGGCGCAGGCTCCCCCCTCCAGCCATACCCGGCAGGCGTAGACCCCATGCCGGGGCTCCACAAGCCCTTCCGGCAGGGCCAGGTTGGCCGTGGGAATCCCCAACCGGCGGCCCAGCTGGCGGCCCCGGATCACGGTGCCCGTGAGGATGTGGGGATGGCCCAGGAATTCCGCCGCCTGCTCCATATCCCCCGTTTCCAGCAGCTCCCGAATCCGGGTGGAGGAAATCCGCTCCCCCCGGCACAGCTGCTCCGGCACCACAGCCCAGGGCAGCCCCCGCTCCCGGCAGTAGGCCGCCAGGGTGTCCGCCGTGCCGAAGCCTTTGGCGCCGAAACGGAAATCCTCCCCGCAGACGAAGCCCGCGGCATCATAGGTTTCCCGCAGCATATCCAGGAACGCGTCCCAGGCCATGGCGCAAAGCTGCTTGTCGAAGGGCAGCTCCACCACCCGCTGCGTGCCCCCAATCTCCCGCAGAAGCCGCTCCCGGTCGGCGGGCGTGTTGATGAGCCCCGGGGTGACCCCCAGCACCAGAGTGTCCGGGTGGTTTCCGAAGGTCACAACACCCGGTTCCAGGGACGCTCCCGCCAGTTCCCGGCAGCGGCGCAGAAGCTCTGCGTGGCCCCGGTGGACCCCGTCAAAGAAGCCCAGGGCATAGATATATTGTTTCATGGTCACGAAACCTCGAAAAAGCTTTTTATAGTTGACATAACGCCATTCTCCACCTTGGCCAGCATGAGAAACCCCCCGGCCTGGCTGTAGGCCCGGTAGGTTCCCTCCGGGAGCCGGAGGGAAAAGGAATTGCCGCAGCGGCAGCGCTTTTCCTGGTTGGGCGTGAGGGTCACGGCGGGGAAGCCCCGGAACATGGTGTCCACATCCCGCAGGAACTGCCCGGGGTTTTCCGCTTCCAGGAGGCGCTCCAGAGGCACCGCCTCGTCGATGCTGTACTCCCCGGCGGAGGTACGGCGGAGGGCCTCCATGCACCCACCGCAGCCCAGGGCCTCACCGATGTCCTTACACAAGGTGCGGATGTAGGTGCCCTTGGAGCAGCGGACCCGCAGCCGGGCCAAACTGCCCTCCAGGTTCAGCAGTTCCAGCTCGTGGATGGTGATTGGCCGGGGCTTCCGCCCCACCTCTCTGCCCTTCCGGGCCAGGTCGCAGAGCTTCTGGCCGTCCACCTTCAGGGCGGAGTACATGGGGGGAACCTGGAGGATTTCTCCCCGGAAGGCTTCCAGAGCCGCTTCCAGGGCCTCCCGGGTGACAGCTGCCTCCCGGCGCTCCAGCACCGTGCCGGTGATGTCCTCGGTGTCCGTGGTGATTCCCAGATGGAGAACGGCCTCGTAGGATTTCTCCGCGTGCTCAAAGAATTCCACCCCCCGGGTGGCCCGGCCCACAAACACCGGCAGCACCCCGGTGGCCATGGGGTCCAGGGTGCCCCCGTGGCCGATTCGCCGGGTGTTGAAAACCCGCCGTAAGCGGGCCGTCACATCCTGACTGGTCCAGCCGGCAGGCTTGTCCACAATCACAATCCCATTCATGGGCATTCTCCTTTCTCTGGCTGCGCTGATAGGAAAATTGGTGTTTGACGCACTAAAATAGAACTGTCATTGCGAACCAGCGCGCACGCTGGTGTGGCAATCCCCCAACAATTCAGGACACTTTGTTAGGGCGTTTGTCCGTTTTCGTACATTTTCCCTCTAACCGAGGGATTGCCACACCAGTCTGCGGACTGGTTCGCAATGACAGGTAATTCACACCGAACCCTTTCAAACAACAATTTCCTGCACCGCTGTGTAAGCACGGCAAGCACATTGTCAATTGTCCATTGTCAATTCCATCAGCGCCGCTTCCACTTGCTTGGCGGCTTCCGCCAGGGGCAGGTTGATGTTGGCGCCGGCGGCGCCCTTGTGGCCGCCGCCGCCGAATTGGGTGGTGATCCGGGTGGCGTCATAGCCGGGCACGGCCCGGACGGAGAGCTTGGCCTCGCCGGAGGCGGTTTCCCGCAGAGTGGCCGCGATGTGAACGCCCGCCACCGTCCGGGGGAAATTGGAGATGTTGTCCATATCGTCCTCGGTGACCCCGATTTCCTGCTCCACCTGCCTGGGGATCACGGTGAGGGCCACCGTCCCCCCGTGCAGCAGCTTCATATGCTCCACGATCCAGCCCTGAATCCGGAGCCTGCCCAGGGTGTTGGTTTCGAACAGCTCCTGATTCAGCTCATACAGGGCAATCCCCGCCCGGGCGCATTTGGCCGCCGTGGCGAAGGTGTGCTCCGTGGTATTGGCAAACCGGAAGCAGCCCGTGTCCGTGGAGAGGCCCACGTACACCGCCTCGGCAAGCCGGGTGTCCATGGAACCCCCCATTTCTTCCAGCACGTCCCAAACCAGCTCCGCGCAGGAGGCGCTGTCCGGGTCCACAAGCTCCCGGGGGGTGAAGGAGGTGGCGCTGGCGTGGTGGTCGATGCGCAGCTGCACCCGGTCAAGCAGCGGCAGGAAGGAATTGGGAAGCATCCCGGGGGAGGCCACGTCCACGGTGACCAGGATGTCCCCCTCCTCCGCATCCTCCTTGGTCAGCCCCTCATGGAGGAAGGCAAACCGGGGGGTGATCTCGGGATTGGGCAGGATGTGGCAGGTCTTTCCCAGGCTCCTTAAGCCTAAGCACAGCGCGGCGGAGCTGCCCAGGGTGTCCCCGTCCGGGCGGCGGTGGGTCAGCAGGAGGTAATGGTCATGGGCAAGGAGATACTCCGCTGCCTCAGTCCTCGTCAGCTTCGTCATGGCTTACCTCCAGAGAGTTGATGAGCTTCAGCATTTTCGCGCCGTACTGGATGGAATCGTCCTGCTCCCAGACGATTTCCGAGGCGTAGCGCAGCTGCAGCTTCCGGGCCAGCTCCCGGCGAAGATACCCTCCGGCGGATTTAAGACCCGCCAGGGCTTCCTTGGACTTGTCCTCGGGCAGGAAGCTGACATAAACCTTGGTATAGCGAAGGTCCGGGGTAGTTTCCACCCGGGTAATGGAGATCATGGTGTCCTGAACCCGGGGGTCCTTCACCGTGCGAAGGAGGCCGGAAAGCTCCTTCTGAATCTCCTCGTTGATCCTGTGAATGCGATTGGATGCCATATAGATCGGTCCTTTCCTAAGAACTGGGTTGTGTGAGAGTGGACAGTTGACAGTTAAGGAGTCCCTTCGGGACGAATTGAGAAATTGGTGTTTTTCGGTGTGCGCTCAAAAAACGCTGTCATTGCGAACCAGTGCGCACACTGGTGTGGCAATCCCCCTGTTGAAAGGAACCAGGTAACGATTACCACCAAAAATCGCAGCAGCTCCCACTCTTCCGGGCACTTTTCGACACATTTTCCCTCTAACCGGGGGGTTGCCACGCCAGTGTGCGCACTGGCTCGCAATGACAGCATATACTTGACAAACTCCCCATTTGCTGTATGCTTTCTGCAATTGTCCCGGACTTAACTGTCCACTTTCCACTGTCAGCTGTCAACTACAATTCCCCGGCTGCGCCGCGTGCGCGGTGCGGCCGGGGAATGGTGTTCAGCGTTTCACTTCCTGCATGGTGAAGCACTCGAAGATGTCGCCTTCCTTGATGTCATTGTACTTGGAGATGCTCATGCCGCATTCGTAGCCCGCGGCCACTTCCTTGACCGCGTCCTTGAACCGCTGCAGAGAGCCGATCTCGCCCTCGTGGATGACGATGTTGTCCCGCAGCACCCGCACCTGGGCATCCCGGGTGACCTTGCCGTCCTTCACCATACAGCCGGCGATGGTGCCCACGGCGCTGACCTTGTAGGTCATGCGGACCTCGGCGTGGCCGATGACCACTTCCTCGTACTTGGGGGCCAGCATGCCCTTCATGGCGGCCTCGATCTCGTCGATGGCGTCGTAGATCACGCGATAGAACCGCATATCCACGCCCAGACGGGCACCGTTGGCAGCGGCGGCGGAGTCGGGCCGGACGTTGAAGCCCACGATGATGGCCCCGGCGGTGGAGGCGAGCAATATGTCGCTTTCGTTGATGGCGCCCACGCCCGCGTGGATCACCTTCACCCGGACCTCCTCGTTGGAGATCTTCTCCAGGGAGGCCTTCACGGCCTCGGCGGAGCCCTGGACGTCGGCCTTGACGATCAGGGGCAGCTCCTTCATCTCGCCCTCCTGCATCCGGGCGAAGAGGTTGTCAAGGGTCACCTTCGCCATGGCGTTGGCAGCGGCGTCCTTCTGAGCCTGCTTGCGCTGCTCCACCAGCTCCCGGGCCATGCGCTCGTCGGTAACGGCGTTGAACTCGTCACCGGGAGTGGGCACGTCGGCCAGGCCCGTGATCTCCACGGGGATGGAGGGTCCGGCGGTTTTCACGGTGCGGCCCTTGTCGTTGGTCATCACCCGGACGCGGCCCACGGCGGTGCCCGCGATGACGATGTCGCCCTGCTTCAGAGTACCGTTCTGCACCAGCAGCGTTGCCACGGGGCCACGGGTCTTGTCCAGGCGGGCCTCGATGACGGTGCCCTTGGCCCGGCGGTTGGGGTTGGCCTTCAGCTCCTGAACCTCGGCGGTGATCAGCACCATCTCCAGCAGCTCCTCCAGGCCCATACCGGTTTTCGCGGAGATGGGCACGATGATGGTATCGCCGCCCCACTCCTCGGGGATCAGGTCGTACTTGGTCAGCTGCTCCTTGATCTTGTCGGGGTTGGCGGTGGGTTTGTCCATCTTGTTGATGGCCACGATCAGGGGCACGCCCGCCGCTTTCGCGTGGTTGATGGACTCGATGGTCTGGGGCATGATGCCGTCGTCAGCGGCCACCACCAGAATGGCGATGTCCGTGGCCTTGGCGCCCCGGGCCCGCATGGAGGTAAAGGCCGCGTGGCCGGGGGTATCCAGGAAGGTGATCATCTGGCCGTTCACATCCACGGTGTAGGCGCCGATGTGCTGGGTGATGCCGCCGGCCTCGCCCTTGGTGACGGAGGTGTTGCGGATGGCGTCCAGGGTGGAGGTCTTGCCGTGGTCAACGTGGCCCATGACCACCACCACGGGGGCACGGGTTTCCAGTTCCTCGGCGGTGTCCACATGGTCGTCGATGATCTGCTCCTCGATGGTGACGGTGACTTCCTTCTCCACCTTGCAGCCCAGCTCGGTGGCCACAAACTCCGCGGTGTCGAAGTCGATGGTCTGGTTGATGCCGGCCATAATGCCGTTCTTCATCAGCAGCTTAATGACCTCGCCGGCGGTTTTCTTCATCCGGGAGGCCAGCTCGCCCACGGTGATCTCGTCGGGGATCTTCACAGTGAGCTGAGCTTTCCGGGCTACCTCCATCTGGAGGCGGCGCATCTTCTCGGCTTCCTCATTGCGGGACTTGCTGCCCTTGAACTTGTTGTCCTTTTTATTCTGCTGCTGGCCCTTCTTGCCGCCGATGCGCTGCTTGCCGCCCTGGTAGTTCTGCACCCGCTCGGAGACCAGATTGTCCACGTCGGCGAAGCGGTTGGCGTTGACCTGGACGGCGGAGGTATCCACCACCCGGCGCTCCCGCTTGCGCTCCGGCTCGGTGTTCTTGGGCTTCTGAGGCTGCTGGGCCTGCTGGGGTTGATTCTGGGGCTTGGGCTGCTGGGCCGGGGCATTGCCCTGCTTTCCGGCCTGCTTCTGGGCGGGCTGCTTCTGGCTGCCCTGCTGAGGAGCGGCCGCCGCCTGGGGCTGGGGAGCCGCCTTGGGAGGCTCGGGCTTCTTGGCAGCAAACACCTGCTCCAGGGAATCAATCTGATGCTTCTGGGTCATGTAGTCGAATACCGCGTTCAGCTCCTGGTCGTTCAGGACCTGGGTATTGGACTTGGGTTTGTCATAATACCGGGAGATGATGTCCGCGATTTCCTTCGGTGGGACGCCGAAGTCCGCCGCGACTTCCTTCAAACGATACTTCACAAAACTCATAGATACAACGCACCTCCATTACCGGATACCGAAAACCGAAGGGGGGCCTTCCGTTTTCTATGTGAACATGGCTTTCCCCGGAAACCGGGGGAGCCGCTAACTACGGATTCAATTGACACTGCCAATCAAGAGATGGGCGCCTTAATCTTACTGTCATTGCGAGCCAGTGCGCACACTGGCGTGGCAATCCCCCAAGGTTTTAGGCCGCTTTTCGTTCAGCATTCCCTCTAACCGGGGGATTGCCACACCAGTCTGCGGACTGGTTCGCAATGACAGAAAAATTTGGGCCGTTTAACTCTTGATTGGCATTGTCAATTCATTTCCTACTTCTTTCCTTTTCGCACATTGCGCTGGTGGGCTTTGGCTTCCTGGGCACGTTTGGCAATCCGCGCCGACTTGGCTTCCAGAACGGGAATTACCTGGGCGGCGGCTTCCGAAGGCTCCATGACCTTGACCATGGCCAGGGCCAGGGCCGCGTCGGTGACGGCAGCGATGGCAAGGCTCTGCCTTCCGATGGCCAGCCCTAACTCGTCCTTGGTTTCTTTCAGCCGGAGCACCTGCTGCTCGGTTCCGGCGGCGAAGCTCTTGGCCCGGCGCCAGGTGTGGTCCGAGGCATCCTGGGCAACCACAATCAGGTAGGCCTTTCCGGCCCGGGCCGCCGCGCCTACTGGCTCCTCGCCCAGCTCGGCCTTGCCCGCCTTCCGGGCCAGGGACAGGTAGTTCAGCGCCCTATTCTCCATGGCGGGCCTCCATTTCCCTGGCCAGCCGGTCGTAAACCTCCTGGGGGATGGGAACCTCCAGGCTCCGTTCCAGGGCCTTGGAGCGCTGGGCCTTTTTCAGGCACTCCGGGTCCGGGCACAGATACGCGCCCCGGCCGGGGGCCTTGCCGCCGAAGTCCAGGCTCACGTTTCCGTCGGTTCCCCGAACCACCCGGATCAGCTCCCGCTTGGCCTTCCGCTCCCGGCAGCCCATACACTGCCGCTGGGGAATCTTCTTTTGCATTCCTTTCACACCCCTAACATCACACTGTCATTGCGAACCAGCGCGCACGCTGGTGTGGCAATCCTCCGGTTTTTCCGGGCACTCATCGGCACATCTCCCTTCTAACCGGGGGATTGCCACGCCAGTGTGCGCACTGGCTCGCAATGACAGCAAGTTTTGGACGTTTCAACTATTGATTCGCATTGTTAATTGTCAATTGAATCATCCTCCGCCTGGGAGGCGGGCTTGATGTCGATCTTATAGCCGGTCAGTCTCGCGGCCAGGCGGGCGTTCTGGCCCTCCTTGCCGATGGCCAGGCTCAGCTGGTCGTCGGGCACCACCACCCGGCAGGCCTTCTGGCCGGGGATCAGGCTGACGGAAATCACGTCCGCGGGGCTGAGGGCGGAGCGGACATACTCACAGGGGTCCTCGCTCCAGACAACGATGTCGATCTTCTCGCCGCGAAGCTCCTCTACCACAGCCCCTACACGGCCGCCCCGGGGTCCCACGCAGGCGCCCACGGGGTCCACTCCCTCCATGGTGGCCCGGACGGCCATCTTGGAGCGGGAACCGGCTTCCCGGGCGATGTTGCGGATCTCCACCTGACCGTCGGCGATTTCCGGGGTCTCCAGCTCGAAGAGCCTGCGCACCAGGTTGGGATGGGTGCGGGACACATGGACCAGGGGGCCGCGATGGGCCTTGTTGACCTCCAGGACGTAGACCCGGATCAGGTCGCCCTCTCTGTGCTTCTCTCCGGGAATCTGCTCCCCGGCACGCAGGATGGCGTCGGAGGCGTCATTGCCCTGGCCCACCCGGACGAACATGTCGCCGGAGGTGGGATCGATGCGCAGCACGGTACCGGTGAGCAGCTCCTGGGCCTTGCTGGAGTAGCTCTCGTAGGCCACGCCCCGCTCGGCTTCCCGGATGCCCTGAATCACCACCTGCTTGGCGGTCTGGGCGGCAATGCGGCCGAATTTCTGAATGTCCACGGGGATGTTCACGGTGTCCCCCACCTGGACATTGGGGTCAATGTTCCGGGCGGCGTCGATATGGATTTCCAGAGCGGTGTCCTCCAGCTCCTCCACGGCGGTCTTGATCAGGTGCATGGAGAGTCCTTCCTTGCTCAGGTTCACCACCACGTTGTCCGCGGGCACGTCCCGGTGATCCTCCCGGTCCTTGCGGTAGGCGTTGGTCAGAGCCTGCTTGAGCCGCTCCACCATATAGTCCACAGGGATGCCCTTCAGCTTCTCCAGCTCTTCCAGGCTGGCAAAGATTTCGGCACCGATGTCCACCTTGGGAGCCTCGGCCTGCTTCTTGGCTCTTGTATTTCTGGCCATTGTATGTTCCTCCTATCAGAATTCTACCCGCAGGCGTACCAGCGCCACCTGGGATTTTTCAAATTGTACGGTTTCCTTGCCCAGCTCCACGGTGAGGCGGCCCTCGTCATAGCCCCGGAGCACGCAGGGGAGCTCCTTCATGCCGCCCCAGGGCCGGTAGAGCTTCACGGTAATGGGGCTTCCCAGAAAGCGCTCAAAATCCGAGGGTCTTTTCAGGGTTCGCTCCAGGCCGGCGGAGCAGACCTCGAAATGGTAGCTGCCGGGGATGGGGTCTTTCTCATCCAGAATGGGGTCCAGGGCCCGGGAGACAGCCTCGCAGTCCGCGATGTCCACCCCGCCCTCCTTGTCGATATAGACCCGGAGGAAGTAGTCCGCGCCCTCCCGCACATATTCCACGTCCCACAGGCTGCACCCGTGGGCGGTGACCACCGGCTCGGCAAACTGGGCCACCTGCTGCGTAACCTTCAACGCAACCATCCTTTCTCAATAAGAAAGAGAGGGGCGCGCCCCTCTCTTTACCAGTACTCTTACCATAACAGCCATAGTATACCACCCTTTTCCGGCTTTTGCAAGCCCTATTTCAAATTTTTTTGAAGAGAATTTATCCCCACGGAACTTTTCCCGAAAAATACAAACACCGGTTGCATTCTCCCATAATATCCAATATAATGGTACCATATTCCACTCCGGCCGAATATCGCGGGAAGGTGAATTGGCGTTTGAACGGCTTCGCCGAATTGACAATTGACAATTGAAAATTGACAATTATTGTGCCCCTACGGGACAAATTGCAAAAACAAACTGTTTTTTAACATGAAAATATAATAAATTCATCCCGAAGGGATTCCTTAATTGTCAATTGTCAATGCCAATCAAGAGTTGAAACGCAGAAATCACGCTGTCATTCCGAGCCAGTGCGCACACTGGCGTGGGAATCCCCCGGTTAGAGGGGAAA
>SFHI01000059.1 GCA_004555705.1 Clostridiales bacterium | reverse complement strand
CTGTGGTCGTTCAATTACGAATGGTACGACGGCCAGGTGGAGGATGTGTTCCGGGATGGGAACAACATCGTCATTCAGTCCGTCTATGATTTCAGCGACGAGTACGAGGCAAAGCAGCTGGTGCTGTCCTTTGACGCGGAAGGGAAGCTGACGGGAATGCGGAAGCTCTACCTGCCCACCCGCAGCTGCGCGGAAAAAGACAAGGTGGTGGAGGCGGAGCTGGCTGTGATCCGCGATTCCCGGGAGGAAATCGCCGCGGTGATCAACGGAATCGACCTGACGGCAACCCCCAGCTTTGACTACGCCGGGGAGATGGCCATTCTGGAGCGGCAGCAGGCGGGAATGCGGACGAAGAACTTCGTCAACAGCTCTGCCGCAGCCATGAAGGACACCCAGGCGGTGATCGACCGGGCCATCCGGGACTGCACCCTCCCGGCGGAGGGCGGCATGGAGCCGGGCACCAACATGGCGAACGCCTACTATGACAAGGATGCCGGGATGTGGAAGGTGGAGTTCACCGCCTCCTGGGACAGTTCCATCTACCAGGCGGTATACATGAACAGCCAGGGCGTCACGGTGATGACCACCATGGCCCGTGCCGTGGAATAACAAAAGCATCGCCCCAGGGGAAATCCCCTGGGGCGATTGAATGCAAGGAAGGAAACCGACAAATTGGTGTTTGTCGGTCTGTTTGGGAAACGCCTAAAATACACTGTAGGGGAGGCATTCATGCCTCCCGGCAGTACAACGTTCCGGTTTTACTCCTCGTTTCGGCGAAAACGTACCGCGTACCCGGGAGGCATGAATGCCTCCCCTACAGCAAAAACGTAACGTGTTTGGAAATCACCAAACACCAATTTATGGTGCCGCGGAAGGCGCCGGGGGTTTCCATTTTCAGGGAGCAGCAGGCGGTGGCGTAGAGCAGGGACTCCTCCAGGGAGTTTCCCAGCATCCGCATGGCGAGGTACGACCCGAACACCGTGTCCCCCCGGCCGGTGCGGCCAGACAGGTTCCGGGACTTGATGGGGCAGGTCTTCATGGTCACGCCGTCATAGGCCAGCATTTCCGAATTGTGGGAAATGACAACCTCTTTGGCGCCCCAGCCGTGGAGCACCCGGGCTGCCTCGGCCCGGTCGGTAAGGCCGGTGAGGATTTCCGCCTCGGCGGCATCGGTTTTCAGGAAGTCCAGCATGGGCAGGTACTCCAGCTTGTCCGCCCAGTCGTGGAAGCACATGGAGCCGCCCTCGTTGTGGCGCAGGAACCCCTGGGCATCGGCGGAGACCAGGCCCCGGGCGTGAAGGGCCTCCATCAGCCCTCTGGGGAAATCTCCGTACAGGAGGCCGGCCAGGTGGTACAGTTTGCAGGGGAACTCCGGCACATCCTCCGGCGTGATGGGGTCGGACTGGGCAAGGCAGGTGCCCTTCCGCCGCTCCCGGTCGGGGGTGAAATACTCGTTTCGCATGAGGGTGGTTTTGGCAGAGGGCAGCAGCGCCGCGTCCGCCGGGTCGCCTCCCAGGGCGATGAGCACATCCGCGTCCTCCGGGGCGGCCTTCACCCCGGCGAACACCTTGGCCCCGGTGGAGCGGGCTGCGGGGGTGCAGAAGGTCACCGCGCCGCCCACGCAGCGGTCAATTTCGCCGGTGTAGTCAATGTTCTCGTCCCGGGTGGCGGGGCCCAGGATCATCAGGTCGTATTGCTTTTCCATAAATGGACGCTCCTTTGTAATGCTTGTCTTTCGAATTCCTTGGTACGCAAACAGGCAGGACTCAACGGACAGAAAAATGGTGTTTGAAAGGGTGCGCTGCAAATTACCTGTCATTGCGAGCCAGTGCGCACACTGGCGTGGCAATCCCCCGGTTAGAGGGAAAATGTACCGAAAAGCTCCCAGGGAAATGAGGTCGTTCGCGATTTTTGGTGATAATCGTTATCTGGTTTCATTCAACCGGGGGATTGCCACACCAGCGTGCGCGCTGGTTCGCAATGACAGCATATATTCAACAAACACCAATTTGTCGGACCGGAAAGATGTTTATCCGAACAGGTGGAAATTCACCACCAGAGCCGCAAAGACGATGGAGACCATGCTCAGCAGCTTGATCAGAATGTTGATGGAGGGGCCGGAGGTATCCTTGAAGGGATCGCCGATGGTGTCGCCCACGATGGCAGCCTTGTCATTGTCGGAGCCCTTGCCGCCGCAGTGGCCAACCTCGATGTACTTCTTGGCGTTGTCCCAGGAGCCGCCGGAGTTGGACATGAACACGGCCAGCAGGAAGCCGGAGGCAGTGGCGCCGCAGAGCATTCCGATGACACCGCAGGGGCCCAGTACCACGCCGGTGACCACGGGAACCACGATGGCGATCAGGGTGGGGGCCACCATTTCCTTCAGGCTGGACTTGGTGCAGATATCCACGCAGCGGGCGAACTCCGCGTCGGCAGTGCCTTCCATGATGCCGGGGATCTCCCGGAACTGGCGGCGAACCTCCAGCACCACGCTGTGAGCTGCCCTGCCGATGGCGCCCATGGTGATGGCCGCGAACACGTAGGGCAGGCAGGCGCCGATGAACACGCCAACCAGAACCACGGGGTTCATGATGCTCATATCCAGGGCGGTATTGGGGTCAATGGCCTGAACCTTCTCCACATAGTTGGCGATCAGGGCCAGAGCGGTGAGGGCGGCGGAGCCGATGGCGAAGCCCTTGCCGGTGGCTGCGGTGGTGTTGCCAAGGGAATCCAGAGCGTCGGTACGTTCCCGAACCACACTCTCCAGACCGGACATCTGGGCAATGCCGCCGGCGTTATCGGCCACGGGGCCGTAGGCGTCGGTGGCCAGGGTGATGCCCAGGGTGGACAGCATACCAACGGCTGCCAGGGCGATGCCGTAGAGGCCCATGGCGTTCTTGCCGTCGGCGGGGGTGCCGATGCCGGAAACGTAGTAGGAGATCAGAATGCAGATACCAACCACCACCACGGGGAGGATGGTGGACTTCATGCCAAGGCTGATGCCGTCAATGACCAAGGTAGCGGTGCCGGTCTCGGAGGACTCGGCCAGGTGCTTGGTGGGGCGGTAGGTATCGGAGGTGTAGTACTCGGTGAACCGGCCGATCAGCACGCCGGAGATCAGGCCCGCCAGGATTGCGGCGTAGAGACCCAGGTGATCCTTGCCCAGAAGCAGCCACACGAGAGGCAGAGCGGCCACGGCGATGAGGATTGCGGCGGTGTTGGTGCCACGGCGGAGGGCCTTGAGGAGGCTCATCTGCTCGGTGGATTCACCGGTGCGAACCAGCAGGGAGCCGATGATGGAGGCCACCACGCCGATGGCTGCCAGCAGCAGGGGCACGGCGAAGGCGTAGAGCCGATCCACGGCGGCAATGTGGTTGAAGGCGATGACGCCCAGGGAACAGGCGGAAATCAGGGAGCCAACATAGGACTCGTACAGGTCAGCGCCCATGCCGGC
This sequence comes from Clostridiales bacterium, assembly GCA_004555705.1. Lineage (GTDB taxonomy): Bacteria > Bacillota > Clostridia > Oscillospirales > Oscillospiraceae > Faecousia. Next base: position 10,767 of record SFHI01000059.1, on the reverse strand, counting down.
CACGTCGCCCACGTTGTCGCCCACGTTATCGGCGATGGCAGCGGGGTTGCGGGCATCGTCCTCGGGGATGCCTGCCTCCACCTTGCCCACCAGGTCAGCGCCCACATCAGCGGCTTTGGTGAAGATGCCTCCGCCCACCCGGGCGAAGAGGGCCATGGAGCTGGCGCCCATGCCGAAGGTCAGCATGGCGGCGGTGATGTCCTCCAGCGGGAGCTTGAACACATAGCGCAGCAGGATGTACCACACGGAAACATCCAGCAGGCCCAGGCCAACCACGGTGAAGCCCATGACGGTACCGGCGGAGAAGGCGATCCGCAGACCGGCGTTCAGACCGGTGCGGCAGGCGTTGGCGGTGCGGGCGTTGGAGGCGGTGGCGATCTTCATGCCGATGAAGCCGCTGAAGCCGGAGAAGAAGCCGCCGGTGACGAAGGCGAAGGGCACAAACCAGGTCAGGTAGCCGAAGGCGGCCATGACGCACAGAACCACGAACATGACGCCAAAGAAGGCGATGACCACGCTGTACTGGCGGCGCAGGTATGCGTTGGCACCGTCGCGGATAAAGGACGCGATCTTGCGCATCTGGTCGGTGCCCTCGTCAGCGGAGAGCGCACGCTTGCCCATTAGCACCGCAAATAACAGCGCCAGCAGAGAGCCGAGAGCGGAAAATACGATAAAGCTATTCATCCTGTTTCCTCCTGTTATAGTGTTTTGACGGGTGATTGTCAAGAGCGATGAAGGGATTTTGCGTGAAAAAATGATGAAAAAGGGCTGTTTTGGCTGATTTTTGGTAGCAGAATACCCCGGACGCAATCCGCCCATGGTTATGGAGTGCGTCCGGGGCAGTTTCCCGGAATTAGACGCGGCTGCGGTGGGACTGGACAACGGTGGTATTGTCGTCCTCGCTGAGGGCCGCCATGAAATCCTGAAGGTGGGCTTCCGCGTGTCTGCCGCAGAAGTCCGCCTTGAACTGGATCTCGAATTGCTGGGGGCTATGCTCCTCGATCTGGATCCCGGCAATCCGGACATTCAGCCGGCAGGATGCAGACGGTTCCGATGAGGGCGATGGCGTAGTACCCGCCTCCGGCGGCCACACCCAGGCAGGCCACGGCCCACACGCTGGCGGCGGTGGTCAGACCCTTGATGGAGGGGCCCTCCTTCATGATGGTGCCCGCACCCAAAAAGCCCACGCCGGTAATTACCTGAGCGCTGAGTCGGGCAGGGTCCGGGGTGGCGCCATAGATGCGGTATTGATAGAACAGCGCCTGACTGGTGACCATCACCGCACAGGCACCCAGGGCCACCAGCATATGGGTGCGCATTCCGGCGGGCCGATGGGTATACTCCCGCTCCGTGCCGATGACCACGCCGATGAGCATGGCGCACAGCATCCGCAGGGCGATTTCCCAGGGTGTCAGAGCCAGCGCGGACAAATCCATGGTGGTTTCCATAGGAAAGAAACCTCCTTTCGGTAAGGGTAAATGGGAGAACGGGGAAGACAGGGAATTGTTGTTTGCAGTTTTCAAACGTACTTCGTCTTTGCTGTAGGGGAGCCATTCATGGCTCCCGTAGAGCAGTGCGTTTTCGCCGAAGTGCGGAGCAATATCGGAAGACTTCACTGCCGGGAGCCATGAATGGCTCCCCTACAGTGTAATTTTGACATTCCTGAAGAAACCCATAAACAACAATTTACCTTCCCACTTTCTTTCAGCGGTAGGTGGTGCCTTTGCCGAGGGTGAGGCACTCGTAGGCTTTCTGAATCTTCTGGTAGTTGCCGTCCCGGTCCAGGGCGATGCCCCGGCCCACACCGTCCACAATGCGGCCCCGGCCGATCTTGGCCAGCCGCTCCTCCAGGGTGCGCAGCAGTGCGGGGGCGCTGCCGGGCTCGGTGCTGCGGCCGTCGAAGATGATGTGGAAGCACACATCCTCCACGCCCTCGGCCATTTCGGTGAGCATCACGGGATAGTCGATGCAGCCGTGACTGGACTTCTCGGTGAGGTAGGCCAGCAGGTGGAGCCGTCCGGCCTTCCGGGCCTTTTCAATGGTTTCCAGGAACACGGGGTTCGTGCGGAAGGAGCCGTCCCGGATGGCGCTGTCCATGCGGACATCGTCCTGGGCAACCACCCGGCCCGCGCCCAGGTTGGAGTGTCCTGCCTCGGAGTTTCCGGCCTTGCCGGACTGCAGTCCCACATCGTCCCCGCTGGCACACAGCCGGCTGTTGGGGTAAGTATCGCGCATGGCGTCCCAGGCGTGGGTGTTCGCCACGAAGAGGGCGTCGTTGTCGTCCCCGGAGCCGTAGCCCCAGCCGTCCAGGACGATGAGCATACACTTGGGATTGGTGATGCCCGGGGTTTCGATGAGGGAGGAACCCGACATCTCGGCGGGCTGTTCGATGCCCAGTACGGACAGCACCGTGGGGGCCACATCTCCCAGACGGCCGTCCCGGACGGTCAGCTCCCGGTGCTGGGGATCCATCACCAGGAAGGGAACCTTGTTGGTGGTGTGGGCCACATGGGGCTTGCCCTTGGCGTCCCGGAGGGTTTCGATGTTGCCGTGGTCGGCGGTAACGGCCACCAGATACCCGTGCTCCATGGCGTAGCGGGAAACCTGATCCACATACCTGCTCACCGCGGCGGCGGCGGACAGCTTGGCCTCGGAATTGGAGGTGTGGCCGATGACATCGCCGTTGGCGAAGTTCGTCAGGATGAAGTCATACCCCTCGTCCACACCGGCCATGACCTTCTCGGCCACCTGGGGCAGGCTCAGCTCGGGCTTCTGGTCGAAGGGAATGCCCTTGGGGGAGGGGACGCAGATGTCCGTTTCCCCGGGGAAGGGCTGATTGTTGCCGCCGTTGAAGAAGAAGGTCACATGGGCGTACTTCTCGGATTCGGCGCAGTGGAGCTGCCGCAGCCCCGCCTCACTGATGACCTGGGCCAGGGGCTTCACCACCCGCTCCGGGGCGAAGGCGATGGGCAGGTCCTTGAACTTCTCGTGATACATGGTCATAATCACGAAGCGAAGATCCTGTAACTGCTCCCGGGGGAATTTGTCAAAATTCGGATCGGTAAAGGCGTCGGTGAGCTCAATTTCCCGCTCACCCCGGCGGCAGCAGAAAATCACCGGTTCCCCGGATTTTATTTTGCCGGTGGGCTTGCCGTCCTCGCCCAGCCGCGCCAGCGGCTCCAGGTAGTAGTCGGTCTGACCTAAGCGGTAGGCCTCCTCCACGGCAAGCGCCAGCGCCTCGCCGCCGATTTCATTACGATTCATGCGCGTACCTCCTTAGCCCAGCGGGGGGAACAGGTCCAGCAGCTGGGAGAAATGTTCGATAAAGCAATCGGGCCGGTTGGCCTCGGTAACGGTTTGGGGCTTCTTGCCGGGATATCGTACCCCTACGGTCATTCCAAGGCCCGCGGCCTTGGCACCGACGATATCCCGGTCAAGATTGTCACCCACATAGCAGGTCCGCAGGGGATCGGCCCCTGTTTCCTGGAGTGCGTAGTAGTAGATGGCGGGGTGGGGCTTGCGGATGAGGCACTGGGAGGACTGCTGGACGCTGGCGAAATAGGGCCGCAGGCCGTCATGATCCAGCCACTCGTCCACTTCCTTGGTGCCCACCAGATCGCTGACAATGGCGAGGGTGTAGCCCCTTCTATGCAGCTCCCGGATGGTTTCCGCGCCGCCGTCGGTGACCACCCGTTCGCCCTTGGTGCGGCGGTAGGCGTAGGTCATTTCCGCCGCGTACCGCTCCACCCGCTCCCGGGGGAAGTCGTAGGCCAGCCACCGGGTCCAGAGCACCTTCTCCGGTGCCTCGCAGTAGTAGCTTAAGGCCCATTTGCGGTATTCGTCATACCTCGGCTCGATGACCGTGCGGTAGAATTCCCGGGGCTCTATGTCCGTTCCCAGGCAGTCGGTGATGGTTTTCATGGCCGCCAGCTGGTAATCTTCGTCCTTGCGGATGACCCGCAGGGTGTCCCCCAGGTCTACGAAAATGGTGTTGATGTTACGCTCCATGGGATTCGCCTCCTTGCAGGATGGGAAGCTCCAGAATGTCCAGGAACTTGTGAACGATGTAGTCCGGCTGATTTTCCGGGGTAATGGTTTTCTTCGCCAGCTTCGCGGGGCTGATGAAGAGGATGTTGGCCCCGATTCCCGCGGCCTTGGCTCCGGTGATGTCCCGGTTCAGGTTGTCCGCCACCGAGGCACATTCCCCGGGCTCCAGCCCCAGCTCCCGGCAGCCCATGCGGTACATTTCGGGATCGGGCTTGCGGATGTGACACACGGAGGAGAGCACAACGCTGTCAAAATATTTGTCCAGGCCGTCCTTTTTCAGCCAGTCGTAGATTTCGTACTCGCCAATCAGGTTGGAGATGATGCCCAGCTTATAGCCTCTGGCGCGGAGGGCTTGGATGACCTCGACACCGCCCTCCACCACATGGCGCAGGCCCTTCACCTGGCGGTACTGGTAGGTCAGCTCGTGGCAGATTTGCTGCAGCTTTTCGTCGGGTTCGTCGGGCAGCAGCCACTTCTTCCACAGGTCGAAGTCTCCCGCTTCCTTGTTCTCGGTGAGCGCCCAGTCCCGGTAGGGGGCGTAGCGCGCTTCCACCAGCTCCAGGAAGGCATCGGGGTCATCCCAGCCGGCCAGCTCCGCCATCCGGGCGGCAGCTTTGCGCTGGTGCTCCGGAACCTCCTCGGCGATGCGGAGTGTTCCGCCCAGGTCAAAGAATACACCTTTTATCTGTGCCATGTGAAACCTCAGTTCAGAGCCGGGAACAGCTCCAGCAGCTCCGGGATGGAACGGATGCGGAAGTTCGGCTGCACCGTGGGGTCCTTGCCCTCCCGGTCGGCGGTGCCGGCATCCTCAAACAGAACCATGGCGCCGTAGCCCGCGTTCACCGCACCCTCCACGTCCCGGACGGGATTGTCGCCGACGTAGGCGCAGTTTTCGGGAGCGGAGCCGATGCACCGGGCGGCCAGGTGGTAGATGGCGGTATCGGGCTTGCGCAGCCGCACCTTGGAGGACAGGATCACGGTGGTGAAGCAGTCGGCTACCTGGTCATGGCACATCCAGTCGGGGATCTCGGTCTCGGTGATGGTGTTGGCGATGATGCCCAGCTTGTAGCCCCGGCGCTTCAGCTCCTTCAGGGTTTCCTTCACGCCCTCGTGGGGAACCCGGCGGCCGTCATGATCCCGCCACAGGCGGGTGAGCCTGGCGGCGTTGGGGGCGATGCGCTCAGCGGGATAGTCGGGCAGCAGATACTGCAGCCAAAGCTCCATCTCGGACACATCCAGCAGGATGGTCTTGGCCATCTTGCGGTAGGCCTTCCAGTTGGCGTTCAGCTTGGCGAAGAATTCGTCGTGGGACTCCGTGGCCCCCACCAGGGCCATCAGCTCCCGGTCCGCCGCGGCGGCGAATTCGGGATCCTCCACCACATAGCGCAGCGTGGCTCCCACGTCGAAGAAGATGGTATCAATCTTGTTGCTCATAAGCTCCTCCTTGTATTGATCACAATTGGTGTTGTGTTTTTTGTATATCGCTAAATTGGTGTTTCGCGCACGAAAAAATAGAACTGTCATTGCGAACCAGCGCGCACGCTGGTGTGGCAATCCCCCGGTTAGAGGGAAAATGTACCGATAAATGGCCTACAGAGTGGGGGTCGCTGCGATTATTGGTGGTAATCGTTACCTGGTCCCTTTCAACCGGGGGATTGCCACGCCAGTGTGCGCACTGGCTCGCAATGACAGGGAATTTATATTGCACTCTTTCAAACACCAATCTGTCCTTCCTGGTTTTACCGGGAATTCTCCCGGGCGATGATGGCGGGAATTTCGGACAGGTCGTGGATTTGGTAGTCGGGACGGTTTGCCTCCGGATCCAGCCCCACATCCCGATGGGCAATGGAGGGGTTGGAAATCTGAATCATGCATTTCCAGCCTGCGGCACGGGTTCCCAGTACATCCCGGGAAATGGTGTCGCCCACGTAGGCCAGCTCCTCCGGGGGAAGGTTCATTTCCCGCTCGGCGATCCGGAAAATATCCGGCGAGGGCTTGCGGATGCCGGTTTCCGAGGAGGTGACCACCGTCTCCATGTACCCGGCGATGCCGTACTCCCGGAGGAAGTGGGGCACCACGGAGGTGGAGATGATGTTGCTGATGACGCCCATCCGGATACCCATGCGGTGAAGGGCTTCCATGGTCTCGGCTAAGTGGGGGCGGCGCATAACACGTACCCGTTCGTAGTCGTACAGGAAGCTAAGCTCCTCGGCGAAGGGGGCCAGGAGGTCCTGGGAAATCCCGTAATCCCGAAGGTAATACCGGCTCCAGATTTCCGGAGCGGGCAGCTCCCGGAGGGTTAGCTGGGTTTCCTGCTTGTAGATTTCCGCGTTGCGGGAAAGACTTGCCGCCAGTGCCTCGGGGGAGGCTTCCAGGGAAATTCCGTAGTCCTCCAGCCGCTCCAGAAGCCTGCGGGCGAACCAAAGCTCCCGTCCGGGAGGGGAAGAGGACGTATGCAGCGTACCGCCCAGGTCAAACAAAACAGCCCGAATCAAACCCCGTCACTCCTTTCCGGTTTCCACAAACGTTTTCGTTTTCTCTAAGGGTATTTTATAGCAAATGTTCCGGCGTGTCAACCAAAAATATGGATATTAGTCGCCGGATATCTGTAAAAAATGCAAGGAATCGGATACAATTGAAATAAAACAAATAAATTCCGGAATAATCCTCGAAAATTTGAGGAACTCCTGGGAAAAATTTACGGGAAATAACAGAATATGCAAGATACCTGGAAGAACGACTGTGAAAATCACCAGTTTTCGGGGAGCATGTTGTGGTATTTGCTGAATTTTTCCAAAAGCTCTTGATTTAGAAGCGGAAACAATTTACAATAAAGCTACGCAAATTTTTCGAAATTTTTCCGCTTGGGAGAGAAGGGTATGAAGAACGTAACCATCAAAGATGTGGCGAAAGCCGCCGGAGTTTCCTACTCCACCGTATCCCGGGCCCTGTCAGGAAGCCCCGAGATCAGCGCGGACACCCGGGATCGAATCCTGCAGGTGTGCAAGCAGATGAACTACACCGCCAACACCGTGGCCCGTGCCATGGTGATGAAGAGTACCAAGCTGTTAGGGCTGATTCTGCCCGGGGTGAACAATCCCTTCATGTCAGAGCTGGCCTACCACATTGACCGCCAGGCCCGGGCCAGGGGGTATAACATCATTCTGTGCAACTCCTCCCGGAATGTGGAGCAGGAGGCAGAACTGTTTGAGCTGATGATCGGCCGCCAGGTGGACGGCATTATTCTGTGCCCCTCCGCTCCGGAAAGCTACGAATCCCTGAAACCCTACCTCAGCCGGGTGCCCACGGTGTATGTGGGAGAGAATCTGCGGGAAACCCCGGAAAGCTATGTGTCCGTGGACAACAGAAAGGGCGCGTTTTTGGGGGTGGAATACCTGTACCGCCTGGGCCACCGGGAGATTCTGTACTTCGGCCGCCGCCGGGGGAGCAACACCCACCAGCTCCGTGCCGAGGGCTATGAGGAAGCCTGCCAGGGGTTTGGTCTGACCCCCCGGTTCTGCAACAACACCTTCCCCTCCACCTCCATTAAGTACGGCTATCAGCTGGCCAAGCAGCTGTTTGCCCAGGAGCGGAATTACACGGCAATTTTCGCCTCCACCGATACCAACGCCCTGGGTATTCTGCAGGCAGCGGAGGAAATCGGGCTGAAAATTCCCGAGGAGCTGTCGCTGCTGGGCTTTGACAACATCCACGACAGCGGCCTGCCCCGGATCAACCTGACCACGGTGGAGCAGCCCATGAAGATGCTGGCCTCCGTGGCGGTGGACGTGCTGCTGGACAAGGTGCAAAACGAGCTGGAGGGCTATACCCACCGCATCCTCATGCCCACCCTTGTGGAGCGATCCTCCTGTCTGCCAAGATAAATTGGTGTTTGGCGGGCGGAACCCGAGTTGACAGTGGACAGTTGACAGTGGACAGTTGACAGTGGACAGTTAAGGAGTCCCTCCGGGACGATTTGAAAAAGAAATTCGGGAATCGTTACATTTCTATGTGAAATGTGGATACTTTCGACATTATTATGCCAATTCCATCCCCGAAGGGGATACCATAACTGTCAACTGTCCACTGTCAACTGTCCACTAAGCGCAGCGACAAACACCGATTTGTCTGACCGCGTTTCGGAATATTTGCGCGCCGCTTTGTGGTTGGACAAAGCGGCGCGTAATTTTTATGTTGCGGCATTCACCTGCCGGATGACGGAGAGCACGTCGAAGATGTCACCCACCATGTAGTCCGGGCGGAAGGCGGGGTCTACGCCGGCGTCCTTCATTTTGGTGAGCTGGGAGCAGATCTGGATGGAAACGCCGAAGCCCGCTTTTTTGGAGCCGATGATGTCCCGGGACACGGTGTCGCCTACGTAGGCCGATTCGCAGGCCTGGGATTGGGTCTGCCGCAGGGCCACCTGGAAGATGTCCGGGCAGGGCTTGCGAAGTCCCGTGACCGAGGACAGCGTCACATCCTGGAAGTAGTCCCGGATGCCGTATTCCTCCAAAATGTCAAACACCTGGTAGAGTGCGGCGGTGTTGCTGACGATGCCCAGCTTCAGGCCCATTTCCTTCAGACCCTCCAGCATGGGCTTTACCCCGGGGCGCAGCTGTCGGTGGTAATAGGTGACTTCCCACATGTGGGCGATTTCCTCGCAATGGGGGGCAAGACGCTCCCGGGGGAAGGCAAAGTCCGTGAGAATGTAGTCGCACCAGATTTCCACCGGCTTCAGCTCCACATTGTGCGCATCCCGGTAGACCCCATACCGGGCCCAGCCGGCATCCACCCGGCGCTTCAGCTCCGGAAGGTCCACCCCGGGTCCCAGGCCCCAGGACCGGAGCATGGCATCCAGCTTTAACATGGCGGCTTTTTCACTGGCGGCATCCACGTAGATGTCCTCCAGGGTCCCGCCCATGTCGAACAGAACGGTTTTGATCATAAAACACCTCCAGAATCAGAATATCCCTGAAACCCCGCCCTTCCGGACGGAGGGGTCCGGGGGGCGTTTCCCCGGGGGAAGGCTCAGGGAGCGGGGGGATGAATTACCCCATCATCCCCAATGAGAAAATCCACGGAGCGCAGGCGGTTTTCCTGCCCTCCGGGAATGGGACGGCAATCGGTAAAGAAAACCCGGCAGCCGGCTTCCCGCAGCAGCTCCACCGCACCCGGGGAGGGACGGTCCTTCCGGGGATCATAGACGGCGGAGCAGGAGATCACGGCAAAAGCAGGGCGCAGGGCCTGAACCAGAGGCTCCGTCAGGGACTTGGCGTCGCCATGGTGGGGCACCTTCAGCAGGTCGCAGGGGAGCGGGGGCGGCTCCTGCCAGCAGGCGCCGTAGCAGTCCCCGGCCAGGACCACCCGCCGGGAGGCGTGTGTCAGCTCCAGCCGCAAAGAGCCGGGGTTTCGCTGCTTGGAGCTCCAGTATAGCCGGTCCATATCCGGCGATTTCCCGGCAAGCAGCTCCTCCCAAATCCGGTTCCTGCGCAGGGCCAGCCGGACGTCGGGTACAATCATCCGCAGGGCCAGGCCCTCCGGGCAGGGAATCCACGCATCGTGGCACACGGGACGAAACCGGGTGCCCTTTTCCCGGAGGAGGCTCAGGATCCGCAGCCAGTCCTCCAGGCATACTCCCAGTCCCCGGACCGTTTTCGGGGCATCCTCCGGCAGCTGTACAACCGGGTGGGACACCGCGGGGAAGAAGCCGGCGTACAGGGTGTCAATGGGAACGGACTTTGCCAGCGCCTCCAGCCCCGCGAAGTGATCCTGGTGCAGGTGGGTGATGACCACCGCGTCCAGACGGCGGATGCCCAGAGCTTCCAGATGGGCGCAAACCGCTGCCCGGCTGGAGCCGGGACAGGGCTCCAGATCCGCCCGTCCCGCGTCCACCAGGACCCGGAACACCTCCCGGGAGGTTCTGTATTCCACAAGTGCCGCGTCCCCGTCGGCCACGTTCAAAAATCGGAGTGTCAGCATTTTTCTACCGCCGCTGGGTGTACTTTTTCCAGGGAGCGTCCTCCTGGGCCGGTGCCGGAGCGTAGTCCCGGCGGTACAGGGCGTAGGAGCCTGCCAGACCCATGGCCAGGGGGAGCCCTACGAACCAGCCGAAGAACACCAGCATTCCGCCGGAGGCTCCGGTGCCCCGGAGCATAATCAGCAGGGTGATGACCGCGGCCAGGGCAAAAAGGGCAAGCCACAGGTAGCTGCCGAAAATCAGCCGCTTGTCCGGCAGCAGCCGGTGGGCGAGCCAGGCGCAGGCCAGCCCCAGGGCCCCCGCCGCCAGGGATTGAAGCAGATTTCCCCAAAACGCGGGGACGGCTTCCAGAGGCTTGCCCAAATACTCCAGCACCAGAGAGAAGATCGCCAGGTACAGCAGCAGAAACACGAAGCTCAGGCAGAAGGTATAGAGGATCAGACCGCTTTTGGGTTTGCCGTTTTCCGTGAACAGGAAGGCTTTCCAAAAGCTTTTCTCCCGCTTTTCCCATTTTTCCTTCCGCGCAGCCCGACTGCGCTGCTTGTCCATATCGTGAATCTGCTGGTAAAAATCGTCCTGATGATCCATGGGGGCCTCCTGGTAATGAAATGGGTGGCATATACGCGGCCGCTGCGGCAGTGCGGTAAATTGGTGTTTGTCGGGCTGTGCCGCAATTACCTGTCATTGCGAACCAGCGCGCACGCTGGTGTGGCAATCCCCCCGATGAATGGTACCGGGTAACG
>SFHI01000058.1 GCA_004555705.1 Clostridiales bacterium | reverse complement strand
CAAACGCCCTAACGAACCGTCCTGAATTGTTGGGGGATTGCCACAACCAGTCTGCGGACTGGTTTCGCAATGACAGTTCTTTTTCAGTGCGCTAAACAACAATTTATCTGCCTGGTTCTGGATACCGATAAGCCTGTATTGAATTTTGTCGGCAAATTGTCGACAATCTATATACCAAATATAGAATTCCTTTTTCCCGTTGTCAAGCCTTTTTCCGTTTTTCGGCAATTGCACCGAATTACGAAAGGGAAAATTGGTGACATCAACAATAGGACACCTGCAAAAACTGCCCCCTTGCAGCCGGGACGAAGCTTTCGACCGGGCTGCAAAGGTGCGGTTTTTGAGGTGCCATTCAAACAGGATATGTGCTTGAGGGGGTCACGCGGGCATGTACCAATAGGAGCTGAACTGATAGAGATAGGTTCTGGAGCCTCTGGGCATCTGAGTGGCGGCGTTGAACACATTATAATAGTCCCCCGCGCCCATGCCCGTGGCCAATATTCCCAATACCACCGCGAATACCAGGCCCGGCAGCAGCATTCCCAGCAGATAGGGGATAAACCCAAAAACCAGGTTGGGAAACAGGGACATGAAGATAAACCGGCCCTTGCTCATGGTTTCCGGCCCCACCACAAACAGCAGTCCCTGTTTCCAGTTGGTATATAGGTACACATCCTCCTTGAAGCAAAGTGCGTGAAGGATTTCGTGGGGGAAGAGAATCAGCATGGAAGCGATGGCACCGAACATCATCTGAAAGGGGGATGTTAAGAGATATTCCCTGCACCGGAACCAGGCGGGAACGGCCAGAAGGACCATAATCACCACGCTGGCGGCATTGGCAATGATGGAAAGCTGCCTGGAATCCTTGGCCTCTTTGAAGGGGACGGCCCCGGGCATATGCTCCCCGTGGGGAAGGGATTCTGGGTTTAAGTCATATTTTCCTTTGTAATGGAGTTTCATTTTTGAATCGCATCCTTTCTTCAAAGCAAATGCGTAACCGAGGTCAACGAAAAAACAGCAGAGCAATAAATTGTTGTTTACGCGTGAGCAACCGAAAAAACCCTGTCATTGCGAGCCAGTGCGCACACCAGGCTGCGGCCTGGTTCGCAATGACAGTTCTTTTTCAGTGCACTATTAGGACTGTATACAACAATTTACCTGTCCATTGTATGATAGCCGGGGAGGGGGTTATTTGCGTCTGCGGTTGTAGAGCTTGGCAAGACCGCCTTCGCTGGTTTCCCGGAAGCGGTGGTCCAGGTTCACGCCGGTTTCCTTCATGGCACGGCAGACCATGTCGTAGCTGATGTTCCGGGAGCCTGTGAGGAAGTAGCTTAAGTTGCAGGCGTTCATGGCCCGCATGGCGGCAACGGCATTGCGCTCAATGCAGGGAATCTGCACCAGACCGCAGATGGGGTCACAGGTGAGCCCCAGGTGGTGCTCCATGGCGACCTCCGCCGCGTACTCCACCTGATCCAGATTCTGACCGTACAGCTCCGCCAGAGCGGCCGCGGCCATGGAACAGGCGGTGCCGATTTCCGCCTGACAGCCGCACTCCGCACCGGAGATGGAGGCGTTGGTGCGGGTCAGGCTGCCGATGATCCCGGCGGTGGCAAGACCCCGGATGATCTGCTCATCGGTAAAACCCTTGGTAATCTGGGCATACCTCAGTACAGCGGGCACCACGCCGCAGGCCCCACAGGTGGGGGCGGTGACCACGGTTCCGTTGTCCGCGTTCTGCTCCGCCACGGCGTAGGCAAAGGCGGCAATCTGCTGGAACTCCCGCAGGGCGGGCTCGTCCACAGTCAGCTTCTGCTCGTAGAGGTACTTGGCCTTGCGCTGGACGTTGAGACCGCCGGGAAGGGTGCCCTCCGCCTGAAGCCCCTCGTCAATGGCCAGCTTCATGGTCTGCCAGACCTCCATGAGGAAGTCCCAGATTTCCGGGCCCTCGTTCAGCTCCACATAGTCGCTGAGAGTATGGATATAGCGCCATTTGCAGAAATCCGCGATTTCCGCGAAGGAATGCTCGATATAGACCTCCTCGGACTCCGCTTCGGTCCGGCCGGGAAGCCGGATATCGCCGCCGCCCACGGACTCGATGCGCGCGGAACCCAGCTCCGTGCCCCCGGCAAGGGCGGTAAAGTCCATGGTATTGGGGTGCATCCCGGGCCAGGAATCCTCACTGAAAATGATCTCGGTGCGGTCCCGTCCCAGGGTGTCCCGCAGAACCCGGTCGGTGCCGTGGCCCATGCCGGTTTTGTTTAAAGAACCGTACAGGGTCACCCGGAAGGCGTCCGCCTGGGGGTAGCGGCCCATAAACAGCTTCGCCGCCCGCTCCGGTCCCATGGTGTGGGAGGAGGAAGGGCCTTTTCCGGTTTTGTAAATTTCCCGGATGGATTTCATTTCATCACCCGCTTCGTTTCTTTTCGGCACCAGTATACCAGATTCTCCGCGGGATTACAATCCGCAGCCTGGTGTGGCAATCCCCCAACAATTCAGGACGGTTCGTTAGGGCGTTTGTTCGTTTTTCGTACATTCTCCCTCTATCCGGGGGATTGCCACGGAAGTCCTGCGCACTGGCTCGCAATGACAGCGTATATTTTGTAAACAACAATTTGTCTCCTTACGCATTTCTTCAAAAATACCTGCCGCATAGGGTGCAAAGTATTGACAATGGTGGTATAATATAGCTAACTTTCGGAAGAAAACGGAGAGGATGATCGAAATGGCAAAAGAGAAGAAGGTTGAGCAGATTACCGATATGGAGCAGGACTTTGCTCAGTGGTTCACGGATGTGTGCACCAAGGCCCAGCTGATTGATTATTCGTCCATCAAGGGCGTGTTCATCTACCGGCCCTATGGCTACGCCATCTGGGAGAATATCCAGAACATCATGGACAAGGAGTTCAAAAAGCAGGGCGTGGAGAATGTGTATATGCCCCTGCTGATCCCCGAGAGCCTGCTGCAGAAGGAGAAGGATCATGTGGAGGGCTTCGCCCCGGAGTGCGCATGGGTCACCCACGGCGGTATGGACAAGCTGGAGGAGCGCTACGCCATCCGGCCTACCTCGGAAACGCTGTTCTGTGAGCATTTCGCCCATGTGCTCCAGTCCCACCGGGATCTGCCCATGAAGTACAACCAGTGGTGCAGCGTGCTGCGCTGGGAGAAAACCTCCCGCCCCTTCCTGCGCCACCGGGAATTTCTGTGGCAGGAGGGCCACACCATCCACGCCACCGCGGAGGAGGCCAAGGCCTTTACCGAGACCATGCTGAATGTCTATGCCGACTTCTGCGAGAATGTGCTGGCCATGCCCGTGACCCGGGGCCAGAAAACCGACAAGGAGAAGTTCAACGGCGCGGAGGCCACCTACACCATCGAGTGCATGATGCACGACCGCAAGGCCCTGCAGGCGGGTACCTCCCACTACTTCGGAGATGGCTTTGCCAAGGCCTTTGACATTGAATTCACCGACAAGAATAACCAGAAGGTGAACCCCTTCGAAACCTCCTGGGGCGTTTCCACCCGGCTCATCGGCGGCATCATCATGACCCATGGCGACAACAACGGCCTGGTGCTGCCTCCCAAGGTGGCTCCCATTCAGGTTGTGGTGCTGCCCATCGCCCAGCACAAGCCCGGCGTTCTGGAGGGCGCGGCAGGCATTCGTGACCGCCTGATTGAGGCGGGGCTGCGTGTGAAGATGGACGACTCCGACAATTCCATGGGCTGGAAGTGCGCCGAGTACGAGATGAAGGGCGTGCCCCTGCGGGTGGAGTGCGGTCCCCGGGACCTGGAGAACGGCCAGTGCGTCATTGTCCGCAGAACCGACCGGGAGAAGGTATTCGTCAAGCTGGAGGAGCTGGAGACTGCCGTTGCCGAGCAGCTGGACGCTGTCCAGCAGCAGATGTACGACAAGGCCAAGAAGAATCTGGACGAGCACATCTACACCGCCTGCTCCCTGGAGGAGGCGAAGCGGCTCCAGGAGGAGAACGGCGGCTACATCAAGACCATGTGGTGCGGCGATCTGGAATGCGAGCTGAAGATGAAGGAAGTGGCCGGAATGTCCTCCCGGTGCATCCCCTTCGCCCAGGAGCATCTGGCCGATACCTGCGCCTGCTGCGGAAAGCCCGCCAAGAAGATGGTCTACTGGGGCGTGGCGTACTGATGACGGAAGCGGTTACACTCCGGCCCATTGATGAAAGTAATTTCCTGGATGCGTTCCGGCTGGAACTGGCGCCGGGGCAGGAGCAGTACGTTTCCGGGCCCATCCGGAGCCTGGCACAGGCCTACGTCTACCGGGAGCAGTGCCAGCCCTTCGGGATTTACGCCGGGGAGCGGATGGTGGGGTATGTGATGGTCATTTATGACTATGACATCCCGGAGTATGACATCTGGCACATGATGATTGACCGGGCGCACCAAGGTCGGGGGTATGGAAAAAAGGCGCTGGAAAGGTGCCTGGAGTATATCCGCACCAAGCCCTTCGGGGGTTCCAACCGGGTGGCGCTGACCTGCCATGAGGGCAACTGCGCGGCTCTGGGATTGTACGCCAGCCTGGGGTTCCTGCCCATCGGACAGCGGGACGACGAGGAAATCGAACTGGCGCTGGAATTGACAACTTAAGTCGTATTTAAGAACATTCTGAAAACGACGCGGCAGACGGAGACCCCGTCTGCCGCGTCGTTTTGCACCCCGATGATTGGGTACGGGAGGGAGAGAGAAATTGTTGTTTGAAAGTGCGCATTCAAAATATGCTGTCATTGCGAGCCAGTGCGCACACTGGCGTGGCAATCCCCCGGATATTCCGGAATCTTCGAAAAACGGGCAAACGCCCTAACAAACCGTCCTGAATTGTTGGAGGATTGCCACACCAGTCTGCGGACTGGTTCGCAATGACATCTTCTTTTTTGCTGTAAACAACAATTTATCGCACTGCTGTATCAGAGTCGGTGACTGGGAAACGGCGGTTCAAACAGGAAAAAGCCTGCCGCAAAGCGTCGTTTTGCGGCAGGCTTTTTTTGCAATTCAGGAATTACACAATACCCTGGGCCATCATGGCGTCGGCAACCTTCAGGAAGCCCGCGATGTTGGCGCCGGCAACGTAGTTGCCCTCCATGCCGTACTCCTTGGCAGCGCTGTCCAGGTTGTGGAAGATATTGACCATAATATCCTTCAGCTTGGCGTCCACTTCCTCGAAGGTCCAGCTCAGGCGCATGGAATTCTGGGTCATCTCCAGAGCGGAGGTGGCCACGCCGCCGGCGTTGGCGGCCTTGCCGGGGCAGAAGAGAATGCCGTTTTCCTGGAGGAACTTGGTGGCATCCAGGGTGGTGGGCATATTGGCGCCCTCCACCACGGCGAAGCAGCCGTTTGCCGCCAGGGCCTTGGCGTCCTCCAGCTGCAGCTCGTTCTGGGTGGCGCAAGGCAGGGCCACGTCGCACTTGACGGTCCACACGCCCTTGCCCGCGTGATAGACAGCGTTGGGACGGGCCTTGGCGTACTCCGTCAGCCGGGCGCGGCGGACCTGCTTCACGTCAATCAGGGTGTCCACGTCGATGCCGTCGGGATCGTAGATCCAGCCGCTGGAATCGGAGCAGGTCACGGGCTTGGCACCCAGCTGCCAGGCCTTCTCGATGGCGTAGGTGGCCACGTTGCCCGCGCCGGAAACCGCCACGGTTTTGCCCTTCAGCTCCTTGCCGTTGCAGCGGAGCATTTCATCCGTCAGGTACAGCAGACCGTAGCCGGTGGCCTGGGTACGGGCCAGGGAGCCGCCGTAGCTTAAGCCCTTGCCGGTGAGCACGCCTTCGTAAAGGCCCCGAATCCGCTTGTACTGGCCGAAGAGGTAGCCGATTTCCCGGCCGCCCACGCCGATGTCGCCTGCGGGCACGTCGGTGTCCGCGCCGATATACTTGTACAGCTCGGTCATAAAGCTCTGGCAGAAGGCCATGATCTCCCGGTCGGACTTGCCCTTGGGGTCAAAATCGGAGCCGCCCTTGCCGCCGCCGATGGGAAGACCGGTCAGGCTGTTCTTGAACACCTGCTCAAAGCCCAGGAACTTCATAATGCTTAGGTTGACGCTGGGGTGCAGCCGCAGGCCGCCCTTGTAGGGGCCGATGGCGCTGTTGAACTGGACCCGGTAGCCGTTATTCACATGGACCTGGCCGTTGTCGTCCACCCAGGGGACCCGGAACATCACAGCCCGCTCCGGGGTAGTCAGCCGCTCCAGCAGAGCCTCCCGGCGGTAGCGGTCCTCGTTGCGCTCGATCACCGGCCGTAGAGATTCCAGAACCTCGGTGACGGCCTGGATGAATTCCGGTTCATGGGCATTCTTGGCGGCAATCTGTGCCAAGACCTCGTCTACATAACTCATATACAAATGTCCTCCTGCCATAGAAAAGTGGGTGAGGCCTATTGTAACAGATGAGAAGGAAGATTACAAGAGGGATTTGCAGTTTTTTCTCATCCTACTTGCAAAAAACAACGCTCCGGCCGGGGACTGGACGGGCCGGAGCGGTAGGAACGAAAGACGGACGCAGGTAAAAACCAGTACGGTCAGCGCACCCGGGGGAGGATTCGGTCCTTCAGAACCTCAAAAACCGTATCCAGCATCTCCGGAGTGGTATCCCGGCACAGAGAAATCCGGAAGGAGCCGTCGATGACCTCCGGGGGCAGGTTCATGGCGCTGAGGACATGGCTGCGGTGGCCCTTGGCACAGGCGGAGCCCGCGCTGACGCAAATATGAGCGTCCTGTAGGATGTTCAGGGAGTTCTGAGTGGGAACCCCGGGAACCGCCAGGTTCAGGATATGGGGGGCCTGGTGGGCACCGTTGATCCGCACCCCGGGGAGCACCGAGAGCTTCTCACAGAATGCGTCCAGCATAGCTTTCTCCCGCTGGGCGTCCTGACGGAAGGTAAGAGTCACAGCCCGGCAGGCGGCGGCGAAGCCGAAGATGGCCGGGGTGCCCTCGGTGCCGCTGCGCATTCCGGCCTCCTGCCCGCCGCCCAGCAGCAGCGCGGGGAAAGATTTGAGCCGGGGGGACACGTACAGAGCCCCGCAGCCCTTGGGGCCGTGGATTTTGTGGGAGGACACGCTGATGAGGTCGGCGCCCAGGGATTTCGCGGCGAAGGGGACCTTCAGAAAGCCCTGGACGGCATCGGTGTGAAAAATGGCGTCGGGGCAGAGCCTGTGGGTCAGCTTGGCCATCTGGGCAATGGGCATGACGGAGCCCACCTCGTTGTTCACCATCATCACGGAAACCAGGATGGTGTCCGGGCGGAGGGCAGCTTTCAGGGCGTCCAGGGATACAAAGCCCTGGGAATCCGGGGAGAGGTAGGTGACCTCAAAACCCCGGGCTTCCAGGTCTTTCATGCAGTTCAGGATTGCGGGGTGCTCAATGGCCGTGGTGACGATGTGTCTGCCCCGCTTGCCCAGGCGCTTCACCGTTCCGAAAATGGCCCAGTTGTCCGCCTCGGTGCCGCCGGAGGTGAAGAACACCCTGTCCGGCTCGGCCCCCAGGGCGGCGGCCACGTCACTGCGGGCGGAACGCAGGGCACGGGCGGTATCGATGCCGAAGCCGTAGAGGGCGGAGGGGTTGCCCCAGTTCTCCGTCAGAGCTTTTGTCATAGCCGCCACCGCCTCCGGACAGGGCTGGGTGGTGGCGGAATTGTCAAGATAGATCATTTTGTTTCGTCCTTATAATAATAAAATGAAATAGAGACTGTGAGATAAAATGTCGTTTAGAAAAACATACCGTAGGGGCGGCTATTAACCGCCCGCAACCTTTCTCCTTTGAAAGCACTCTGCTTTACCGAAAATGCTCAAAAAGCGGAAGGCTTCGGGCGGCTAATAGCCGCCCCTACGGCAGCAACGTAACATATTTGAATTCTACAAGGAACAATTTGTCTATTTTCCCACGCAGAAGCGTTCGAAGATTCTGGCGGTAATATCCTCCCGGACGGTAGCGCCGGTGACCTCGCCCATGGCTTCCATGGCCTCTTCCACATCAGTGAGTACCGCGTCGGGGGTTAGCCCTAAGTCAAGCCCCCGGAGGGCCCGGAGCATGGCTTCGTAGGCCCGGCGGATGGCATCGTACTGCCGTGCGTTGGTCAGGATGGAGCCGTCGCAGGGGGCGTTCCCTTCAAAAAGCAGCTCCACCGCGTCGGTCAACTGATCCAGCCCCTCCCCGGTTTTGGCACAGATGGGGATGACGGTCATAAAGGGGAGGTCCGAAGGAACGACTTTACTGCCCAGGTCGGATTTGTTAATCAGGGCTACCACCCGCTCATGCTCCAGGCACAGCTCCATAATGGCCTGATCCTCGGATGTAAGGGGCTGGGAACCGTCGCAGACGAAGAACACCAGATCGGCGTTTTCCACCGCCTGCCGGGAGCGCTTCACACCCATGGCCTCCACGGCGTCGGAGGTCTCCCGGATGCCCGCCGTGTCGATGAGCCGCAGGCGGGTGGAGCCCAGGAGGACGGACTCCTCCACGGTATCCCGGGTGGTGCCAGGAATATCGGTGACGATGCAGCGCTCGTAGCCCGCCAAAGCGTTCAGCAGGCTGGATTTTCCTACGTTGGGACGGCCCACAATGGCTGCAGCCGCACCATGGCGAAGGATTCTGCCCTGGCCGTAGGTTTTCAGAAGGGCGTAGAGGGCTTTCCCGTCGGCACGCAGGGGGGCGCGGTAGTTTTCCAGACCGAAATCGGGAATATCCTCGTCGGGATAATCCAGCACGGCGTGGAAGTGGCTGCACAGATTCACCAGGTTGTCATAGATGGGGGAGAGCTTCTTTTGAAGGGCTCCGCCCACCTGGCCTGCCGCATTGGCGGCGGCATCCGCGGTATCCGCTTCGATCAGGTCGATGACGGCCTCCGCCTGGGTCAGGTCCAGCTTGCCGTTTAAGAAAGCCCGCTTGGTGAATTCTCCCCCCTTGGCGGAGACGGCCCCTGCCTGATACAGAGCCTCCAGCCCTGCCGCCAGCACGGCGGGGGAGCCGTGGCAGTGGAACTCTACCGTGTCCTCCCCGGTATAGCTGCGTGGCCCCCGGGAAACCACGGCCATGCACTGATCGAGAACACGACCCTCTTTGTCGTGCAGGGTTCCCAGGGCCAGCTTCCGGTCCGGCGATTGGGACAGGGGAACGTGATTGTTGGAAGTGAAAACCCGCTCCGATACGGCGATGCAGTCATCCCCGGAAAGGCGGATGATGCCGATGGCGCTGATTTGGCTGCCGGTGGAAACGGCGGCAATGGTGTGGGACATGGGTGCCTCCTGCGATAGATGATTTCGACTTGGTGTTAACAGACAGAGAATTGTTGGATGGCGATTCCTCATCGTAGGGGCGGATATTATCCGTCCGTAACTTTTCGTCTACAAAAGCAGTCCGTTTTAACGAAAACACTCGAAATGCGGAACGTTTCAGGCGGCTAATAGCCGCCCCTACGGTAGCAATGCAAGGTGTTTGAAAAATGCAAACAACAATTTACGATGAGGTTAATCGCCAAGGCATTCTTCACATAAAAAAGCAAGGGGATCCCCCTGGGCAGAGAGGAAGTGCATCAAAAAGTAGGCGCAGGGCAGGGCCACGTTTTCCTCCCGGAGAATCCGGCGGCACTCCGCTCGGTCGGCGAGAAGAACCTGGATTTCCTCGCTGGCCTCCTGGTGGCAGTTGGTGGGCTCCCCGGAGCAGTAGCCGAACACGGTGCCGCAGCTCTCGTCCGTCATGCCTACCGTCATGAAGAAGGGGCGCGTAGAGCCGATGGGCCGGAAGGTTAGGCCGGTTTCCTCATACATTTCCCGTGTTCCCGACTGAAGAAGGTCCTCTCCCGGCTCTACCAGTCCGGCAGGAAGCTCATAGACGAAGCCGCCGATGGGGTAGCGGTATTGGCGTATCAGGACAATTCGATCTCTCGCTTCTCCATACACTCCGCAGAGAATGACGCCGTCGGGGTCGTTGCGGTGGGTCACCGCTTTCAGCTTCCCGGGATCGCCGATCCGGGACGCCATATAATAAGGAGACACGCTGCCGTCCCGGTGAATGGCTTCCATTTCATAATAGCTCAGAAATTTGCTCCCGGTTTTCTTCTCAATCTTTCCGATGGCGCTCATGGGGGGCCTCCTAACTGTGGGAATTTGGTTCAGTATATCACTTTGGCAAGGAAAATGCAATGCAATTGCGAATATTCCGGTTACTTTCGGGAATCCTTTCCTGGGGTGAAGCGTATGAAGGAAGCCATTACAGACGGAGGACTGCGGGAGCTTTTTGCGGACGCAGGGGATTTTATTGCCCGGGAACTGCACTGCGGGCAGTGGACCCTCTGGGCCTATGCCATTGACGGGCTGACCTCCGGCTCCGATATGTCGGAATATGTGCTGCGCCCTATTACGGAGATTCTGCGTGGAGAAACCATGGAGGAGCTTTATCAGCAGGCGCTCCACGGACGTGTATACAACAGCGTGGTCGATCCCTGCGAGGACCTGGAGACTGCCGCGCTGAAGCTGGTCAACGGATTCTGCGTGGTGCTCTTCCCCGGGGCGGGAGCAATCGCCTTCGAGGTCAAAACCGGGGACAAACGGGGGCCGGCCCCTCCCGCTGTGGAGAACACCGTCAAAGGGCCGAAGGATGCCTTTGTGGAGACCATCCGCTCCAATACCAGCCTGGTGCGCCGCCATCTGCGCACGCCGGAGCTGCGCTTCTTCGAAACCAAGGTGGGAAAACGCTCCATCACCAACGTGACAGTGGCCTGGATTCACGGAATCACCAACGAGGAGCTGGTGGAGCGAATGAAAAAACGGCTGGACTCCATTGATATAGATGGACTCCTGTCCCCTTCCGCGGTGGAGGAATACGTTACAGGCTCCAGAACCACAGCGTTTCCTCTGATGCAGTACACCGAGCGGGCGGACACCTTCAGTAAGGGTCTGCTGGACGGGAGAGTGGGGCTGCTGGTGGATGGGCTGCCTCTAGGGTATCTGGCCCCGGCGGATTTGGGGTATTTGATGATGAGCCCTGAGGATCGAAGCAGGGACTATATTTCGGCCTCCTGCGTCAAGCTGCTGCGGTACGGCGCCTTGCTCATTGACTTGCTGCTTCCGGGAATCTATGTGGCTTATGCAATGCACCATCCGGAACTGCTTCCGGCGGGACTGTACGATCCTATCATCAGCGGTATGTCGGAAATCCCGTTTTCCCCCGGTGGGGAGACTCTGGGAATGCTGATTGCTATGGAGCTGCTGCAGGAGTCTGGAATTCATCTTCCCCAGGCCATTGGACAGAGCGTGTCCACGATAGGCGGCATTGTGGTGGGGACGGCTGCTGTGGAGGCGGGACTGGTATCGCCTGTGGCGCTGATTGCGGTGAGCATCGCGGGCGTGTGCGGATTTGTATTGCCCAACCGGGACTTGGCCAATGCAATCCGGGTATGGCGATTTGCGATTACTGCTGCCGCAGCGGTAATGGGGCTATGGGGCATAGCTGCTGGATTTGCCCTGCTGGCAGTTCGCCTTGCTTTCCTGAGATGCCTTGGCGTGCCTTATCTGCTTGTGCGAAGAAGCGACCTGCTCCGGCCGAAGCTCGTCGATCAGAAGTGGAGAAATCCCTGGCTGAAACCAAGGGATAAACGAAATCAAAAATAATGAAAAAACCTCTTGACAAACAGACCCCAATGCGGTACAATACGCAAGCTGTCCGGGAGCGGACGCCACAGCTTAAGAAATTTGAAAAAACTTGAAAAAAGTTCTTGACAAATTATGAACGCTGTGCTAAGATAAGCAAGCTAACGCGAGAGCGGAAAGCGACTGTACCTTGTAAATTGAATAACGCAAAGACGAACAAAACACCTTTGACAAATAATGGATTTGTTTGAAGCGTAAGCGAAAACAGCCAACGAAAATTCTTGAGTTAATTGCTAGAAGCAAATGATTCAGAAACTTGATTTTAAGCCTGAAAGGGTTTAAGATACAATTTTTTGAGAGTTTGATCCTGGCTCAGGACGAACGCTGGCGGCGTGCCTAACACATGCAAGTCGAACGGGGTAGCTCCTTCGGGGGTTACTTAGTGGCGAACGGGTGAGTAACGCGTGAAGAACCTGCCTTTCAGTGGGGGACAACAGTTGGAAACGACTGCTAATACCGCATGACACTTTTAGGGGACATCCCCTTTAAGTCAAAGCTTTATGTGCTGAAAGATGGCTTCGCGTCTGATTAGCTAGTTGGCGGGGTAACGGCCCACCAAGGCGACGATCAGTAGCCGGTCTGAGAGGATGAACGGCCACATTGGGACTGAGATACGGCCCAGACTCCTACGGGAGGCAGCAGTGGGGAATATTGGGCA
>SFHI01000057.1 GCA_004555705.1 Clostridiales bacterium | reverse complement strand
TCTACTTCCTGTTTTCTGAGGTGATTTCCTCGGAAAATGAATACGAAACGGTACCAAGCTGCCTAAGAGTGTGATTCGTTAGACAGTCTGGCGCACTGGTTCGCAATGACAGGTTATTTGCAATGCTCCCTTTCAAACACCAATTTGTCCTTCTGCCCTGTTACAGCCGTTTGCGGAGCATTTCGGGGTTGGCGGCGTAGGTCAGGGCGGTTTCCAGGGTGATGGTGCCCTGGCGGAACAGGCGCAGCAGGCTCTGGTCCATGGAAAGCATATCCTCCCGGTCGGAGCCGTAGAGCTGGGCGTCGATCTGGTGCACCTTGCCGTCCCGGATCATGGCCCGGATGGCGGGATTCACGGTCATGATCTCAAAGGCCGGAACCAGCCGCCCGTCCACGGCGGGCACCAGCTGCTGGGACACCACCGCGCTGAGCACAGAGGCCAGCTGCACCGTGATCTGCCGCTGCTGGTTGGCGGGGAATACGTCGATGATCCGCTCGATGGTATTGGCCGCGCCGATGGTATGCAGGGTGGAAAACAGCAGGTGCCCCGTCTCCGCCGCGGTCATGGCCACCTCGATGGTCTCGTAATCCCGCATCTCCCCCAGCAGGATGATGTCCGGGCTCTGGCGCAGGGCGGAGCGGAGGGCCTTGACATAGCTGACCGTGTCCTGGCCGATCTCCCGCTGGGTGACGATGCTGCTGTTGTGGCGGTGGAGGTATTCCAGGGGGTCCTCCAGGGTGATGACATGGGCCTGGCGGGTGTGGTTGATCCGGTCGATGATGCAGGCCAGGGTGGTGGACTTGCCGCTGCCCGCGGTGCCCGCCACCAGCACCATGCCCTGCCGGGCGTCCGCCAGGCGCATCACCGATTCCGGAATCCCCAGCTGCCGGTAGTCCGGCAGCACGAACCGGATCACCCGGATCACTGCGCTGAGGCTGCCCCGCTGGCGGAAGGCGCTGACCCGGAACCGGCTGAGGCCCCGGATGGAGAAGGAGAAGTCGTCGTCCCCCTCGGCAAGCAGCCTGTCCATGGGGCGCTCCCCGGCCAGGGCGTAGAGCTGCTCCAGAAGGGCCTGGGTATCCGGCGGCAGCAGCCGCTGGGAGTCGGTACGGAGAATGGTTCCGTTGCGCCGGAGGGTGGGGGCCAGGCCGCCGATGATAAACACATCCGACGCCTCCTGCTCCACCGCGTCCCGGAGAAGGGCTTCCAGTTCGATCATAAGTAAGTTCCTCTCTGTGGGAAATTTTGTGGGGGAATTGAGAATGCCTGCCAAGGCCGGTTGAAGCAGGCTGAAAAATTGGTGGTTGAACGGCTTCGCCTCAAAGTTTCCTGTCATTGCGAGCCAGTTCGCAAACTGGCGTGGCAATCCCCCGGTTAGAGGGGAAATGTACCGAATAGTTCCCGGAAGAGTGGGGGTCGTTGCGATTTTTGGTGGTAATCGTTACCTGGTTCCATTCATCCGGGGGATTGCCACACCAGTGTGCGCACTGGTTCGCAATGACAGCTTTTTTCATGGCAATGACAGCAAGTTTTGGACATTTCAACTCTTGATTGGCATTGTCAATTATTTTCCACCGTCCAGCTCACCACGGTATAGCCGCCAGGCTCCTTGCGGAGGGTAACGGACAGGGACTGGGTTTCGGTGATGGGCAGCCGGAAGCGGAGGGTGTCGCCCTGGTCTTCCAGGGGTATGTCCGGGGCCTCGCCGCAAGTCAGCCGGTCCAGAACGGCCTCCGCCTGGCTGCAGGCGGCGTAGTAGGCACAGCTTCGCTGGGCCATCAGCTCCGCGCGGCGCTGCTCCTCCCTGGCGGAGGACAAGCTCAGCAGGGAGAAGGTGACGAGCATCAGCACCAGCAGGGCCGTCAGCAGCAGCGGCGCCCCCATGGTGAAAAAGCCGGGGGAAGCGGTTTTTCGTTCTCTCATGGCCCGTCCTCCCGAAAGTTCCTGACAATTTCCAGGGTATACACCGGTTCCTCCTCCGCGTACCACACAATATAGCACACCGTAAGGCGCTGATCCTGCCGAAACCGGATGCCAAGGGTGCCATCTTCCATGGAAATTACGGTTTCCTCACCCGGCTGGGTCTGGGGCCAAGCCCGGGTAAGCAGCTCCAGGGCCTGCTGCCGCGTCCGGGCGGAACGGATCAGCTCCGCGGCGGAGGAGGTCTCCTCCACGGCCCGGGTCAGGCGCTCCGCCTGCCGGGACAGCTCCCCGGCCCGGTTCATCACCCGGACGCAGGCCGCTCCCGCCAGGGCGAAGAGCAGCAGCGAAACCATCAGCTCCATCAGCAGCAGCGAGGAGCGGGACGCCCTTCCTATCCGCATGGATATCCCTCCCCGGCCTTTAAGTTAACATAACGCGTAAGCGTCTCCCCCTGGGATTGGCACTCCAGGCGCAGAAGCCCGTCCCCCGCCCACTCCGGGCGGAAATCCTCCAGCTCCAGCAGGGCCCTGCCCATTTGGGGGGTGGGGGTCAGCTCCCGCTTGACCATCAGCTCCCGGAGGGAGCCGTCGTAACAATAAATATAGGTATCGTACCAGCCGCCCTCCCGGTTCACGGAGAGCACCAGGGCCGGACAATCCTCCAGGGCATCCACCCGGACCGCGCCCGCCTCGTCCCCGGAGCGGAGCTTCTCGGCAACGTAGGCCAGGGCCGTGGTGCAGCCGAAGTCCCGGTGGGCCCGGGTCAGGCCGGATCGGTAGCTGCCGGCGGCCAGCAACACCGCCCCGGCAGCCGCCAGGGCATAGACCGCCAGCAGTCCCAGGGGGAACAGCACATCCAGGGTATGACGACGTTTTTCCAAATCCGTTCCTCCTCAGCCGCCGGACCGCTCCAGAATGGTGATATCCGGCATCAGGTTGTCCCCCATGGGGCGGTAGTCCACGTAAAACAGGCGCTCGTCGTAGCTCAGGCGGTAGTCCCGGCGGAGCTCTTCCAGGCTCTCAGGGTAGCGGCCCTCCAGGGCGTAGCACAGGAGGATGCTGCGGTTCAGGGCGGTTTCCAGGGCCTGCCGCTGCCGGGCCTGGCTGTCCCGGGCAAAATCCTCCAGCCAGGAGCAGGCCACCGCCAGCACAAGCACAAACACCACCGCGGAGAGCAGCAGCATGGAGAAGCGTTTGAATTTCATCAGATCACCTCGGGGAAAGAGAGTGGACAGTTTTGATATTCCTTTTGGATGAAATGCGCCTGGTGGCTTGACCCGGCAATCCAATAAATTGGTGGCGACCTCTAAAAACTACTTTTTGTGGTTTTGGGCGAGAGATTTTGAGCCAACAAAAGTTTTGGAAATTCCGGAATACTTGGTGTATTGCGGAATTTTCAAAACGCATTGTTGGGTCAAAAGATCCGTCCAAAACCCAAAAGGGTAGTTTTTAGAGGTGCCCTGGTGTTTAGCAAATAAATGCTGTCATTGCGAGCCAGTGCGCACACTGGCGTGGCAATCCCCCAGTTAGAGGGGAAATGCACCGATAATTACCCGAAAAAACGCTGTCATTGCGAACCAGTCCGCTTTCCTGGTGTGGCAATCCCCCGGTTAGAAAGGAAACGTATCGACAATTGCCCTACAGAGTGGGGAAACGTTGCAATTTTGGTGGTAATCGTTACCTGGTCCCATGGGGCCGGGGGATTGCCACACCAGTGTGCGCACTGGTTCGCAATGACAGGTAATTTGCAATGCTCCCTTTCAAACACCAATTTGTCGAACCAAGCTAACCGCTGTTTACATCGCCGACAGGACGCCCAGCATGGGGGCCAGGACGCTGAGGAGCACCACGCCCACCAGCACGGACAGCACCGCCACCAGGGTGGGCTCGATGAGGGCGATGGCGGAGGCGGCGGAGCGGTCGGCCTCCGCACGGCACTCCTCGGCGATGCGGGAAAAGGCATCGTCCAGGGCCCCCGTCCGGCTGCCCACCAGCGCCAGATGGCTGTGGGCTCCGGTGAGAATCCCCGCGGCGCGGAGGGCTCCGGTCAGGTCGCCGGATTCCTCCAGGGCCGTCCCCGCCCGGGAGAGCCTGCGGCGGAAATCCGGGTCCGGGGTCAGCTCCCCGGCCAGCTCCAGGGCGTACCCGGTATTGAGGCCGCTGGAAATCGCCAGGGACAGCGCCCCCGCCAGACGGCACAGGGCGGTTTTTTCACACAGATTCCGGCTCCAGGGGAAGGCCCGGAGCACACGGTAGCCCAAGTCCGGCTTACCTTTCAGCCAGAAGGCCGCACCCACCAGCGCCAGGGCCACGCAGACCAGCGCGACCCCGCCGCCCCGGAGGCCATGGCCCATTTCCATGAGCATCCGGCTCAGGCCCGTGAGCCGGGTGCCCAGCTGGGCGAACACCTGGTCAAACACGGGCATCACCCGGGTCAGCAGCACCGCCAGGATGACCACCAGCATTCCCAGCATGACGATGGGGTAGATCACCGCCCCCCGGATGGAATCCCGGAGGGAGGCCTCCCGGTCATAGTGGTCCGCCAGGGAGGCCATCACATCGTCCAGACGTCCGGCCTCCTCGCCCAGGCGCACCATGCGCCGCATATACTCCGGGAACAGGCCCGTCTCCTCCAGGGCATCGGCCAGGCTCCCTTTTTCCCGCTCCAGGGTCTGCAGCCGGAGGAACAGCTCCCGGTCCCGGGGCGTTTCCGCGTCCTCCCCCAGCAGCTCCAGCCCCTGGGTCAGCGGGATGCCCGAGCGCAGCAGCATGGCCAGCTGCCGGCACAGGGCGGAGAGGGTTTCGTTGGACAGTTGGGGTTTGGAATGTTTCATAGACAACCTTCCTTGTGTGTGGTGAAAATCGGACAGGCAAATTGGTGTTTGGCGCTGCGTGTCAAAGTGTCCTGTCATTGCGAGACCAGTCCGCAGACTGGTCGTGGCAATCCCCCGGTTAGAGGGGAAATGTACCGAAAAGTTCCCGGAAGAGTGGGAGCTGCTGCGGTTTTTGGTGGTAATCGTTACCTGGTCTCTTTCATCCGGGGGATTGCCACACCAGTGTGCGCACTGGTTCGCAATGACAGCTTTGTTTTTCAAACACCCATTTGTCCGCCGGGGGTCAATAGAAATACTTTTCCTTATAGTTGCTGTTGTTGTTTACATAATCCTTCACGGAGGTGCCCCGGTTGCCGGCGGCAAGGGTGGGGTCGACCCGGGACCAGCTGACGCCGTCGAAGTAGATGACCCCGTCCATCCAGCCGGTTTCCTCCAGGTACACGCTGATCCAGGCGTGGTACTCGGCACCGGAGTAGCCCACCACCAGCTTGGCGGGGATGCCCTGGCTGCGCAGCAGCGCGGTCATTAAGGAAGCGTAGTCCAGGCAGATGCCCTTGCCGGTTTCCAGGGTCTTTTCCAGGTCCGGCACATAGTCCACCGGAATGGTGGCGGCAAACTCTCTGTCGTAGGTGATGTTTTCCACCACATAGCCATAGACCCGGGTTACATAATCCAGGTCGTCCGCCGCCTGCTCCGAAAGCTCCACCCCCAGGGCGGTCACCCGGCTGTCCTTCGTAAACCAGACATACTGGTTGGGGTAGAGGTAGGGCTTGAACTCGTCCACGTCCTCCGCCTGGAACTCCCCGGAGAAGGCCAGGGCGTAGATATTGTCGAAGGCGTTTTCCAGCACGGCCACGCCGTAGGTGCCGCCGCCTCCGGTGAGGGGGAGGGTCTCGTAATCCCCCGGGTCCAGGGTGTAGGTGTAGAGGCTGCCGTCCGGCAGGGTCAGCTGAACCTTGGCCTTGGCGGCCTCCCCGGCGTAGCGCAGCTGAATATAACCTTCGCCGGTGTTGGACGCATCCACACCGGCGAAATCATTGCCCAGCACCACTATCCCCGGGGCCTGGGGCTCCAGCACGGTGGTGCGGGTCTCCCTATGGGTGGTCGGGACGGGCTCAGGGGCAGGGGAGCAGCCCGAAAGCAGCGCCGCGGCAGCCAATCCGGCCGCCGCCCGCCGCAGCCATGCTCTGGGATTCATTCGGAAGCCTCCTTGCCGCGTAGTTGCAGAGTTTGCCCCCAGGGGGCAGCAGTGGAAAGTGGATGGCGGACAGTTGTGGTATCCCAAAATGACAGTCAGGTGAGCGGGGCAGTCCGGCAGATTGGTGTTTGGCGAATAAACGCTGTCATTGCGAGACCAGTGCGCACACTGGTCGTGGCAATCCCCCGGTCCGAAGGAGCCAGGTAACGATTACCGCCAAAAACCGCATCGATTCCCACTCTTCCGGGTGCTATTCGGTACATTTCCCCTCTAACCAGGGGATTGCCACGCCAGTGTGCGCACTGGCTCGCAATGACAGGTAATTTGCAACGCACCCTTTCAAACACCAATTGATCGATCTGTTTTCTATTCGTCCCGAGAGGACGCCTTAACTGTCAACTGTCAACTCCATCATTGTATCGTGAGCACCAGCTGGAGGGTATTGTGGTACTTGTCGGAGATGAACATATTCAGATAGGCGTCGGGGTAGGCGAAGGTGACGCTCATCTTCTCCACGTCGTAGCGCAGGGGGTAGACCTTGCTGCCGTCGGCGTCGATGGCGTAGATGCCCTCGTAATCCAGCTCGCCGCTGTCGTCGGAGAGGAAAATCTCCAGCTCGCCGTTCACCAGGGAGCTGCCCAGCAGCTGGGGCGGGGTCACGTCCACGCTGTCCACCTCCACCCGGGTTTCGGTGGACTGCTTGTTGGTCAGGGTCACGGTGATGACCAGGGTGCCGTTCTGGGTGGGCCGCACCCGGTAGGCATCCTCCGCCACCTGGTACACGTCCATCTCCTGGGCGCCCATGGTGGCCCGCACGCTCTCCACGGGCAGCAGGCTCTTGGTCACCACCTCCACGATGGGACTGCCGGGGGCCGCCTCCTCCACCCACCCGGCGCTGACCTCCGGGGTGACGAACAGCAGCGGCAGCATGGCAAACAGCAGCGCCACCACCAGAATAATGCCCTTCTGCAGCAAATGCCGCTCCCGGCGGTAGTTGCTGTAGGACTGGAGCACCTCCAGGGGGACCCGGTTGGCCTCATAATCACAGGCCTCAAAGACGTTGGACAGCATTTGGCTGGCAGCGTCCGGACTGAGGGTCACCTCGTCCTTCTTTTTACGAAACAGCTTTCCCATTGCTTCTTCCCTCTTCCTCACCTAAGCTGCTTGGCCAGTTTTTCCCGGCCGCTGTTTAAGTAACGCTTTACGGAGCTCTGACTGATTCCCATCATGTCCGCGATCTCCTCCAGCTTCATGTTTCTGAAATACCGCAGCAGAATCGCCTGGGACTCGGAGAACGGCAGGGCCATGACCTGGCGGACAATGTACTCCTGCTGGTCCTGTTTTACCGCGAAGTCCTCCGGCGAATCCCCCTCCCCCCGGGCCTCCCGGTCGGTCAGGTGCAGCTGCTCATACCGGTCCAGCTCCGCCTCCTGCCGCTTCTCCCGGCGGTAGGTGTCGAAGCAGACCCGCATATTGATCTGGTTCAGCCAGGACACGAACACATGGGGGTCGCGCAGGGTGGTGATGTTCTTCAGGGCCAGAATATAGGTCTCCTGCAGGGCGTCCTGGGCCAGGAACTCGTCCTGCAGATAGCGGTAGGAGAACCGATACTGCTGCTGGTAGGTCGCCACATACAGCTCGGCGAAGGCATCACTGTCCCCCTCCTGGGCCCTGAGCACCAGCTCCCCAATATACTGATAGTCCAGCTCCGCCACCTGAATCCCCCCTTCCTGAAGGCTCATACGGAATGGATCGTATAGAAAAAACCGAGTGGACAGTTGACAGTGGACAGTGAACAGTTAAGGAGTCCCTTCGGGACGATATTAAAATGATTTCAAATTCATCCCCGAAGGGGATTCCGCAACTGTCAACTGTCCACTGTCCACTGTCAACTCATTTATTCACCGCCGGATGCGCCGGTCGGCCAGGGCCACCAACTGGGTGATGCTGAGCTCCTCCGGCTCGTCAAAGGCGATGCCGCAGCCATAGGCGATGGGCATACCGGGATTCGCCTGGTTGTAGGAGTCGATCTTCTGGTCGATGCGCTCCAGGAACCGGTCGATCTGCTGCCGGTCGCTCTCCTCAAAAATGGCCAGGAACTTGTTGCCCCCGTTGCGGCCCACAAAGCACAGGCTTACCGAGGCCATTTTCAGGATGTTGGAAAAGTCCCTGATCACCGCGTTTCCCTGGGCGTGGCCGAATTTGCCGTTGATGAAGCGGATGTTGCTCAGCTCCAGCATGACGCAGCCCACCCCCTTGGGCACCGGCTTGTCCGCGTAGCGCTCGATGATGACGTCGCAGCTGTTCCGGTTGGCCAGGCCCGACATGGGGTCGGAGTGGACCGCGAAGTCCAGCTCCCGGAAGTCCCGCTTGTAGTCGGCCATGGTGAGAAAGTCGATGAAGACGAAAATCAGGCTCAGCCCAAAGCAGGCCCACAGCATCCCGCAGAGCATCTTCAGATTGGGGTCCTGGGCAATCTCATGGTAGAGCTCCCTCTGGAAGAAAATCAGCCAGACGCAGACAGCCAGAAATGCCAGCATGACAACCAGCTGCATGGTCTTAAAAAAATTCAGTTTCTTCATGGAAAGTCCTCCCGGACATACTAGTTATTTACCTTATCATACCACAGCTTTCCCCACTCGTCCAGAGGAAAATGGCCGAAAAACAGGAAATCTGGGGAAAGGGAGGGGGGAGAGTAGATAATAGATAATAGATAATAGGGAATAAGTAAGGAATCGCTTCGCGATGATGGAACACAGGCTGCGGGGGACGGTTAGTTGGTGTTTGCCGGGATGTTGGTGGAATAATACCTTCCCCCGGGGGGAAGGTATTGCCCTTACAAGCACCAATTTTACGCTCTGGGGCAGTCTCCGCGGCGCATATTCTGCGGCGGGGAGGGAATCCTGTGGCGGGAGGGGATACACAATGATTTTATCCTATCTTCGCACCATCGTGCTGTATCTGGTGCTCATCGCGGTGATCCGGATCATGGGCAAGCGGCAGGTGGGGGAGATGGCCCCCAGTGAATTCGTAGTCACCATGCTGGTGGCCAACCTGGCCGCCATCCCCATGCAGGACGGCGCCATTCCGCTGTACTCGGGGCTGGTGCCCATTCTCACGGTGCTGGGGGCGGAGCTGGTGCTGTCCTGGCTGATTATGGGAAGCGCCCGGCTGCGCAGGCTCCTCACCGGCAAGCCGGTGATCCTCATAGAAAACGGCCGTCTGCTCCAAGGGAACCTCCGGTCGGCCCGGATGACCCTGGATGAGCTGACGGCCCATCTGCGGTTAAAGGATGTGCTGGACCTGAAAACCGTCCAGTACGCGATTCTGGAGACCAACGGCTCTCTGTCCGTTTTTCTCTACCCCAAGGATTCCCCGGCCACGGCAAAGGACGCGGGTATCCAGGCGTCGGAGCAGCGGCTGCCCATCACGGTGGTCACCGATGGGAAGCTCAGCCGGGAGGACCTGGCCCGGGCCAGGAAGGACGAAGCCTGGCTGAACCGGACGCTGGCGGAGAAAGACGCCTCCCTGGCGGAAACCATGTTCCTCAGCGTGGATTCCTCCGACAAAATCGTCTTTATCCGGAAGGAGGCGGGGAAATGAAGCGCTGTATTTTCGGGGCCGTCCTTCTGGTTGCCGTGGGGCTTACCTGCCTGTGGGCGGGGGCGGCGCTGAACCGGTTCACGGAGCCGGTATGCCGGAATCTGGAGCGGGCCCAGGAGGCCGCCCTGGCGGAGGACTGGGACCGGGCTGCCGCCCACGCCCTGGCCGCCGAGACCGCCTGGGAGGGGAAATGGCACGGCCTGGCCTCCGCGGCGGACCACACCCCCCTGGAGGACATCGACGACCTGTTCGCCCAGCTCTCCCTCTGCCGCCGCATGGAAAAGAAGGAGGACTTCCCCAAATTGGTGTTTGTCGCTGCGTTTTAAAGTTTCCTGTCATTGCGAGCCAGTGCGCACACTGGCGTGGCAATCCCCCGGTTAGAGGGAAAATGTGTCGAAAAATGCCCGGAAGAGTGGGAGCTGCTGCGATTTTTGGTGGTAATCGTTACCTGGTTCCATGGGGCCGGGGGATTGCCACACCAGTGTGCGCACTGGTTCGCAATGACAGGTTATTTGCAATGCTCCCTTTCAAACACCAATTTGTCGTACTGCTGCGTTCGCTTTTTCAATCATCCCGAAGGGATACCCCACTTATTCACTATTTTCCACTTCCTCCGTTCCACCCGCCAGGGCGAGGATGGCGTTTGCCAGCTGCTTTGCGGCGAGGAGGGCTTCCGCGTGGCTGTTCCCGGCGGCCCCTACCTCCATGAGCACCGCTCCGGGGCACAGGTCCTGGTTGAAGCTGGCTCTGCGCAGTACCAGGGGCCGGGTGATTCCCGGGCACTGCCGCTCCAGCTGGGCCATGAGCTTCAGGGCCAGGCTGAGGTTTTCCTCGAAGCCCTCGAACCCGGAGCCCATCACCGGCATCAGCTGGGCGCAGGGTTGCCCCTCCGCACTGGCCAGGGTCCGGTACTGGCCCCCGGAGGGGGCATCCGCCGCGTCCCGGTGGAGGTCCAGCACCATACGCACCGTGGGATATTCCTCCAGCAGCGCCTGAAGAGATTCCCGGGCGTGGTCGTAGGAGCCGCTGTAGCTGGGGTAGTCGTGAACCGTCCGGTCCCGGATCACCCGGATGCCCGCCTCCTCCAGGATTTCCGCCACCGCGTCGCCGATGGAGAGCATATTGTAGCCCTCGTCCAGGGTCCGCCAGGAGGACACCTCCTCATAGGGCTCGTCCCGGCGGGTGTAGCTTTCCGTGGTGTGGGTGTGCAGGATCAGCACGGCGGGCTCCCCGTCCCGGAGGTTCCAGGTCAGGGGCTTTTGGAGCAGGGCGGCGAAATCCGCCTCCACCCCCGCGGAGTTCAGCACCGCCACCTCCTCCGAGTAGCTGGGAAGCGTCGGCTCCGGTTCCGGCTCGGTGGGAAGCCAGGGCGGGCTGGACTCCGGGGGGAAGGATGCGAAAACCTCCCGGGAGGGCGCGGCGCGCACATCCCTGGAGGTTTCTGTATATAAGGAGAAGGCGGCAAGATCAGGGCCCTTCAGCCACTGCCAGAGCTTCCCGGGCAGGCCCATGGTCCCCGCCCGGAACACCAGGGCGCAGCAAACCGCCGCAGCCCCCACCCGCAGACTTCGCTGATAATCTTCCATCCGCAACCCCCCGTTAAATAATTGACAATTGACAGTCGACAACGATTGTGTCATAACCGGAACGATTTAAAAAGAACGACAAATTGGTGTTTGTAAGGATGCGTCCCAAATTACCTGTCATTGCGAACCAGTGCGCACACTGGTGTGGCAATCCCCCGGTTGAATGGGGCCAGGT
>SFHI01000056.1 GCA_004555705.1 Clostridiales bacterium | reverse complement strand
GTTCCCGCCGTTATCCGCTACGGTTTCGGCTTCGTGCAGGGCGCTGACGCCGCTGCCTCCGAGATGGGCGTGGACATCGAGATCAACTACACCTACGGCGGCCAGTTCTTCGGCGATGCCAACATCACCGCCAAGATGGAGGGCTGGTACTCCGCCGGCACCGAGGTCGTCTTTGCCTGCGGCGGCGGCATCTACACCTCCGCTGTGGAAGCTGCCAAGCTGCATGACGGCAAGGTCATCGGCGTGGACGTTGACCAGTACTACATCGACGAGTGCATCATCACCTCCGCTATGAAGCAGCTGCAGAACGTCACCGAGACCGTTCTGGAGGCTCTGAACAACGGCAAGTGGGACAACTTCGGCGGCAAGGTGTCCAACTTCTCCCTGGCCGAGGGCGAGTATGTGGGCCTGCCCACCGCCGAGGGTTCCTGGCGTCTGACCACCTTCACCGTGGACGAGTATGAGGCCCTGAAGGCCCAGCTGGCTGACGGCACCATCGTCGTGGACAACAACTCCGACGACAACGTCAAGCCCACCGTGTCCGACAAGACCACTGTCAACTACATCGGATAATTCCCCGCACCCCTCACCTCCCCCGGAAGCATCCGGGGGAGGTTTTTGTTCCCCGCCAATGCTTCGCAGATAAATTGTTGTTTATACGTTTAATTTTTGAAAACGTACTTTAATTACTGTAGGGGAGGCATTGATGCCTCCCGGCGGTAATACGTTGATACTCTTGCGTATTTAGGCGTAAAGGTACGCGGTTCGTATTCGCCGAAGTGTTGTTGGTTCAGAAAATGCAGTGCTGCCGGGAGGCATCAATGCCTCCCCTACAGTCACAAACCAACCTGTTTGAAAACTGTAAACAACAATTTCCCATTCTGTTTCTCCCCAAAGAAAATCCCCCCGGATTCAATAAAAATCGTTGTAATTTTCCTCAAAGTCCTCTATAATAAAAAGGCAACCAATCGAATGGCAAGGGAGTGACCACATGGCAGACTATGTAATAGAAATGCTGAACATCACCAAGGAGTTCCCAGGGATCAAGGCCAATGACGATGTCACCCTGCAGCTTAAGCGGGGGGAGATTCATGCCCTGCTTGGTGAGAACGGCGCGGGAAAATCCACGCTGATGAGCGTCCTGTTCGGATTGTACCAGCCGGAGAAGGGCATCATCAAAAAGGACGGCAAGGAAGTCCATATCAACACCCCCAACGATGCCACGGCCCTTCGCATCGGCATGGTTCATCAGCATTTCAAGCTGGTGGAGTGTTTCACAGTCCTGGACAACATCATTCTGGGCGCGGAACCCATGAAGGGTGCAGTGGTGGACCGGGCTTCCGCCCGGAAGCGGGTGCTGGAGCTGTCCGACCGCTACGGTCTGAAGGTGGACCCCGATGCCTTGGTGGAGATCGACGAGCTGATGGAGATCATGAGGGGCTTCAAGGCCGAGGGCAAGTCCATCCTCTTCATCACCCACAAGCTGGCGGAGATCAAGGCCGTGGCAGACCGGTGCTCCGTGCTTCGCAAGGGCAAATACATGGGCACCGTGGAGGTTGCCGACACCAGCGTGGAGGAAATGTCCCGGCTGATGGTGGGCCGGGATGTGGAGCTGGTCTCCACCAAGGGGGAGAGCACCCCCGGCGATGTGATTCTGAAGGTGGAAAATCTCACCGTTGCTTCCAAAACCTCCAAAAAAGACGCCGTGAAGGCCGCGTCCCTTCAGGTTCGGGCGGGAGAGATCGTGTGCCTCGCCGGCATCGAGGGCAACGGCCAGACCGAGTTTGTCCACGCGGTCACCGGACTGGAAAAGCCCAGCGCCGGAACTGTGACCCTTCTGGGCAAGGACATCACCCACGCCCCCATCCGGCAGCGGAGCAAGCTGGGCATGAGCCACATCCCCGAGGACCGGCACAAGCACGGTCTGGTGCTGGACTACCCCCTGGAATACAACATGGTGCTCCAGCGCTACTGGGAAAAAGGCTTCCAGGCTGCGGGCTTCCTGAAAGGGAAGGCCATCCGCAGCTACTCCGACCGGCTGATCGAGCAGTATGACGTCCGCTCCGGCCAGGGCTCCGTTACCGTCGCCCGGAGTATGTCCGGCGGCAACCAGCAGAAGGCCATCGTGGCCCGGGAAATCGACAAGGACCCCCAGCTGCTCATCGCCGTCCAGCCTACCCGGGGTCTGGACGTGGGCGCCATCGAGTATATTCACAAGCAGATCATCGCCCAGCGGGACGCCGGAAAGGCCGTGCTGCTGGTCTCCCTGGAGCTGGACGAGGTCATGAACCTTTCCGACCGGATTCTCGTCATGTACGAAGGGGAGATCGTGGGCGAATTCGATCCCAAAACCACCGACACCCAGACCCTGGGTCTGTACATGGCCGGTGCGAAGCGCATGGATAAGGAGGGCTAAGGAATGGGTAAAAAGAATACGGCCCCCCGCCTGGGCAACGCCGCGGACGGCCTGGGCTCCCTGCTTGCCAGCCTGACCTGCATTCTGGCAGGTCTCGTCATCGGCTTTATTGCCCTGCTGATTCTCGGCTGGATCACCCTGGCCCAGGACGGCAATTCCGTCACCTTCGGGGAAATGCTCTCCAAAACCTGGAACTCCGGCTTCAAGGCCATCCTCAGCGGCGGCTTCTACAAAACTGCCAACGCCATGGGCATGGGCGTCCGGACGGAAATTCTCCAGGCCGCGCCCCTTATCATGACGGGCCTCAGCGTGGCCTTTGCCTTCAAGACGGGCCTGTTCAACATCGGTGCGGCGGGCCAGTACACCGTGGGCGCCTACTTTGGCCTCTACGCCGCCCTGGTGCTGAAGCTGCCCTGGTGGGCCTGCCTCATTGCCTCCGCCATCGGCGGCGCTATCTGGGGTACGGTGCCCGGCATCTTCAAGGCGTTCCTGAACGTCAACGAGGTTATCACCTCCATTATGTTCAACTGGATCGGCCTGTACGGCGTCAACACTCTGATCTACCAGGGCGGTACCGGGGCCATGTACAACACCAACACCACCAAAACCTACACCATCAAGCAGGTCTCCCCGGAGTCGCTGCTGCCCACCTTCAACATCACCATCGGGGAAAAGGGCTATTTCGGCAAGATGTTCCTGCCCACCATCGGCATTTTCATTGCCATCGGCGTGGCCATCCTCATCTGGGTGGTGCTGAACAAGACCGTGTTCGGCTATGAGCTGAAGGCCTGCGGCTTTAACAAAAACGCGGCCAAATACGCAGGCATCAACGACAAGAAGAACGTCATTTTGTCCATGACCATCGCGGGCGCTCTGGCCGGTCTGGGCGCGGGCCTCTTCTACCTCTCCGGCAGCAAGGAATGGGAGCCTCTGGTTTCCACCTCCCTCCCCGCCGCGGGCTTCAACGGCATCTCCGTGGCCCTGCTGGCCTCCTCCAACCCCATCGGCTGCATTTTCTCCGCCATCTTCATCTCCCACATCACCGTGGGCGGCGGCTTTATGGATGCCAGCATCTTCCCCAGCGAGGTCTCCAGCATTATCTCCGGCGTGGTGATTTACTTGTGCGCTTTCAGCCTGCTGTTCAAGTCGGGCATCCGGAAACTATTCACCCCCAAGCCCCGCGCTGCCGCGGGGAACGGAAAGGAGGCTGACGCGTAATGTGGCTGCTGCTGAAATACACCCTGCTTTACGCCAGCGTTCTGGCCCTGGTGGCTCTGGGCGGCATGTTCTCGGAACGCTCGGGCATCATTAACATCGCCCTGGAGGGCATCATGGTCATCGGCGGTCTCATGGGCGTGGTGATGATCAACATTCTCAATGCTGCGGGGGTTCCCGTGGCCCTGGGCATCATCCTCACCATCCTGGCCGCAGGTCTGGCGGGAATGGTCTACTCCTCCTTGCTGGCCTTCTCCGCCGTGAACCTGAAAGCGGACCAGACCATCGGCGGCACCGCTCTGAATCTGCTGGCCACTGCTCTGGCCGTGGTCATCGCCAAGCGGATCAACGGCTCCGATTCCCCCAAGATTTCCTATAACTCCACCACCAACAAGGCGCTGTGCAATCTGGACTTCACCTTCCAGATTGGAAAATTGACCCTGAACTGGTTCATCGTGGTGGCTGTGGTCGCCCTGATTGCCGCCTGGTTCGTGCTGTACCGCACCCGGTTCGGTATGCGGCTCATGTCCTGCGGCGAGCATCCCCAGGCGGCGGACTCCGTGGGCATCAACGTCTACAAAATGCGCTGGTGCGGCGTGCTGATTTCCGGCGTGCTGGGCGGCATCGGCGGCATGGCCTACATCGTCCCGGCGGTTGGCGACTGGAATTTTGAGATCGGCGTGGCCGGTATGGGCTTCCTGGCCCTGGCGGTCATGATCTTCGGCCAGTGGAAGCCCACCGGAATCGCGCTGGCAGCCCTGTTCTTCGCGGTATTCCGTGCCATGGCCAATATCTTCGACTCCATCGCCTTCCTGAACGCCATGAACTGGCCCAAGGAAATCTACAACATGATGCCCTTCATCGCCTCCATGGTGGTGCTGGCCTTCACCTCCCGGAAGTCCCGCGCCCCCAAGGCCGAGGGTGTCCCCTACGACAAAGGCTCCCGCTGAATCCGTTCTGCCCCCCCCGGAAAGCAACTGCTTTCCGGGGGTTCCTCCGTCCCGCACGATTGCGAAGGTAAATTGTTGTTTACAAGTATGCGCTAAATAAAACGCTGTCATTGCGAGCCAGTGCGCACACTGGCGTGGCAATCCCCCGGATATTCCGACATATTCGGAAAAATCGGCAAACGCCCTAACAAACCGTCCTGAATTGTTGGGGGATTGCCACACCAGTCTGCGGACTGGTTCGCAATGACAGTTCTATTTAAGAGCTGTAAACAACAATTTATCCGCCAAATGTATTTCCGGTAAAAATCATTTGGCATCACATTTCCGCTTGCGGATTCTCTCAAAAAATGGTATAATGGAAGTATCTCCCGGAGTGATCCGGAATAATAAAAGGAGAATGGATTATGGCAAATAAATACGCTGGTACCCAGACCGAGAAGAACCTGGAAGCCGCCTTCGCCGGCGAGTCCCAGGCCAGAAACAAATATACCTACTTCGCTTCCAAGGCCAAGAAGGAAGGCTTTGAGCAGATTTCCGCTCTGTTCCTCAAGACCGCCGACAACGAGAAGGAGCACGCCAAGATGTGGTTCAAGGAGCTGGAGGGCATCGGCTCCACCGCCGAGAACCTGGCCGCTGCCGCCGATGGCGAGAACTACGAGTGGACGGATATGTACGAGGGCTTCGCCAAGACCGCCGAGGCCGAGGGCTTCACCGAGCTGGCCGCCAAGTTCCGTCTGGTCGCCGCCATTGAGAAGCACCACGAGGAGCGCTACCGCGCGCTGCTGCACAATGTGGAAACCGCCGCTGTCTTTGCCAAGAGTGAGGTCAAGGTATGGGAATGCCGCAACTGCGGCCACATCGTGGTTGGCACCCAGGCTCCCGACATCTGCCCCACCTGCGCCCATCCCCAGGCCTACTTCGAGGTCCACGCCGAAAACTATTG
This sequence comes from Clostridiales bacterium, assembly GCA_004555705.1. Taxonomy (GTDB): domain Bacteria; phylum Bacillota; class Clostridia; order Oscillospirales; family Oscillospiraceae; genus Faecousia. The sequence continues at coordinate 29,342 of SFHI01000056.1, read as the reverse complement.
ATTCCATACCTGCGCGGCAAATTGTTGTTTAGCGTAATAAACGCTGTCATTGCGAGCCAGTGCGCACACTGGCGTGGCAATCCCCCGGATTTTCCGAGAACTCAGAAAAACGAGGGAATCTTCTACCGTAGCAGCCTGAAAAGTTGGGGGATTGCCACACCAGTCTGCGGACTGGTTCGCAATGACAGTTCTTTTTTAGCGCTGTAAACACCAATTTGTCCTTCCCTTTTCAGCGTCTTTCCTCCCGATACCCGGGCACAAGACGCAGGCGGAAGTCAAAGCCCTGGGGCTCCAGGCGGTAGCGCTCCTCCAGCCTGGGGCCGCAGCTGTTGGAGCCGATGCCGGTCTGGGCCGCGTCCAGGCACAGCACCGTGTACCCGCTTTCCTCCAGTTCGAAGCTGTGCTGCTTTTCGGTCAGCTCCTCCTGGGTGTAGGGGGAAATATTGAAGCAGAAGGTTTCCTCCCCTACTGCCGCCAGAGAAAGGCCGTCCCCCTCCACGATCACATAATCGCAATCCGCGTGGCTCCCGTTCTCCTGGGGCTTTAAGTAGTCCTCATGCTGCTCCCCCACGGCGCTTTCATAGCAGCCATGGCTGGAGGCGCGGCGTTTGTCGGCATAGCTCTCCCCCGGTCCCAGGCCGTAGAACCGCACACGATCCATTTCATTCGGCAGGAACAGCCGCAGGCCGAACCGGGGCAGCATGGGGAACTCCGGATTTCTGGCCATCTTCACCCTGGCCAGGATTTCTCCGCCGGGACGAACCACCCAGGAAATCTCTCCCTCCAGAATCCTCTGAACGGTAATGGCAGTAACCGCCGCGGTGCTGCGGATACGGAGTTCCTCCCCGGCCCATTCCCAGACCGTGTCGTAGGCCCTGGCCCCGGCCAAATGGTAACAGGCCCGGTACCAGTGGGCCTTTTCATTCTGGTCATTGTCCGTGGGAGCCCGCCAGAGGTTCATTTCCATGGGCTTTGCCAGCAGCTCCCGGCCCTCCCAGGTCATCGACTGCCACAGGCCCGTCAGCTTATTGAGCCGATAGCGGAAGCGTTCGCCCTCCACCGTCAGGAAGCGGTCATCCTCCCGAACCTCCATTTTCCCATCCCCGGAGGCCGCAATGGCCAGCGCCCGCTGGTTTCTCCCATCGGCATTGCGAAGCTCCACCTCGTCAAAGCCCAGCGGATACCCCTGGGGCAGCAGCGCCGTGGGGGCCTTAAGGAAGTAGGAGAGCTTCAGGAACGCACGTCCCTTTTCCGGCACATCCAGCTTCAGGGGGAGAGCACCCTGCCCATGGGGCTTTACAGAGGGCACCTCCCGCAGTTCCCCGAAGGACACGGTGTCCCCGTCCCGGGTGATTTCCCAGGTGATGGTGAGGTAGTCCTTCAGATCCACGAAATCCAGCTGGTTTTCCAGGGTAAGAATCCCCTTCTCCTGATCCAACCCCACCACCCGGGCAGGCCGCTGCACGTTTTTCAGCTCCAGAAGTCCCCTGTGGGGCCGTCTGTCCGGGTACACCAGGCCGTCCATGCAGAAGTTCCCGTCGTGGGGGTTCTCGTGATGGTCACCGCCGTAGAAATAGATGGGCTTTCCATTCTCCGCCACTCCCTTGTAAATGGCGTGGTCGCACCATTCCCACACGAACCCGCCGCACATCCCGGGGTGTTTCCGGATCATCTGATAGTAGTCCTCCAGGTCTCCGGGGCCGTTGCCCATGGCGTGGCAGTATTCGCAGAGGATATAGGGCTTGTCCGGGGAATTATCCAGATATGCCTGAATCTCCCGGAGGGAGGGGTACATCCGGCTGTACAGGTCCAGGTTGGAGTAGTCATTTTTCCGGCTGGGAATCGCGTAAAGTGCCGACTCAAAGTGGGTCAGCCGGGTGGGGTCGGTCTGCTTAGTCCATTCCAGAGCCGCCTCAAAGCAGCAGCCGTAGCCGCTTTCGTTGCCCATGGACCAAATCAGCACACAGGGACGGTTCCGGTCCCGGAGTACCAACCGCTGAACCCGGTCCACAATGGCGTCCCGCCACACTTCATTGTTGGCAATGGGCTGGCTCCAGTGCTCCAGCCAGCTCTCCCGGGTGTCCTCCCGGCGCACCTGCTCATTGGCGCCGTGGACCTCGATGTCCGCCTCGTCGAGAATATAGAAGCCATATTCATCGCACAACTGATAGAACACCGGAGCGTTGGGGTAGTGGCTGGTGCGGATGGCATTGATGTTGTGCTGCTTCATCAGCAGCAGATCCTTCTTCATCTGCGCAAGGCTGATGGCAAATCCGGTGACGGGGTCGGAATCGTGGCGGTTCACCCCCCGGAAGTGGACCGGTTCTCCGTTGAGGCGCACCACCCTGTCCAGGACGGAAATCTCCCGGAAGCCCACCCGGTCGCAGATCACCTCGTCCCCTGCCTCCAGCACCAGGGTGTACAGCTTGGGTTCCTCGGCGTTCCAGGGCTTTACACCCTCCGGAGCCAGAGTGATTTCCCCATCCCCCTGTCCGCTGCACAGAAGAGCGTCCCCGTCATAGAGGCTGACGGTCACAGGAATGGAGGACTCCGGCTTCACGGTGACCTGGCTCAGCGTCGTGGTCACCCGGTAATCCCGGATATGCTCCCGGGGCCGCTTCAGCAGGTACACATCCCGGAAAATGCCGCTCATGCGGAACTTATCCTGATCCTCCAGGTAGCTGCCGTCGCACCACTTGAGCACCAGCACCGCCAGGGTGTTGTCCCCCTCCTCCAGGAAGGGCGTCACGTCGAACTCACTGGTGCAGTGGGCCACCTGGCTGTAGCCCACATACTGTCCGTTGAGCCACACGTAGAAGCAGGAGTCCACTCCCTCGAAGTTCAGGTATGCCCGGGGGGCCCGGGGATCGGTCTGATAGGGAAACTGCAGCACATAAGCCCCGCAGGGATTCTCCTGGGGCACATAGGGTGGGTCAAAAGGGAAGGGGTACTTCACATTGGTATACTGGTGGGCATCATACCCCTGGGTCTGCCAGGTGCCGGGGACGGTTACCGTGTCAAAGGTGCTGACATCGAACCCCTTTTCGTAGAAAGGCTCCGTCAGGTCATAGATGCTGGCAAAATACCGGAACCGCCACTGTCCGCTGAGCAGCTGCAGCCGGTCGGAGGCAGCGCGGTTTTCCACCAGGCCGTCCATCCTCCGAGAGGCAGGGATGTAATAGGCCCTTGGGGGCAGGGTATTCTCATGAAGCATCGCCGGGTTTTCGTAATAGCGGGGGACAATCATCGGCAAAAACCTCCTTCTTTGATTAGTTTGATTCTACCATTCCCCCTGGGGCAAGTCAATGCCCTTCTTCGTTTCCCCGGAACGCCAATCCGCTTTGCCTTTCGGGAAGATAAATTGTTGTTTACAAGTGCGCGCTATATAAAACACTGTCATTGCGAGCCAGTGCGCACACTGGCGTGGCAATCCCCCGGCCCTAACAAACCGTCCTGAATTGTTGGGGGATTGCCACACCAGGAAAGCGGACTGGTTCGCAATGACAGTTCTTTTTTAGTGCTGTAAACAACAATTTATCTCTTTTTTGCCCCTGCTGGATTGGCACATCCCTGCTTTACATATTCCGCGGGCTATGCTATAATTTGTCTTATACGAAACTTTGCGAAATATCACACAAAGGAGATCCCACTGCCATGCAGGACAATTACGATTCTCCCGGCTTTGAGCAAGCCTATACCTATACCGGTTCCGACCTGGGGGCCACCTGGACCCGGGAGGAAACCCGCCTTCGGCTCTGGGCGCCCAAAGCCGCCCAGGTTCGCGTCCGCCTGTACCGCAGCGGCGATCCCTGGGCCAGCGACCTTCTGGAGGAGCTGCCCATGGAGCCGGATGTCCGGGGCACCTGGCGCGTCACCCTCCCCGGGGACCGGAATGGGGTGTACTATACCTACCTGGTGGACGGCCGGGAGGCCTGCGACCCCTATGCCAGAACCACCGGCGTCAACGGCCGCCGGGCCATGATCCTGGACCTTGCTTCCACGAATCCCAGGGGGTGGGACGCGGACACCGATCCCCACGGGGGCCAGCCCATCACGGACGCGGTGATCTATGAACTGCATCTGCGGGACCTGTCCCTCAGCCACCGCTCCCACATCCGCCATAAGGGCAAATTCCTGGGACTGACGGAAACCGGAACCGCCCTCCCCGACGGCACTCCCACGGGTCTGGACCACATCAAGTCCCTGGGGGTCACCCATGTGCAGCTGCTGCCGGTCTTTGACTTTGGCTCCGTGGACGAGAGCCGGCCGGACCTGCACCAGTACAACTGGGGCTACGACCCCATGAACTACAATGTGCCCGAGGGCAGCTATTCCACGGACCCCTTCCACGGAGAGGTTCGGGTTGCCGAGATGAAGCAGATGGTTAAGGCCCTCCACGGGGCCGGTCTCAGCGTGGTGATGGACGTGGTATATAACCATGTCTATTGGGCCGAGGATTTCTGCTTCAACCGGGTCGTCCCCGGGTATTTCAGCCGCCCGGGCTCCAATGGCTCCGCCTGCGGCAACGATACCGCCTCCGAGCGGGCCATGGTCCGCAAGTACATCGTGGATTCCCTGTGCTACTGGGCGCAGGAGTACCACATCGACGGTTTCCGCTTTGACCTGGTGGGCCTCATCGATACCCGGGCCATCCGGGAGGCCATGGACGCGGTCCATGCCGCCCATCCCAACGTGCTCTTCTACGGAGAGGGCTGGTCCATGGACACCAAGCTCACCCGGCCGGACGTCCGCCTGGCCACCCAGGGCAGCAGCGGGGAGCTTCCCGGCTTCGGCTTCTTCAACGATTCCATCCGGGACCTGCTCCGGGGCTCCGTTTTTTATCCCCGTGAGCTGGGCTTCGTCACCGGGGCTCTGCCCGATGCCGACGCCCTGCGCTCCTGCTTCATGGGGGTCACTCCCTGGGCCTGCGCTCCGGGGCAGAGCATCAACTATGTCTCCTGCCACGATAACCACACCCTGTTCGACCGTTTGGCCCTGGCCCTGCCCGGCGCCTCCCGGGAAGAGCTGATCCGCAGAAGCAGGCTGGCTGCCGCTTTCTGCCTTCTGTCCCAGGGTGTCCCCTTCTTCCTTGCGGGAGAGGAGATGCTCCGCTCCAAGCCCAGGGGGCATGGGAAGTTCGATGGCAACAGCTACCGCTCCCCGGACAGCGTCAACGCCCTGCGCTGGGGCAATCTGGAGGAAGCGGAATACCGCCAGACCCTTCGGTATTACCGGGGGCTGATCGCCTTCCGCAAGGCCCACCCCTGTCTGCGGCTGCAGCGGCGGGAGGAAATCTTCGCGGCCATCACCCCCATTTCCTGCGCCAATCCCCACACCCTGGCCTTCCGCATCCGGGGCGATGGTCTGCGGCTGCTGGTGATCTTCCATGCGGATACGGAGGACACCCGGTTTCCCCTCCCCGAGGGCCGGTGGCAGCTTTTCATCGACGGCCAGCGGGCCGGGACGGAGCCCCTGGGTTCCTTCACCGAAAGCCTGCGGGTTTCCCCCTTAACCGCTGCGGTGCTGGCCTGCCCCGATTGACAAAATCCACAAACACCGGGAAGTTTCCCCCTTCCCGCTTGTTGACATTCCCCCAACCCTGGATTATAATATAGATGGAAAACCTGTTCCCCCATTATTCGGAAGGAGGCATTTGTATGGAAAAGAAAATCATTACCATCAGCCGTGAATTCGGTTCCGGAGGCCGTACCATCGGGCGCATGGTGGCCCAGAGGCTGGGTATCCCCTTCTACGACAAGGAACTGGTGGATCAGATCGCGGTGGAATCCGGCTTCGCGCCCAAGTTTGTGGAGGAAAACGGCGAGCATTCCCCCGGCAGCAGCCTCTTCTCCTACGCGTTTGCTCCCCAGGGCGTCCCCGGGGTGATGAACGGCCTGTCCACCGCGGATTTCCTGTGGAATATCCAGTGCAGCGTGATCCTCCAGCTTGCGGACAAGGGTCCCTGCGTCATTGTGGGCAGAAATGCGGACTACATCCTCAAGGACCGCCAGGACGCTTTTCATGTGTTCGTGTTTGCCGATATTCCCTTCCGGGCCGACCGCATCGTCCGTCTTTACGGCGAGTCCGAGAAGAGCCCCGAGGCCCGGCTTCAGGAGAAGGATAAGCGCCGCCGGGTGAACTACCACCACTACACCGGCCGCAACTGGGGTCAGGCCCAGAACTATGACCTCTGCCTGGATACCGGCGTGCTGGGCATTGAGCAGAGCACCGACATCATCGTGAACGCCGTCAACAGCTTCAAGAAATAGGAATTCACTCCCCACACTTCGGTGTGGGGAGTTTCTCGTGAAGCGGATATGACCATTTTTCAGCAGAAAGACAAATTGTTGTTTACAAGAGCGCGATACAAATTACCTGTCATTGCGAACCAGTGCGCACACTGGTGTGGCAATCCCCCGGTTGAAAGGGACCAGGTGACGATTACCACCAAAAATCACAGCAATTTCCGCTCCCCCGGCACTTTTCGGTACATTCCCCCTCTATCCGGGGGATTGCCACACCAGGCTGCGGCCTGGTTCGCAATGACAGTTCTTTTTTATGCGCTAAACAACAATTGATCGCCCTGCCGGGTATCCTCAATCCGCATACCGCAAAATATCCCGGAACATTGCGGTTCCGGGATTTTTTTGTATGCTTATTTTGTGTACTTCTCAATCCAATCGGTGATTTCCTTCAGCCGGCGGACGCGGTGCTGGGGCTTGCCGGAGCGGGAAAGCTCGTGGTTCTCCCCGTGGAAGCAGCACAGCCGGGCGGGAACCCCCCGGTCCACCAGAGCGGTGTACATCTGCAATCCCTCCGCCAGGGGGCAGCGGTAGTCCTCATCCGAGTGGATAAACAACGTGGGCGTTTTCACGTTCCCCGCATAGCGCAGGGGGGAGTGCTCCCACATCTTTTCCGGGCTGTCGAATACATTGGCGTCGCACTGATCGTTGGCGAAGCAGAAGCCGATATCGGATACGCCGTAGAAGCTGAGCCAGTTGGCAATGGAGCGCTGGGAGGCAGCACAGGCAAACCGGTCCGTATGTCCGATGATCCAGTTGGTCATGAAGCCGCCGTAGCTGCCTCCGGTCACCGCCACCCGGGCCGGATCAATCTGGGGATAAGCGCGCAGTACCGCGTCGGTGAAGTCCATGATGTTTTCGTAGTCGGTTTCGCCGTAGGCGCCCCGGATGTCCATGAACTCGTTTCCCCTGCCGTCGGAGCCCTTAGGGTTGCAGAAGAACACGAAATACCCCCGGTTGGCCCAGAGCTGCATCTCATGGTAGAATACACTGCCGTAGACGGTTTTGGGCCCCCCGTGAATGTCCAGCACAGCGGGGTAGCGCTTGGTGCTGTCATAGTCCCTGGGCTCCAGAACCCAGCCCTCGATGTCCAGGCCCTGGCTGCGAATGACCATCCGCTTCGGCTCCGCCACATATTTACCCCGGAGGCATTCTTCATTGAAGGATGTCTGCCGGACAAGCGCTCCCGTGGCCGGGTCCAGCAGATATAGCTCCTGGAGCTTCTGGCCGAACATGGCAGCCATCAGCACCTTCCCCGTGGTATCGTCCACGCTGATACAGTCGATGCTGCCCTCTTTCTCCAGCACCGGTGTGCTGCTGCCGTCCATATCCAGCCGGTACAGGTGGGAATTGCCCCAGCGGGTGGTGATGTGGTAGAGGCTGCCGCCGAAGCTGCCGCAGCTTTCTCCCCCGCCCAGGCGGCAGTCGCTGCCCACGCTGCTGTACATGCTCTCCTGTTCCGCCCGGAGAAGACTGAGTTCTCCGGTTTCCGGGTTCAGCACAAAGACCTGGGCGTTCTCATTCAGGCCATGCTTCTCCATCCGGGTGCCGATGACCAGGATTTTTTCGCCCGCCTGAGTGATCTCCTCCACCGCAAGGCCGCTTTTTTCTGCCAAACAGCGGGCCTCGCCGGTACCCGCATCCGCGATCCAAAGCTGAGAAATCAGGCTGGGCTTCGTCTCGTAGGCCTCCCCTGAGAAGAAAATCCGCTCTCCCAGCACCGTAAAGCTGTCCACACTGAAGCAGGGCGGCGTCAACCGTTTCCACCGCCCACCGGACAGCAGAAACAGCGCCGTGCGGCTCTTGTTCACCACACCCCCGCCGTTGCTCCAGAAGGGGATCTCATCGAACACCTCGTAGTCCTTGTCCGCCTTTTTCTCCTCCAGAACCTTCGCCCGCTCTTCAGCGCTCATGGCGTAGAAATCCGGGCAAGCGGCATCAACAACGCCCGTGGCCAGGTACTTTTCTCCACCCAGAGGCCGGAGGCTTCCCGCCTGGAAGGGTGCGGTAAAGGCGGGCAGCGCTTCGCCGCCCCGGATGTCCAGCCGGTAGAAGGAGGTGAAGGGCTCCCCCGCTTCCGCCCGCTTGGTTTCCTTTTTGCTGCGGACGGCGGGGAAGAGCAGATGGGTTTCGTCCTCCCAGACAAAACGGTTCTCCTTGCCCAGATCGGTCAGCTGGCGAACCGCGCCGTTCTCCCACAGGTACAGCCGGGATTCGTAGCAATTCTCCTCCGGGCAGCTGTCCGACACCACAAAGCCCGCCCGTTTTCCCCCGGGCGCAAACCGCACCTGGGACAGGAAACGGTAGGACAGGAAATCTTCCAATTTCAGTTCTTCCATATGTATCTCCCTTCTGTCAAAAAGATTGATCCATTCCTTGCCATCCAGCACGATAAATTGGTGTTTGTCAAATAAATGCTGTCATTGCGAGCCAGTGCGCACACTGGCGTGGCAATCCCCCAGTTACGTTACCTGGCTCCTTTCAACCGGGGGATTGCCACACCAGCGTGCGCGCTGGTTCGCAATGACAGCTTCTTTTTTAGTGCGCTAAACAACAATTTATCGCGCTGCCTGCAGCCTCGATCTGCATCTCTCAGCTGACTCCGGCGGGCTCCTGATCCTGAATCTGGATGCTGACCCCGTTGACCTCCACGTTTTCGTCCGCGCAGATCATGATGTACTTCACCCCACCGATCACCCGGGTCTCGACCAGGTCACTGCGGGTGGGGTCCACCTTGATGACCACATCCGGGGTCTGGATCTCAAAATGCTTGCTGTCAATGATGTTTTTCGGATGCAGTTCCGCCTCGAAGCCGAAAACCTCGTCATAATCCACACTGAATTTGGCCACGTGTTCCTCGGAGACGCCGCAGGAGGACAGCACCTCCTTCACGTCCTCCTTGCCCACGGTGAGGGGCTCGGGGACCTTGCTCTCCTTGTGGAGCTCCATGCGCTGGCACAGCTGGTCGTGGACGTTCTGCACCACGTCCAGGCTGCACTGCTCCCCCAGGGAGCTCTGCAGAAGGGCCTCAAAGGACTTCTTCTGCTCGGCGGCGGGCATGGGAATGGGTGCGTTGAACACCGCCTCCACAAAGGACTCCTGGCTGCTCTTCACATCCCTGGTATAGTAGAGGGCGTTGTAGATGTTGGTGGCCCGGTTGTCAAAGGCCGGGAACAGGAACCCAACGGCGGGAGGACCCACCTGCTGCAGCATGGCCCCGTCGTGGAACAGCTTCTCCTCGGGCACATAGTGCAGTGTGGCCTTGGTCTGCTTCACGGGACATACGGCGCAGAGAATGTACTGGTAGGTCTCCTCCGAAGAATCCGGCTGGAGGGCGTCATCCTTGCTCTTGAAGGGCACGTCATAGCTGTCACAGCCCATTAAAATCAGGTAGTTACCCTCCAGGGACACGGTATCGATGACCTTCTTCAGGAACTCCTCCCGGATTTCCTCATTTTCCAGGCGGCTGGACCGCAGGTCCATCAGGAGCCGATGTTCCGGGCTTCCTGCCACCTGGGATGTCTTGAAGGTGATGTCGATCAGGTTTCTTCCCAGGCCCCCGGAGAGGGTCTTGCGCAGGAGGCCAAAGTACTTGTCCGCCTCATTTTCCGGCATGATGCCGGTACTCTGGCGGAACTGGGAGATGATCTCCCGGTTTTCGTTGACGTAGCAGCCGAACACCGCCGTCATATTGCTCCGGTCCCGGCGCTGTCTGCGGCGAATCTCGCCGATTTCCTTTTCATTCATTGTGTATCCTCACTTTTGCTCATCTCACTGCCACCGGCCCAGGCAGACCTTCCGGAGCATTCCGGGGCCCTGGGAATCCTGAATAGCCGTGATATAGGGCATCACAATCACATAGTCAATATCATACTTTTCCACCATCTCCGCCACGGAGGATTCCCGGAACTTCCGGTAGTCCAGGGCGTACACATTGTGGAAGCTCTGGGTCAAGAAGGGCACAAAGCAGTTGCCGAAGGAGTCCTTCACCACGATCACATTGGGCGCGTCCGGCAGGCTCTTGTTTTCCGCGTGGGTCATGGGGTAGTCGGTTCCGAACACCAGGTACTTTTCCTGAATGGTCCGGTTGGTGGTGTCCGACAACAGGGGCCAGGGCTTGGAATTTGCCAGGCTGTAGTAAATCTCAAAATCGATGTCCCCATTGGGGATGTAGGCAGTCACCGTGTCGGGACGGAGCTTATAGGGCTGGCTGACCCGGCCGTAGAGACTGCCCTTGAACTCCCCCTGCTCCCATGGCTCCATGGTATTGATATCCACAGCCTCCACCCCGATGGCATCGCAGACGGCGCTGTAGCTGTAATAGGCACCCAGCGCGGTCCAGTGGTGATCCGTGCGGAAGAACAGGTATTCGCTGTTGTGGGGAATCAGCGCGGAGGCGGTGTCCACCGCCACGACCCGGTCGTCCAGCTTGGAGCCAATGTACTCCAGAATCTTCACCTGGCTCACAGAGCCCAGCTTTTCCTGGTAGTCGTCCTCGATCAGCACGCCCACCGCTGTGGGAGCCGGGGCGCTGATCACCGTGGCCCCCTTGTCCTCCACCTCCGCGGCCAGCTGGTTCAGGATTTCCGCGTAGCTGTCGCTGGTTTCCTGACAGAAATTCTGGAAGATGAAAGCGGAATCCCCAATCTGGAAGGTGGTCATGTTCCGGATGATCTCGGCAGCGTCTCCCGCGTCCACGCCGCCCCATTCCGTCTCCCCGGGTTCCGTTTCGGCGGGTTGGGTTTCACCCTCCGTCTCCTTTGTGGCGGCGGGGATGGCGGGCTCCGGGTTCTCCGGGATGGGCGGCACGGTTTCCGTCACCGGCAGTTCTCCCTGGATGGAGATTTCCGAATAGCCGTAGAAGCTGTCGTCATAGTTTGCCAGGGTGATCCAGGTTTCCCGCCCCGGGAAGGTGTCGGAAAACCACAGGGTGATGTCATCAAAATAGCTCCCGTCCGCCAGCGCGCCGAGGGAAAACTCCGGGAACTTGGCCAGCTCCCGCTTCTCGGAGTAGGAAACCTCCGGCCGCAGGGGAATCAGGAAGGCCACCACCGTCAGAATTCCCAGCGCCACGAAGAAAGGCACCGCGTAGCCCCACTTGGGCTCATTTGACTTCTTTTCTTTTCTCAGATACCGCATAAGCTACCTCAGAACTGGAAATAGATGAAGGGATTGTAGCTGTCGCCCACCAGATTGGCCGTGGAGGCCAGCAGCAGCACCACCGGAACGATGCCGTAGAGCACCGTATCCCACACCTTGGAAAGGGCATCCCGCTTCCACACCCAGGTTTCCAGCCGCTGCTTCAGCATATGCAGCAGCGGCGTCGAGGCAACGGCAGCGGCAAGCAGCAGCCAGGCATGGCTCTGGAACTGGATTTCCGCCTCAAAGCCGGTCAAAGGATTTCCGTTCAGACCAAAGAGGGATTTGACCAGTGTGAAGCCCAGCTCCAGATTTGTGAACCGGAAGATCACCCAGCCCAGGCAGACCACCAGCAGGAGGTACAGATTGGAAAGAACCGGTATTTTTTCCAGCCATTTTTTCAGGAAGCTCCGCTCCAGCATCAGGAATACAAAGAACCACAGTCCCCACAGCACAAAATTCCAGCTGGCCCCGTGCCACAGGCCCGTCAGCAGCCACACCACCAGGGTGTTGAATACCACCCGGGGCTTGCTTCCCCGGTTGCCCCCCAGGGGAATGTACACATAGTCCCGGAAAAAGGTTCCCAGGGAGATATGCCAACGCCGCCAGAACTCCGTGACGGTTCTGGAGATGTAGGGATAGTTGAAATTCTCCGGATAGTGAAGGCCCAGCATTTTGCCCATGCCGATGGCCATGTCGGAATAGGCGGAGAAATCCAGATAGATGTGCAGGGCATAGGCCAGAATCCCCAGCCAGGCCCCCAGAACGCTGGTGGAGCCGAGCCGATCCAGATTGGAGGCCAGCATCCCCGCATCGGAAGCCACGCTGTCCGCCAGAATCATGGTATCCGCCAGGGCGCCGCAGGGATTGGCCAGCAGCACCTTCTTGGCAAGCCCGGCGCAGAACCGGGACACACCCTGGGCCAGCTCCGGCTTCCTTGGCTCCCCGCCGAACAGCTCCCGTTCGATGGTCTTGTACCGGACAATGGGCCCCGCGATGCACTGGTGGAACAGCGCGGCATACAGCAGCACATTGGCGTAGCTCTTCTGGGCCTGGGCATCCCCCCGGTACACATCCACCACATAGGTCAGCAGCTGGAAGGTGTAGAAGGAAATGCCGATGGGAAGGGCAATGCTGCGGATAAAGTCCGGAACGGTTCCGAAAATCCCGCAGATCAGCCCCGCGTATTTGAAGTAGCCGATGAGGCCGATGTCCACAACCGCCGCCAGCAGCACCCACAGGCGCTTTCCCCGCCGGGAGGACGCCCGCTCCACCCCCAGGGCGCAGGCCCAGGAGGCAAAGGCCATGAACATCAGCAGCAGCACATACTTGGGCTCTCCCCAGGCGTAGAAAATCAGGGAGAATACCAGCAGCACCCAATTCTGCGCCTTCCGGCTGCGGCACAGACTGTAGGCCAGCAGCGAAAGGGAGAAAAAACCGTATAAGAAAATCAAACTGGAAAAAACCATATTCAGTCCACCATGTTACTCTTTTTCAAACTTTCCGCCCCAATAGCCGGGAGGAAGATAAATTGTTGTTTAGCCGAGTGCGCCACAAGGTTTCTGTCATTGCGAACCAGTTACCTGGTTCCATTCAACCGGGGGATTGCCACGCCAGTGTGCGCACTGGCTCGCAATGACAGCGTTTTTTGAGCACACCCTTTCAAACAACAATTTACCGTTCCTTCTCTGCCCTTGAACAGCCGCCTCACGCTTCTGCCGTGAGGCGGCTGCGGCGTTATGCGTATTCCGTAATGGGCACGCAGGGAATCTCCACCGTGGGATAGGAATCGATGATGGCGTTGGCATCGTCCTCCGAAATGGGATCGGCATCCTCCACCTCTCCGAAGCCCCGGAACCAGGGATTCTCAGGGTCCACCCCCGCGTCAAAAATCACCCGCTGATCCACGATCAGATTTCCCATGCTGTAGCGGTAGAAGGTGTATACCGTACTGGCCGCGCCGTTGGAGCCCACATTGACGATCTCATTTGCCGCGGTGAGGGAGTATCTGTTCCGCTCCGCGCCGGAAAGCACATGGACGGCCTTGCCCTCCACATAGGCATACAGGTCATAAATCACGTTCCCATCGGTAATCACCAATTCGGGAACTCCGTTTTCATCCAGGTCCATCCGAACGGCACTGAGCTGATCCGGCTCCGTCAGGAAGGTCACCAGGATGCTGATATCCTCCTCCATGCAGCGGGTGGCGTCCCAGTTTTCCCGGATGGCGGTCCGGTATTTGGAAACCAGCGTCTTGTAGGACTCCAGCACGGTCTGCTCCGAGTCCTGCTCCTCGGTGGGGGGCGCTTCGGACGGAGTGGTGTTCTGCTCCTGGACGTGCTCCTGACGGTACTCCAGCACCGCCTGATAAGCCTGCGTGAGGAGCCCGAAATGCCATGCGGCGTAAATACCTCCCGCCAGCACCAGCAGCACGATCAGCGCCGCGGTCAGACGAATCCGGGTCTGACCCTTGGGCTTCCATTTTTTCCCCTTGATGTCCGTTCCCTTGGGTCTGTTCTCCAGAATTGCCGCCTGGAGGGCCTCCTTCTGGTCGGCGTCCGGGGAAAAGGACCGATAGATTTTCCGAAGGTCTCTTCTCAGCATTCCGCTTCCCCTCCCCTCTGTGTCCGGTCAGGCGCTTCCTCCGGGGCTTCCTCCTGCACGGGCACCTCCTTGGGCGTATCCTCTGCGGGAGCTTCTTCCCGGGGTGTTTCCTCTTCTGGCGCTTCCTCCGGGGCTGTTTCTTCCTGAGGCGCTTCCTGCTGAGCGGCCTCTTCCTGAGGCGTTTCTTCCCGCGGGGGTTCCTTTTCGGCAGGAGCTTCCTCTGCCGGTTCCTCCGGGGTCTCCTCCTGGGCAGTATCCTCCGGATCGTCCACGTCCAGCCGCCGCTTCACTCTGGCCAGCCTTCTGCGGACCGAGGCCTCCGTGCAGCCTAAAAAGTCCGCGATCTCCTTCTTTCGGTACCCTTCGCAGTAGTACAGCAGGGCCACCAGCCGGTCCTTCCGCTTCAGCTTCTGTAATTCCTTTCCCTGCTCCGAAACCGGAGCATCCTTGCTCACCTTTCTGCCCATCTGGTAGGCGGTCAGAATCATCCAGGCTCTCGCTTCCTGTTCCGACCGGAATTCCATTCCCTGATTCAGGATTTTCAGAAAGATTTCCCGGGTCATCTCCCCGGCATCTCCACGTCCCAGGGTGAGAAAACCGCAGCTGCGGTACACCGCGTCCGCGTGATCCCGGATAAAGTCCTTCAGTTCCCAGTCCGAGGGCGGCACATATGCCATAAAACTGCCTCCTTTCAAAGCAGGTACAATGGAGAAATTATCCCCAAAGGCACTTCCAGTTTTTCACAAAATATTCCACGCCGGAATACACGGTGGTCACCACGATCACGGCAATGACCAGCCAATTCAGCCAGGCCACCCCGGGAAACACCATCATGGCGCACAAGCCCACCATGGTGCTGTTGCCCTTCTGCACAGCCACCAGCCGCAGGCCCGTGACGGCGAACTCCCGGGTCAGCACGATCATCAGCGCCCAGGCGGGAAAGCTGCCCCACTGGCAGAACATACACATGGCGGCGATGGTCAGCAGCTTGTCCGCCAGGGGGTCCAGAAATTTTCCGAAATCCGTGGTCTGGTTGTAGTTCCGGGCGATGTAGCCGTCCACGAAATCCGTCAGGCTGGCCACAATGAAGATGGCCAGGGAAAACCACATCCAGACGCCGCTCTCTCCCCCGGTCATGTACATGGCGGCCATATAGAAGGGGATCAGCAGTACCCTCAAAATCGTAATCTTGCTTGCGCTTGTCATGCTTCCTCCTCCACGGCGTAACCCGTCAGATCGCCGTCCACACAGCCGTCAATCCGTACCGTTACGAAGTCCCCCTCCCGGAGGGGCTCCTCCGCGGCGATCCACACCCGGCCATCAATCTCCGGGGAATCGGCATAGGTGCGGCCGAAGAACTGCTCCTGCTCCTCATCATAGCCGTCCACCAACACCTCCAGGTCTTTTCCGACCATGGCGGCGCTCCACGCATCCATAATTTCCGACTGGAGCATTTCCACGGTCTCCGCCCGCTTCTGCGCGGTTTCCATATCCACATGCTCCATTTCGGCGGCGGGAGTGCCCTCCTCGGGGGAGAAGGCAAAGGCCCCCACCCGCTCCAGGCGCGCTTCCCGCAGGAACTGGCACAGCTCCCGGAACTCCTCCTCCCCCTCGCCGGGGAGGCCGGTGATCAGGCTGGTGCGGATGACCAGGCCGGGAATCTTCTCCCGGAGCCTGCGGAATAGCTGACGCAGGAATTCCCCGTCCCCACGGCGGTTCATCTTCTTCAGAATCTCACTGTTGCAGTGCTGGATGGGGATGTCCAGGTATTTCACGATCTTGGGTTCGGAGGCCATGACCTCCAGAAGCTCGTCGTCGATTTCATCCGGGTAGACGTAGTGCACCCGAATCCAGTGCAGGCCGTCGATTTCGCAGAGCCTGCGCAGCAGCTCCGGCAGAAGCCGCCTGTGGCCGGGCAGGTCCGTGCCGTAACGGCTGGTATCCTGAGCCACCACGATCAGCTCCTTCACGCCCTGGGAGGCCAGCACTCTCGCCTCGTAGAGCACGTCGTCCATCTGCCGGCTGCGGTACTTCCCCCGAAGAGAGGGAATCACGCAGTAGGCGCAGTGGTTGTCGCAGCCCTCGGCGATTTTGATGTAGGCATAATGCTCCGGGGTGGTGAGAATCCGGCCCGTCTCCTGCTCCGGCGCGTCAATGGAGCCGAAATCCTCCACCTTTTCCTCCCCCAGCAGCCCTTCAATGGCGGGAACAATCTCGGTGTAGCTGCCCGTGCCCAGAATTCCGTCCACCTCGGGAAGCTCCTTCAGAATCTCCCCCTGGTAGCGCTGGGACAGGCACCCGGTAACCAGGATTTTCCCCACCAGCCCCGCCTCCTTCATGGCGGCGGCCTTCAGGATATAGTCGATGGCCTCGCTTTTGGCGGAATCGATGAAGCCGCAGGTGTTGATAACCACCACATCGCAGCCCGAGACCTCCGCGCAAACGGTGTGGCCCGCCTCCTGGACACGATACATCATCCGTTCGCAGTCCACCTGGTTCTTGGCGCAGCCCAGGGAAATAAAACCGATATTTGCCATTTCAGTCCTCCAGAAAATCTTCCGTCTCCAGCTGCATATCGGCCAGAACGGCGCGGATGCTGCCGTAGCTGTGCCCCCGCCGGATCAGAGCGTCCACCGCCCGTTTTACCTGGCGCTGGTCGGACTGGGAGTCCAGCCGGGAACGAAGAAACTGTTCTATTTTTTCACTTTGGTCCGGATAGTCCGCCAGGGCCTCCTCCCAGAGGTCCCTGGGAATCCGTTTTTCATACAGGGCCTGTTTGGCCCGGGAGATGCCATAGCCCTTGGCGGCGCAGGAGCGGACCACCTGCTCCGCCGTGGCCCGGTCGTCCAGGAGGTTCAGGCCCTCCATCCACTCCACGGCCTGCTTCGCATCAAGAGCGTCCTCCCCCTTGCGCACCAGCCGCTGCTCCAAATCCCGCCTGGACACGGAGCTGGCGGACACGATCCGCACCGCCCGCATTTTCGCGGACATCTCCCCCGCCGCCCGGCGGAGCTTTTTCAGAGCCTCCTCCGACAGCTCCAGCCCGGCATAGAGGCCGAAATCCTCCACCGTCTGCCGGTACAGCCGCATGGTTGTACCATCGTCAAAGCGGAGGGTGAATCTCCCCGCCCGGTCCGGAGCCGTGGCAAGGTGCTCAATCCTCATCGCTGAAATCGTCGGCGCTGACGGCTACCGCCCGCTCGGCGGCCTTGGCTGCCGGCCTGGCAGCGCCGTTCAGCTTCCACAGGTTCTCCCGCACCTGCTGCTCCACCTGCTCGGCAATGTCGGGGTGGGCAATCAGGTAATCCTTCACGGAGTTGGCGCCCTGGCCGATGCGCTCGTCGCCCATGCTAAACCAGCTGCCGCTCTTCTGGATAATGTCCATCTGGACGGCCAGGTCCACCAGCTCGCCCCACTTGGAAATGCCCTGGCCGTACATGATTTCAAACACGGCCTCCCGGAAGGGGGGCGCCACCTTGTTCTTGACCACCTTCACCCGGGTCTTGTTGCCGATGATGTTGCCGCCGTCCTTGATGGCCTCCACCTTCCGCACGTCTAAGCGGACGGAGGCGTAGAACTTCAGGGCGTTGCCGCCGGTGGTGGTTTCGGGGTTTCCGTACATGACGCCGATCTTCATACGCAGCTGGTTGATGAAAATGACCACGCAGTTGGTCTTGGCGATGGTGCCCGCCAGCTTCCGCAGAGCCTGGGACATGAGCCGGGCCTGGAGGCCCACGAAGGTGTCGCCCATTTCTCCCTCGATCTCCTGCTTGGGCACCAGAGCCGCCACGGAGTCCACAACCACCGCGTCCACCGCGCCGGAGCGCACCAGGGCATCGGTGATTTCCAGGGCCTGCTCGCCGGTATCGGGCTGGGACACCAGCAGATTGTCAATATCCACACCCAGCGCCGCGGCGTAAACCGGGTCCAGGGCGTGCTCCGCGTCCACGAAGGCCACCTCGCCGCCCCGCTTCTGGGCCTCGGCCAGGATGTGCAGAGCCAGGGTGGTCTTACCGGAGGACTCGGGGCCGTAAATCTCCACGATTCTCCCTCTGGGCACGCCGCCGATGCCCAGGGCCGCGTCCAGGGCCAACGAGCCGGTGGGGATGGCCTCCACGTTCATCTCCGGCCGGTCGCCCAGGCGCATCACGGTACCCTTGCCGAAATTCTTGTCGATCTGGGCCAGAGCTGTCTGCAGGGCTTTTTTCTTGTCAGACGCAGGCGCGGGGGCCTCGTAGGTAGTTTTCTTGGTAGCCATTACATATCATCCTTCCTGCCGTATTGGGCAATTACGGCTCTTTCTCTTTCATTATAATCTCTCGTTCTTTCCAGAACGCTAAATTCCGCTTCCTCCAGAATGGCGCACACGCTGTCCCCCTGGCCCATGCCAAATTCCAGGCACAGGTAGCCTCCCGGCTTCAGGGCGCGGCGGTAGTTCTCCGCGATGCAGCGGTAGAAGTCCAGTCCGTCCTCCCCGCCGTAAAGTGCCATGGAGGGTTCATAATCCTTCACACTGCGGGGAAGCTCCTCCATCTCCCGCCCGGTCACATAGGGGGGATTGGATACGATCATATCAAATTTTCCCAAAAATGCCGGGGGCTCCAGACGGGCATCCACCCGAACAGAGTTGACTCTCCCGCCGAATTTGCACCGCTGGATGTTCTTCTTCGCCACGGCAAGGGCGCTTTGGGACAGGTCCGCCAATGTCACCCGGGCATCCTTCACCCGGCTGGCAATGGCAAGACCGATGCAGCCCGACCCACAGCACAGGTCCAGAATCCGGGGGTCCTGCTGTAAAAACAGGGCCTTCTTCACCGCCAGCTCCGTCACCGCGCAGGTGTCGTCCCGGGGGATCAGCACGTCGGGGGTGACGTACAGGGTCAGCCCGTAGAAATCCCACTCCCCCAGCACATAGGCCAGCGGCTCCCCTTCCAGAAGCCTTTTCAAGGCCCGGGCCACCTTTCTGCAGACCTCCTCCGAAGCATACAGCTCCCGCTGGGCCAGAAGCTCCTCCTGGCTCTTGCCGGAAAAGGCGCGCGCCCGGCGAAGCTCCAG
The DNA here is from genome assembly GCA_004555705.1 of Clostridiales bacterium. Taxonomy (GTDB): domain Bacteria; phylum Bacillota; class Clostridia; order Oscillospirales; family Oscillospiraceae; genus Faecousia. The sequence continues at coordinate 10,242 of SFHI01000056.1, read as the reverse complement.
ATACAGCTCGCCATACTGCTTTACCACCGGTCGGAGCCCTCCTCTTCCGGCAGCACCGCCGTCACCGCGGCGATGGCCACCTCGATCATGCCGTCGTCGGGCTCGTTGGTGGTAAAATGCTGCATCCACAGCCCCGGGGCCGTGAGAACCCGGGTAAAGGCGTTGTCATGACCCCCGGCCCAGCGGTTGATTTCGTAGGTGATGCTCACCACCAGCGGCAGGAGCAGCAGCTTGAAAACGATCATCAGAAGCCGGTAGGAAAAGCTGCCCCGGATGGCCTCCAGCCCCGGAAACACCGCCAGCAGCCCAGAGGAAGCGATGCTGAACACCAGAATGGAGATCACCATCACCACCAGCAGGAAGCTGGTGCCGCAGCGGGGATGGAGCCGGGTCTGCTCCCGGACATTCTCCACCGTCAGCGGAAGGCCCAGCTCATAGCAGCGGATGGTTTTGTGCTCCGCGCCGTGGTAGGAGAACACCCGCTTCATCTCCCCCATCCGGGAGACGGCCAGCATATAGGCCAGGAAAATCACCATCCGGATGACGCCCTCCACCAGGTTCAGCAGCAGCGTGGATTCGATCCACCGGTCAAAGAAGCCTCCCACCACCATGGGCAGCAGGAAGAACAGCCCGACGGACAGTCCCAGCCCCAGGGCCACGGCGATATACAGCACCGCCTTCTGGAATTTTTCATTCCCCAGCTTCTTTTCCAGCCACAGGTCGAATTTGGAGGGTTCCTCGCTGTACTCCTCCGGGGCCAGGTCCGCGGAGCGCAGCAGCATCTTCACGCCCATGACCTGGGCGTCAAAGAAATTGAATACGCCCCGGATAAAGGGCCAGCTTTTGGGGGAGCCGGGGGGATTCAGCTTCCGGGGCATCACCTCCAGGTGGATGCCCTCGGCGCCCCGGACGGCGATGGCGTCGTTCTGAGGCCCGCGCATGAGGATGCCCTCAATCAGGGCCTGGCCTCCGATCATGGTTCTGAATTCCCCGCAGCAGGTTTTCTCGTTTTTCTGTGTCATAGTGTTCCTTTCATTCGCCCACCGGCAGCCGGACGGTCACCATGGTTCCGCCGCCGGGAGCGTTCTCCAGGGTCAGGGTGCCGCCGTGCATCTCCACGATCTCGTCGCAGACCGCCAGGCCGATGCCCGTTCCACGGGCCTTGGAGCTGCCTTTGTAGAATTTTTTCTTTACCAGAGGGATTTCGTCCTCGGGAATGCCGGGGCCGTAGTCCCGAATCCGGACCACCACCCAGTCCCCCTCCCGGGCGATGGAGGCGTCGATTTTCTTTCCCTCGCCGCCGTGCTTGGCGGCATTGTCCAGGATGTTCAGGAATACCTGCCGCAGCCGCTTGGGGTCGCAGGGAATTTCCGGAATCTCCTGGTCATTTTCCAGGTAGTTCAGTTCGATGCCGTCCTGAGCCAGTCGGCTGCCGTACATGAACACCGTATCCTCAAATTCGCTTCTCAGATCCGTGGGCTCCACGGTCAGGGTCACCCTGCCGTCCTGCATCCGGGTGAAGTCCAGCAGCTCCATGACCATTTCGGTAAGCCGCTTGGCCTCGCTGGAGATGATCTTCATACCCTGCCGGGTGTCCGGGTCCATATCCTCATTGGCAAGCAGGGTTTCGCTCCAGCCGTTGATGACGGTCAGCGGCGTGCGCAGCTCGTGGGACAGCTGGGAGATAAACTCCGCCTGCATTTTCTCATTCTGGCTGATCTTCACGGACATCTCGTTGATGGTGTTGGCCAGCTCTCCGATTTCGTCGTCATATTTGGTCTGAATCTGGGCGCCGTAGCTGCCGCTGGCAATCCGCTTGGCCTTCTCGATGATCTGATCCACCGGGTTCAGCACGGAGCGGATACAGTAGGTGCTGCTGAGGAGCACCGCCCCCAGCACCAGCATCAGCACCAGGGTGCTGACCAGCGCCACCAGGAAAATCTGCACATCCACCAGACGGGTGGAGGTCACATACCGGAATACCCCCACCACCTCGCCGCTGGAATAGATCACCGGCCCGGACACGGCGATGATCCGCTCTCCGGTCACCGGGTCCTTGCCCACATAGGCATCCGCGTCCCGGGTGCTGATGGCGGACGGGATTTCCGGGGTGGAGGGGGAATCCCCCGCCCAGTGGCCGTAGGAGGAGGCCACGATTTTCCCCTGGCTGTCGAAGAACTGCAGTTCGATGGTGTTGCGTTTTTCGTAGGTTTCGGTGTAGGTAATGCAGGACTGGATGAATTCGTCATGATTCTGGTTCACGAAGTCCGCGAAGAACTCCGTGGTGGTTCTGGCCCGGCTTTCCAGGTCCGACTGCATATTGGAATAGTAGTAGGCCGCGAAGGACGCGGTCACCGCCAGCACGCACACCAGTCCCAGGGAGGAAACCACGCCCAGCGTATTGATGAGCCACCGCCGGCGCAGCCCCCCCGCACGTTTTGAGGATTCTGTCGCCATCTGCTCTTACGCGCCCCACTTATAGCCCAGGCCCCACACCGTGGTGATATAGGTGGGATTGGCGGTATCGTCCTCGATCTTGATCCGCAGACGGCGGATGTTCACGTCCACGATTTTCAGCTCGCCCTCGTAATCCCTGCCCCACACGGCGGAGAGGATGTCCTCCCGGGACAGAGCCCGGCCGGGATTCTGCATGAAGAGCTTCAGGATCGCGTACTCCACCTGGGTCAGGCGGATACGGGTACCGTTCTTTTCCAGGGTGTGGTTGCGGGTGTTCATGACAAAGGGCCCCTGGGTCAGAAGCTCGGAGCTTGCCGAGCTGTCCCCGCCGATGCGGCGGTAGAGGGCGTCAATCCGGGCAGTCAGCTCCGCCGGGGAGAAGGGCTTGGTCACATAGTCGTCGGCCCCGGTCATAAGCCCCGTGACCTTGTCCATCTCCTGGGTCCGGGCGGTGAGCATGATGATGCCCATCTGCTTGGAGGTGGCCCGGATTCTCCGGCAGACCTCAAACCCGTCGATATCCGGCAGCATAATGTCCAGGATCGCCACGCCGATGTCCGGGTTGGCCGCGATGGCGTCCAGAGCGGCCTGGCCGGTTCCGGCCTCGATCACATCGTAGCCCGCCCGCTTCAGGTTAATGACCACAAAGCTTCGAATATTGACTTCATCTTCCAAAATCAGAACTTTTTTCATAATTCTCTTCCCTTCTGTGCCCGTCAGTCCTGGGGAATCAGCCGGAAGCTGTTCACCAAATAATCCTCCGTAAAGCCGTAGAGGGCAGAGCCCGACTCCAGCTTCCCTGCGTAAGTAACCCCCTCCGCCCGGTGCAGGACGAAGCGGTTATTCTGGGTGGCCTGAAATTCCCGGTCATTGCCGGCGTGCTCGCTGATGGTGAACAGGATGGTCGCCTGATCGTAGTCCCCGTTCCACATATAGAAGTTGTAGCTGTTGCCCAACTGTTCCATGGTCAGGTAGCTGGCCCAGTTGCTTTCCAGCATCAGGTACCACCCGCCGGCAAAATTGTGGAAGGTGCACAGCTTGTCCACCTCGTTGCCCCGCAGGTCCATGGAGTACCAGCGGAGCAAATACTGCTTCTCGGTGCCGCCCTTGCTGGTAATGGGCTTCAGAGGGATCAGCCTGGGCAGCTCAAATATTCCATCGCCGTCCAGATCATCGGCATACACGGCGTAGTTGCGCAGGGAGCCCACACTGGCCCCGCCCGTGATATTCACAAACCGGTCATCCCGCATGGCAAACACATCCGTGACCACCGCGTCCTGTTTTCCGGTGCTGGAAACGTAAACCGCGGGGAAGCCGCCGTGGAGCTTGCTCACCGAAATCCGTTTCACATCCTCCGGCTGCGCGGAGAGCCTGGCCTCCACGGAGCGTTCCATCGCGTCGCCGGTGTAGCTGTAGAGCACGGCAACGCCGCTGCCCACATCCGTTTCTCCGGGACGCAGAACCATCAGGTCCTCCCGCCCGTTTCCGTTCAGGTCGCAGGTGACGAATTTGGAATAGCTGGTGCTGAGCAGCTGTCTGGCGCTTCCTCCCGTGAAGGAGAGCACGGAGAGCGTACCCACCACCTGATCGCTGAGCTGGCGTCCCAGGACGATCTCGCAGCCGGGCTGGTCATCGATCTGCACATATTCCACCTGTTCAAAATAGGTGCCCCGGAAGCCGATGACCTCCAGAATCTGGTAGCCCCCCTCCGCGTCCTGCTGAAAAATCAGCAGCTGCAGGGGTCTGTCCGATTTTCCCTTGGCAAAGACCAGGTATTCCTCCCTGCCGTCTCCGTCCAGGTCGGCGGTCTGCAGGGTCTGCCGGTTCGTCCCGGAAAGGGGCGCGGCATAATCCAGCCCCGCCATGGCAATGTCGATGGCGGACTGGAGCCTGTCATACTCCTCCGAGCGTTTGGGGAGCTTGTACAGCTCCTCCACCGTCCGCATGGCGCAGCCGCTGAGGCTCAGCACCGCAAGGATCAGCCCCAGCGCCCATATTCGCTTCAACACGGCATCCGCTCCTTCCAAATGAATAGTATAGCATAAATATTTCAAAATAGGAAGCTATTTCAGCACCACATTTGCCTCTCCCAGCAAGTTTTTCAGCTCCCGGAGCATACTCTCCCCGAAGGCGCAGCGGGTGCCCCGGCGGGCTTTGGTATCGGCAAAATACACCACAGCGCTGAAAGAGCCCGGGAACATATTGAGAATTGCCCGAACCTTGGGATACAGGGGGCCCTCCTCTCCCGGAAGCCGCAGGTACAGCGTGGTGGGGGCTTTCTCCTCCCGGTCCGGCCGCTCGGCGAAGTCGGAAATGGGCCTTGCCCGGTTGATGACCACCTGGGGCTCCTTATCGTCCCGCAGAGACAGCCGTCCGGTGATTACCACGGCGCAGTTTTCCTTCAGGTAGCCCCCGTACTGGCCCAGCACACTGGAAAAGGCCAGCATCTCCACCGAGGCGGTGTCGTCTTCCACGGTGATGTAGGCCATCATGGAGTTATTGCGGGTGGTTTTCATCTTCACACTCTGCACGATGCCCGCCACGCTGACGATTTCATCGTCCCGGAGCTTGCTGTCCGGGTCCAGCAGCGCGCCCATGGGCATCACATGGGTATTTTTCAGGAAGCCCCTGTAATCGTCCATGGGGTGCCCGGTGATGTAGATACCGGTGGTCTCCTTCTCCATGGCCATGAGATCGGCTTTGCTCAGCTCCGGCATTTTGGGAATAGGGATTTTTCCGGCGGCGTCCTCCTCGTCCAGCATGGCAAAGAGCCCCAGCTGGCCCTCCAGATTCCGCTTCCGGGAGGAGGCGATGGAATCCATCATGTTTTCATACACCGCCAGCAGCTCGCTTCTGTGATTTCCGAAGCAGTCCATGGCCCCGCATTTGATGAAATTCTCCACGGCCCGCTTGTTCAGCTCCCCTTCCCCCATCCGATCCAGGAAGTCCTCCAGGGATTTGAAGGGGCCGCCCTCCCGGCGCTTGGCAGACATGGTGCGAATCAGCCCGATACCCACGTTCTTCACCGCCCCCAGGCCGAAGCGGATGGCGTCCCCCTCCACGGTAAAATGGTCCTCGGAGTGGTTGATATCCGGCGGCAGCACGGGAATCCCCAGCTCCTTGCACTCGGCGATGTAGCCGGAGATTTTCGTGGCGGAGTCCAGGACCGAGGTCATCAGCGCGGCCATATACTGCCGGGGGTAGTGGCACTTGAGGTAGGCGGTCTGGTAAGACACCACCGCGTAGCACACGGCGTGGGCCTTGTTGAAGGCGTAGTTGGCAAAGGCAACGATTTCATCGTAGATGGACTGGCCCACCACCTCCGGCACCCCGTGGGCGATACAGCCGGCAATGTTCTGCTGGGGGTCGCCGTAGACAAAGGTTTTCCGCTCCGCCTCGATGACCTTCATTTTCTTCTTGGAGATGGCCCGGCGGATGTTGTCCGCCTGCCCCATGGTGTAGCCGCCCAGGCTGCGGAAAATCTCGATGACCTGCTCCTGGTAGACGATGCAGCCGTAGGTCACCTTCAGGATCGGCTCCAGGAGGGGTGTTTTGTAGGTCACCTTCCGGGAATCCAGCTTGTTGGCGATGAAGGTGGGAATGGAGTCCATGGGCCCCGGCCGGTAGAGGGCCACGATGGCCGTGATGTCCTCGATGGAGCTGGCCTTCATGTTCACGCAGACCCCGGTCATGCCCGCGGATTCCAGCTGGAACACACCCTGGGTCTTTCCCTCGGTGAGCATTTGGAAGGTCTCCGGGTCGTCGTCGGGGATATTCGCCATGGCAAATTCCGGGTGGAGCTTCTGAATCTGCTCCTCCGCGTCCCGGATCACCGTCAGGTTCCGAAGGCCCAGGAAGTCCATTTTGAGAAGGCCCAGCTCCTCGATGGTGGTCATGGTGTACTGGGTGACGATGGTATCGTCGTTCCGCGACAGCGGCACATAGCTGCACACCGGCTGGGCGGTAATCACCACGCCGGCGGCGTGGGTGGAGGCATTCCGGGGCATACCCTCCAGGCTCCGGGCGGTGTCGATAAGCTGGCGAACCCGCTCGTCCCCGTCATACATCTCCTTCAGCTTGGGAGAGACCTCCAGGGCCTCCTTCAATGTGATGTGGGGGGTAGCCGGAACCAGCTTGGCCACCACGTCGGTCTCCGCGTAGGAGAAGTTCAGCGCCCGGCCCACATCCCGGATGGCGCCCCGGGCGGCCATGGTGCCGAAGGTGGCAATCTGGGCCACATGATCCGCGCCGTATTTGCGCATGACGTACTCGATGACCTCGCCCCGGCGCTCCTGGCAGAAGTCGGTATCGAAGTCGGGCATGCTCACCCGCTCCGGATTCAGGAACCGCTCGAAGATCAGGGCGTACTTCATGGGATCCACTTCGGTGATGTGCATGCAGTAGGCCGCGATGGAGGCCGCACCGGAGCCCCTCCCCGGGCCCACCGGAATGCCCTGCTCCTTGGCATAGTGGATAAAGTCCCAAACAATGAGGTAGTAGTTTACATAACCCATCCGGCTGATGACGGAAATCTCATATTCCAGCCGCTGCCGGTAGCTGTCCGGAGGATTCACATACCGCTCCCGGAAGCCGTCCATGCAGAGCTTGCGGAAATATTCCTCGTTGGTGAAGCCCTCCGGCACCGGGAAGGCGGGCAGATGATATTCGTGGAAGGTGAACTCCAGATTGCACCGCTGGGCAATCTTCACCGTGTTTTCGAAGGCTTCCTCACAGCCGGGGAACAGCTTTCGCAGCTCCTCCTCGCTTTTCAGGTAGAATTCATCCCCCTGGAAACGCATCCGGTTGGCGTCGTCCACGGTTTTGCCGGTCTGGATGCACAGCAGCACATCCTGCATTTTGGCATCCTCCCGGCGCAGGTAATGGGCGTCGTTGGTTACCACAAGGGGCAGCCCCGTCTCCCGGGCAATCCGGCGGACCCCCTGGTTCACCGGCTGCTGGGCGTCGATGCCGTGGTCCTGCAGCTCCAGGTAGAAATTGTCCTCCCCGAAGATTTCCGCCATCTGCAGGGCGTAAGCCTTGGCGGAGGCGTAGTCCTCGTCCATCAGAAACTGGGGGATGGCCCCCGCCAGGCAGGCGGACAGGGCAATGAGCCCCTCATGGTACTGCCGCAGCAGCTCCAAATCCACCCGGGGCTTGCCGTAAAAGCCCCGGATAAAGGCCTCGGAAACCAGCTTGCACAGGTTTTCGTAGCCGGTGCGGTCCTTGCAGAGGAGCACCAGATGGTAGGGGTCGTTGTCCAGGCCGTGAACCCGGTCCTCCATCCGGCGGCGGGCCACATACACCTCGCAGCCGATGATGGGCTTGACCCCGGCGGCCTTGGCGGCCTTGTAGAAATCGATGCAGCCGTACATGACGCCGTGGTCGGTGATGGCCACCGCCGTCTGGCCCAGCTCCTTCACCCGGTCCATGAGCCCGTCAATCCGGCAGGCGCCGTCCAGGAGGCTGTACTCCGTATGCAGATGCAGATGTACAAAGCTCATGGCGTTCCCTCCCCGGCCAGCTCCACCAGCTTTTTCAGCCTGTGGCTCATGGCACTCTTGGTGATGGGCGGCTCCATCATTTCCGCCAGCTCCGTCAGGGCGGATTCAGGGTTCTCCTCCCGGGCGGCAGCCGCCTGCCGGAGCTTTCCGGGAAGGTTCTCCAGCTGTCCTCTGGCCCGGAGCTTGCGGATGGCAGCCAGCTGCTCCTGGGCAGCCTCCACCACCTTGGAAGTGTTGGCGTCGTCACAGTTGCAGCGGCGGTTGACCTTGTTGTTCAGCTCCTTCTCCAGCCTGGCCTCCATGATGCCCATGGCCGCCACCGGCGCGCCGATGTAGGTGAGAAAGTCCGAAATCTGCTCGCTCTGCTTCAGGTACAGCACCTGGCCCCCGCCCCGGGATGCGGTTTTGGGGGAGAAGCCCATGACCTCCCGCATCAGGGCGAAGGTTTCCCGGGATACGCTCTGATGGGTGGTGGTCATTTCCAGATGATAGCCCTTGCCCGGGTCCGTAACGCTGCCCCCCGCCAGAAAAGCGCCCCGGAGGAAGGCGGCCTTGCAGCATTCCTCCTCCACCACGGCCAGATTCACATGGAGGGCCAGGGTGTCCTCCCGGCTGAAGCCGTAGGCCTCCATGATGGTATTGAGCTTGCGCTCCGACCGGATCTGGAACACCAGCTTCCGTTCCGTTTCCTCGGGGCAGGTATCAAAGCTCATGGAGAAGGCCTTCCGGAAGAGCTTGGGAAGCCTCTGGGCAAATTCCCGGCTCTCGGTGATGATCCGGATGCCGTCCCCACGGAAGCTGTTGCAGTACAGCAGAATCCCGAAGCACTCCGCCAGGGCGCAGCAGTGATTCTGGGGCACCACCCGGCAGACCTCCGCCTTGGCCGCCGCGGAAAAGGACATAGTCATGGCGATCTCCTTTCTGTTTCTATAATCGACAGCGGTAAATTGTTGTTTGAACGGCTTCGCCGAATTGACAATTGACAATTGACAGTTGACAATTATTGTGTCCCTACGGGACGATTTTGAAATAAAGTACTTTGTTTCTGACCATAAAGATTTTATTTTTCATCCCGAAGGGATTCCTTAATTGTCAATTGTCAATTGTTAATTGTCAATTATAAACACCAATTTATCGTTTCATCTCTTCATAATCAAATTACCATATCCGAATCTCCGGCTCCAGGCGGATGCCGGATTTTTCGTAAACAATTTCCGAAACCTCGTCCAGCAGCTGCCGGACGTCCTTGGCGGTGGCGCCGCCCAGATTCACGGCGAAGCCCGTGTGCTTCTGAGAAATGGCCGCGCCGCCCACCTGATACCCCCGCAGCCCCGCCTGGTCGATCAGCGCGGCGGCATAGCCACCCTGGGGCCGCTTAAAGGCGGAACCCGCACTGGGCAGGTCCAGAGGCTGGGAAGCGGAGCGTTTCGCCATCAGCTCCTTCATTTTATCCCGAATCTGCTGGGGGTCCTTCTGTTCCAGGCGGAACAGGGCGCTGACCACAATGGCCTCCCGCTCCTGCAGGCGGCTGTGCCGGTAGGAAAAGCCCATTTGGGCGTTGTCCCAAACGGACAGCTTCCCCTGGAAATCCATCACTTCCACCTGCTCGCAGACCTGGCAGATTTCCCCGCCATAGGCCCCGGCGTTCATATACACGCCGCCGCCCACACTGCCGGGAATCCCGTGGGCGAATTCCAGCCCGGAAAGCCCCAGCCCCGCGGCGAACATGGCAGCCCTCGTCATGGTTACCCCCGCCATCACCCGGATGTGGGTATCGTCCAAACGCTCCATGCCGTTCAGGGCGTCCTTCAGGCAGATGGTGAGCCCCCGCAGCCCCTCGTCAGGAGCCAGAACATTGGTTCCTGCTCCTAGGATAGCAGGCTTTGTGTCCAATAAACCGGACACTTTCAGAAGCTGCGCAAGTTCCTCCGCACTTTTCGGAAAAGCCATGACCTCCGCCGCACCGCCGATGCGGAAGGAGGTGTGTTTTGCCATGGGTTCCCCGAAACAAACCTTCAAATCCGGCAAAAAAGCGGATAATTTCTGCTGAAAATCGGTAAAGTCCGTCATAAACGCCTCCGGGTGTATGATTGGTAACAGTATAGCATATCCCCACGGGATATGCAATCGCCTCAATTGTGAATTTTCTTCGCACCTAATCCCCAGCCCCAACGGATTGGGAAGGTAAATTGTTGTTTACAGCACTAAAAAAGAACTGTCATTGCGAACCAGTCCGCTTTCCTGGTGTGGCAATCCCCCAACAATTCAGGACGGTTTGTTAGGG